>JAFTDL010000072.1 GCA_017454215.1 Lentisphaeria bacterium | reverse complement strand
TCTCCCATCCGCGTGTAAAAGAGTTCGCCTCTGATGCCGATGATGTCGCCGATGTCCAGTTTTTTGAAGAACGCGAACCGGTCGTCGCCGAGGACGTTTTTCCCGGCGAAGAGCTGGATCTTGCCCGAACTGTCGCGCATGTCGGCAAAGATGGATTTGCCCATCCCGCGCTTGGCCACGAGCCGCCCGGCCACGTTGACCGCGGGACCGGAGGTCTCGGGCGCGTCCTCCGCGGGTTTGGGGAAGAGGTCGCGGACCGAAGCGATCATCTGCACGTCGGGATAGGCCTGCCCGTAGGGAGCGATCCCGGCGGCCTCAAGCTCCTTCACCTTGGCCACGCGCTGGTTGAAAATATCGCCGGGATTCTCCGCGGCGGCGGGATTCGTTTCTTCTGCCATTTTGTCGACTCCGAAAGATGTTTTTGAGAATATCGGGATTTCATCCGATTAATGTATCACACTTCGGCGCGTCTTGCAACGTTGAAAACGGTTTTCCCGGAGCGGATGAACCGGAAATTTTGAAAAAAAGAGTTTTTCTCATGTTGAAGCGGAAGGAAAAATGTGGTATATTACCGTAACAGGAAAAACTTTACCGCAGGAGTCTCTTCGATGAAAAAGAATCGTGTGATGATCGCCGGTTTCGGCAACGTGGGCCGCGGTGTCATGGCCTCGATCCGCAACAATCCCGACATGGAGCTGATCGGCATCGCCAGCCGTTCCCCCGAGCGCGTGAAAAGAGAGCTGGGAAACGCGTTTCCCGTCGTCAAGCTGGCCGAAGTGAGCGCGTGGAGCCGTGAATTTTCTCCCGACGCGGTGATCCTCTGCGGCGGTTCCAAGGCCGATCTGCCCCAGCAGGGACCGGAGCTCTGCAAGTACGTCAACACCGTCGACAGTTTCGACAATCACAGCCGTATCCCGGAGTATTTCAAGGCCATGGACGACGCGGCGCGGGCCTCCGGGCACGTCTCCGTGATCTCCACCGGCTGGGATCCGGGGATCTTCTCCCTCGAGCGCGTGCTGGGCAACAGCTTCATCCCCGGCGCGCGGGCCTACGGCTTCTACGGCATGGGACCCGCGGGCGGCCTGAGCATGGGCCACTCCGACGCGCTCCGCACCATCAAGGGCGTCAAGGACGCCCGGCAGTACACCCACGCCATTCCCGAAGCGGTGGAAAAGGTCCGCCGCGGTGAGAATCCTGCGCTTGCGCCCGGCGACATGCACTCCCGCGAGTGTTTCGTCGTGCTCGAACCCGGAGCCGATCCCGCCGAAGTGACCAGGGCCATCGTCAGCATGCCCGGCTATTTCGAGCCTTACGACACCACCGTCAACTTCGTTTCCCAGGAAGAGCTCGACACCGTCTACAAGGGCTTCCCCCACGACGGCACCGTCATCACCGCGGGCGTCACCGGGAGCAAGGAGAAGCACACCGCGCTGGCGGAATACCGCTGCGCATGGGGCAGCAATCCGGAGGCCACGGCCAACGTGCTGGTCGCCCATGCCCGCGCCGTCATCCGTCTGGCCGCGGAGGGCCGCAAAGGGGCGTTCACCATCCTCGACATCCCCGCCAGCTACTTCTCGCTCCTTTCGCGGGAAGAACTGCTCAAGCACTGGATGTGACCGTCATGGCCGGACAGGAAGTCACCATCCCCGCGGACATCGCCGGACTGTCCTTCGAGAAGGCTCTCGAAGAGCTCGAGGCCACCGTCGCAAAAATGGAGAACGAGCGTCTGCCGCTGGAGACCATGATCTCCGCCTTCGAGCGCGGCAGCCGTCTGGCTCTCCACTGCCGGAACAAACTGGCCGAACTCGAAAAGCGCATCGAGGTCCTGACCCGCGATTCCGCCGACGGCGGCCAATGGCAGGAATTCAAGGCGTAAAAAGCGCCGAATGTCCGCAGAAAACGGGCCGCCCCGAAGTTTCGGAGCGGCCCGATGTTCGTTTTGCGGGATTACCTGCTGTTATAGAGACACAAGAAAGCGACCAGACCGATCAGTGCCATCAATCCTGCGGCTCCGAAGCAGACGATGTTTTCCCAGTTTTTTTTGAAAAATTCCCTGATGTTCATGATGTGATATCCGTGTGTAATTGTTTCGAAAGCGCCGCACTGCTGTGCTTTTCGAACAGACTTCTGACCGGGGAAACTGCCAATGTCCCGGTGCTGCTGCGGCGGCACGGCGGACCGGTTCCCTGCCTGTGCGGCGAATGATCCGGCAGGGAAATGAATGGAATCACGGATGGTGTACAGCGGGCCCGGCGCGCACCGGCATGGTTCGCCGGGCGCGGGTTTGGTACGGAAAACTTATCTCCGCAGTGAATCGGAATATTCCGCGCGGGATTACGGGGGTGCGAATGGTTTCCGGGGCTGGCGTTCCCTGCATCGCCCCGTCGCCGCGGGACATCCCTCGCAACTGTTTCCCGTATCCGCGGGCGGTGAGGGACATCTGCCGAACGGAAGTGACATGGAGCAGGGGCGCTTCGCACTCTCGCGGATGTGCGGATGTGACGGCGGAGATGCGGTATCCTTCGGAAAGAGGGGATGTTCCGCCGAAGACGGTCTCCGCGCCGGAGAATGAAAAAAGAAGCGCGGCCGCAAAACAGAACATCGCCGCCGCGCAGCATCGCGGCAGGCGGACCGCGAACGCGTTTCCGTTCGTGCGATTTTTCCCCGTCATGTCCATACTCTTCTAAAGTACAGCACGCAGCGGCGAAATGCAAACCGAAAATCAAAATTCCGCACGGGAAAAATTCCCGACGTGATTGATTTTATCCTCTCCGTATGGTATGTTATAGGTGGTATTGCTGAAAAACACCGGTTGTCAAAGGAGAATCCCAAATGGCCGACAAGGAAAAGTGCGGAGGCAATCCCTCCGCGGGCGGATTGGATGCCGTCATCGTCAAAAACAGTCTTGCGAAAATAAAAAACAAACTCGTCGTCATGTCCGGCAAGGGCGGCGTCGGCAAGAGCACGGTCGCCGTCAATCTGGCCATGGCGCTGGCCATGGAGGGTTATTCCGTCGGCCTGCTCGACATCGACCTTCACGGCCCCAGCGTGCCCAAGATGCTCAAGCTCGAAGACGAGGCTCCCGAAGCCGAAAACGACCGCATGATCCCGGTTTCTTTCGGCGGACTCAAGGTCATGTCGGTGGGCTTCCTGCTCCGGGACCCCGACGAGGCCGTCATCTGGCGCGGACCCATGAAAATGGGCGTCATCAAACAGTTCATCACCGACGTGACCTGGGGCGAACTCGATTATCTTGTCGTCGACGCGCCTCCCGGGACCGGCGATGAACCCCTGACCATCTGCCAGCTGCTGGGACCCGAAGCCGGAGCCGTCATCGTCACCACGCCCCAGCAGGTCGCCGCCGTCGATGTGGCCAAATCCATCAACTTCTGCTGTCAGCTCGAAATGCCCGTCGTCGGCGTCATCGAAAACATGAGCGGCTTCGCCTGTCCCCATTGCGGCAAAGTCACCGACATCTTCTCATCCGGCGCCGGGGAGGCGCTGGCGCGGAAATTCGGCGTCGAACTTCTGGGAAAGATCCCCATCGACCCCGCGATATGCCGCGACGGCGACGAAGGGACCCCCTTCATCCACCACGATGCCAGGACCGCCACCGGCCGGGCCTTTGCCGCCATAGTCCGGAAGATCTCAGGAGGCTCGGCTTCGAAATGAACATCGCCGTCGTCTGCACCGGAACGGAACTTCTCAAAGGCGCCACCGTCAACTCCAATCTGGCCCGGCTCGGCGCTGAAATGACGGCCGCCGGGATCCCGCTGTCGATGGAGATCGCCGTCGGCGACCGCCGCGAGGAGATCGGGAGCGCCATCGCTTCGGCCATGAAGTCCGCCGACGTCCTGATCCTCTGCGGCGGGCTGGGACCCACCAGAGACGACATCACCCTCGACGTCGCCTGCTCCTTCTTCGGATGCGGCCTCGAACGTTCCCCCGAACTCGAGAAAAAAGTCGCCGAATTCTGGAACAGGATCCATACCGGACACTGTCCCGAAAACCAGTTCCGTCAGGCCCGCGTTCCCGCCGGCGGGCACTATCTGCCCAACCCCGTCGGTTCCGCTTCAGGACTGGCCTTCTCGAGCGTCTACGGCGGCCGCGTGCGCCACATCTTTCTGCTCCCCGGACCGCCCACCGAATTCGTGCCCATGATGCACGATTATCTCCTGCCCGAATTGCTCAGGATCGACCCCGTCCGCCGCTGCACCGCGGGATTTCTCGCTGCCGCCGTGGGCGAATCCACTCTGGCGAAACTCGTCGAACCCGTTCTGGCAAGTTATCCCGTCGAGATCGCCTACACCGCCGTCCCCGAAGGCACGAAACTCTTTCTCGAAGGCAGTGATCCCGAAACTGTCTCCGAAGCCCTCGAAAAGGCCCGCGCCGCCGCGGGCGAGGACGCTCTCCCCGCCGGAGAAACCGACCTGTACGCCTATCTCGTCCGGCTTCTCGCCGAAAGAAACCTCTCCTTCGGCAGCGCCGAATCCTGTACCGGAGGCCTCATCGCCTCTCTCATGACCGATATTCCCGGCGTGTCACGGGTCTACAAAGGCACCATCGTCTCCTACGCCGATGAAGTCAAGCGCGACGTCCTCGGCGTTCCGGCCGACATCCTCGCGACCCGCGGCGCCGTCAGCGAAGAGGTCGCCTTCCTCATGGCTCAAAACGCCGCCAGGGTCCTCGGATGCGGCTGCGCCGTCTCCACCACCGGCATCGCCGGTCCCGACGGCGGCTCCCCCGAAAAACCCGTAGGACTGGTCTACGCCGGATGCTGTCTCTTCGGAGAAACGACCGTTCTCAAACTCAATCTGCGGGGCGGACGCGAGGCCATACGCCGCCGCGCCGCCGCCCGGGCCGTCTGTCAACTGGTGAAACGTCTCATCTCATGCTCAGCTTCATCAAAATCAGCAACTATATTCTGATCGAGTCCGCCGAACTGGAACTCTCCCCCGGCTTCAACGTCTTCACCGGCGAATCCGGCGCGGGCAAGTCCATTCTCATGAGCGCCGTCGACCTTCTTCTCGGCGGCCGCGCCGACCACGGCGCCATCCGCGGCGGCTGTCAGAAGGCCGAGATCTCCGGCATTTTCGTCGTGCCCGAAAACCTCCGCCCCGTCGTCGCCGAACGCCTCGCCGCCGACGACATCGCTTTCGAATCCGACCGGGGCGAACTGTGCATCCGCCGCGTCATCACCCCCTCCGCCGTCCGCAACTACGTCAACGACTCCACCGTCGGCGCCAGATTTCTCGCCGATCTGGGCAGTCTTCTCATCGACCGCCACGGCGCGGGCGAGCAGCTTTCTCTTCTTCAGATCTCCCGCCAGCTGGAACTGCTCGACCTCTACAAGGGCCGTTCGAAAGACACCGTCTCGCTTCCCCAAAGCGTGGCCCCCGTACTCGCCGAACTGCAGGACGAGGCCGGCGGGGAAACGCCGGAGTCGCTTG
>JAFTDL010000071.1 GCA_017454215.1 Lentisphaeria bacterium | reverse complement strand
TGAGGAAAGTCCGGACTGCATGGAGCAGGGAGTCCCTTTGAAAAGAGGGATGCCGCGGACCATAAGCCGCGGAAAGACAAGTGCAACAGAAAGTATACCGCCGCGTCCGTTCCGCGGATGCGGCAAGGGTGAAAAGGCGGGGTAAGAGCCCGCCGGACGGTTCTGCGCAAGCGCCGTTGTCGAGGTAAACTCCTCCCGCAGCAAGACCAAATAGAGAGTGAGCCGCAGCTCCACGGCGTTATGAACTCCGGGTTCTGGTCGCAAAGACAGATGATTGCCCACGCGGGTTTCCGCGGGACAGAATCCGGCTTACAGCGGACGGCATGCTCCCTCTGTGAAAGCGGTTTTGTTCGGAACGAAATGAAAAAGTTGTTATAAAATGCCAAGATATGCTGTTTTAAGTGACATTCACGGTAATCTGGAGGCCCTGCAGGAAGTTCTGACCAAGTGCAGGGAACTGGAGATCGACAGCTATATCTCCCTCGGAGATGTCGTCGGTTACAATGCGAATCCCAAAGAGTGTCTGGAAATCGTCAGAAAACTGCCGCTCACCGCATCGGTGAAAGGCAATCACGACGAATATGCTTCCAGCGGCGGCAGCGAGATCCTGGGGTTCAACCAGAACGCCCGGATCGCCATCCAGTGGACGGCGTCGCAGCTTTCTCAGGACGAACGCAGCTGGCTGGGCGCCCAGAACTACCGCGCACAGATATCGCCTCAGGGCATCACCGTTGTTCACGCCACGCTGGACACGCCCGAAAACTGGGGGTACATCTTCGATGCGCACCACGCCGCGGACAATTTTTCGTATCAGTGGACGGCTTTGTGCTTCTGCGGTCACAGTCACGTTCCCGTGGCTTTCTGCAAGAAACCCATCGCCAGCGGCAGCGAGCGCAGCATCGACAGTCTGAGCGAATGGCTCTACAACAGCCGCGACGAGAACAAAAACACCGACTTTTCAACATCCGACGAACTGCCGGTCACTTACAAAAACGGCCATAAATATCTTTTCAACATCGGCAGCATCGGCCAGCCCCGGAACGGCGATCCGCGGGCCAGTTTCGCCGTCGTCGATACGGATGAAAAGGTCGTGACCAGATTCCGCATCCCCTACGACGTGGAAACTGTTCAGAAAAAGGTCCTCGCTGCAGGACTTCCGGAACGGCTGGCAAGACGTTTGGCCTCCGGCAACTGACTGGTCGGCGGTATATGAAAAGCGGCGCCGTCGGCAGGATCTTGGTGGTAAAGCCCAGCAGTCTCGGGGATATTCTTCATGTCTTCCCCGCGCTGCAGCTTCTCAGGCGCCATTATCCCGATGCGGAACTGGATTTTCTCGTCAATCCGGAATTCGACCCTCTGCTGGATTTCTCCCCGTTTCCCGTGAGCCGGCGGATCCATTTCGAGCGCAGGAAACTGGCCGGGGTTTTCAGCGGTCCGGTCGAATTCTTCAGGCTTGTCCGCGCCCTGCGACGCGAAAAGTACGACCTCGTCGTTGATTTTCAGGGGCTTTTCCGCAGCGCGTTCTTCGCGTGGATCGCCCGGCGCAGACGGGGATCGCTCTGCGGGTTTGCCGCGCCCCGTGAAAAAGCCGCGAAACTGTTCTATGACCGGTGTGCGCAGGCAGGATCCCTTCACGCCGTGTCGAAGAATGTGGAGCTGGCGGATTTCGTCACGGGAGCCGACGACGACGTCCCCGATCCGGAGATCCCTGTTCCCGGCAGCGCCGCGGCCGTCCCGCCCGGAAAATCGGGATCCCGCATAATCGTTTTTCCCGGAGCCAGATGGCCCAGCAAGTGCTTCCCGGCGAAACTCTTTGCCGATATCATGCGCCGTATAAAGGACGGGGCGGGCGACGTCAGTTTCATCATCGCCGGGAGCGCTTCCGAGCATGCGAAGGCGGCGGCGGTCCTCGCCGGTCTGCCTGAGGATTTTCCCGTTGCCGATATGACGGGCAAGTCCACGCTTCCGGAAGTTTTCGGACTGATCCGGAGCGCCGACGCCGTTCTCAGCAACGACTCCGGTCCCATGCACATCGCAGCGCTGCTGAAGACGCCGGTCTTTTCCTTCTTCGGCCCGACGGATCCGCGGAAAACGGGGCCGTGGCATCAGGAGGACCGGGTGTTCCGCCGCGGAGCCTCCTGTGCTCCCTGTATGAACAAGGTCTGTCCCAAGAGCGAGACGCTCTGTCACAAGATCGATCCCGGGACCGTAAGCGATGCCGTTCTGAAACAAATCTGTCACAAGGAACCGTAACTATGAAGAAAATACTGTTGTTCGCCGCGGCCGCCCTGCCCCTTCTGCTCTCAGCCCAGCTCGGATTGAGAATGGAGTTCAACCGCAAGGATTTCATGCTTTACGAACCGGTCTACGTCTGCATCACCATCCGCAACGACAGCGGAAAAGCGCTTCTTTTCGGCAGCAATCCAAAACTGCAGGGCTTCATTCTGTTCGACATCCGGGACCGAAAAAACAACAGGATCCCCCAGAGGAAGGATTCCGAACTGAACGTCACGGGACTTTTCCTCGGACCGGGAGAGACCAAGAGCATCACCATCCCGCTCCATAAATACTACGATCTTGACCGGACCGGCATGTTTCAGGTGCGCGCATACGTCTCGCACAATCTGCTGGAACACGAATATCAGGTCAGGGATTCGGTATTCATCCGCATCCACAGCGGCGTCGAGTTCAAACGGATCACTGTCGGGATCCCCGACCTTTCGGCGCCGGACAAGCATAAACCGGCCCGGTCGCGCACCTACTCCATCAGATCGCTCGACATTTCCGGAGAACGCTGTTACTATCTCGTCGTCGAAGACGAACACCGCGTTTACGGCGTCACCCATATCGGCTATCAGTTCGGTCACAACGAACTGCAGGTGCAGACGGACATGCTCAGCAGAGTCCACATTCTCGTTCCCATGTCGCCCAAGGTGTTCCACTACCTGACATTCGGGCTCGACGGGACCAATATCGAAAGCAGCTACTGGAAAAAAGGGGGGACCGTTCCCACGCTGTACCGCGATCCCGCCAGCGGCAAAGTCAGCCGCATCGGCGGAGATCCCGCCCGTCCCGGCATCGATTTCAGGACCAGCGACCAGAACCGCTACACGACGGACGAACTCAACCGTCACTACATGGCAACGCCTGACAATCCCCGCAAAAACACCGGAGTCGTCGACATCGGACGACATGTGGGAAAGGAAAAATAACCTCGGGGCGGACCGTGCGTCCGGCCCGCCGGATGATCTCGGCAGAACGATTTGAAAAAACTCTTTCAAAAAAACAAATACAAGGGGACAATCCGATGAAATTCGACTATCACGCACTCAATTTCGCCGGTACGGAAAACTACCGGCGCGAAGGACGCAAAAACATCACCTATCCGGGAACGGAAACGGTCGAATGGTACGGTTACAAACGGCATAATTTCGAGCTGGAGGGACGCAAAGGCTTCATCGTCGAACCGCCGAATCCGGCGCCGGGGCTGCCGTGGCACTGGTGCGCCCAGTGGGCCGAGGCGTTCGTTCCCCGCACCCCTGCCCTGAAACTGCTGGACCGGGGATTTCACCACGTTTTCATGGATGTCTTCGACACCTATATGAACAGGGAAGGCGTGGCCGTTCTGGAGAAATTCTATCAGATGCTCATGGATCTGGGGTTCTGCCCCAAAACCGTCATGACGGGAATGAGTTACGGCGGTCTCTTTTCCTTCAGATGGGCCGCGGAACATCCGGAGACCGTCGCCGCCATCTACGCCGACGCCCCCGTCTGCGATCTGGGGTTCGGATGTCACAACGGCGAATTCGCCGCGCCGGAACTGTGCCGCCATTTTACCGCCGAAGCTGAAAAAAGAGCCGCGGCCTACGGCGTCAAAGTGGAAGAGCTGAGCAGTCACCCCCTTTCTCCCAACAACAACTTTCAGCCCATCGCCGACGCGAAGATCCCCATTTTCTGCATCCGCAGCGGTCAGGATCAGTCGGTGATCCCCTGTCAGAACATCGATGTTTTTTCAAAACGTCTGAAGGAAGCCGGCGGCGTCATCGAGATACTCGACCGGCCCCTTTACGGACATCATCCCCACGGGCTGGACGATCCTCAGCCGCTGGTGGACTTCATCCTCAGAAATTACCCGTTTTAGGCGTCAGCAGATCAACCGCAAGGCAGGAGATGAAATATGGCTAAGCGCTACACTTTTTCGGAGACGGGCTGTTCGGCATTCGGATCCTTCGAAACATTCAACCGGGTCCTCTACGGCGGACACGGCGGCGACGATTCGCCGGACCGCTTTTTCACTTTCGCAGGCGATACGCCGCTCTTCATGGGCGCCACCAGCGATTACATGCGCGACACCTGGTGCTATCAGGCAAAAAACGGCGTTCTTCTCTCCGGCATCGCCATGACGCCCGGTTTCATCGAGAACCCCGGTTCGGATATTTACAGCAAATACTTCCATCTGTCCAACGACATCGAGTCGGAGTGGCATCACGGCTACATGAGCTACCACCTGACGCAGTTCTCGTCGCATTTCCCGGCCGTGGACGTCAGGATCACGGTCCTGCCGCTTCAGGATGAGGACGGTTTTCTCGTCGATTACGCCATCACCTCCGAATCGCGGCTCTTCTTCGCCGCGGGGTTCGGCGGCATCACGCCGCCCTTCGGACGCTTCGAGTACCACGCTTCAGGCAGAAAAGATTTCTCCGTACAGGACTGCGAGGGCAACAGCGCTGCCCTGATCCCCGGCGGCGCCGCTCTGGAGGGCGCGGGAACGAAAATGCTCATCGGCGACGATTTCAATGCCGTATGGGAACTGGACGCCGCCGAGGCCCTCACGGAAAAATTCCCCTCCCAGCTTCTCAAGTCCCATCCGGGAACTCCCGCCGTTGCCAAATGCTCCCGCGAACTGAAACCGGGAGAGCACTTCCGCGGCCGGCTCATCGTTCTCAAAAACGGGACGCCCGAACGCCTGCAGGCCCTGCTGGCGGATGAAAAACTTGTCCGGAAACTCAAAAACGCCATCCGCAGAAAGTATGCGGCGGCATTCATGGAAACGCCCGAAGTCGTGCTCAACTCGGCCTTTTCGGATCTCCGGCTGGCCCTCGACGCCTCGTTCCACGGCAAGACCTTCTATCACGGAGCCATCGGATATCATGCGCCCTTCCTCGGCTGGCGCGGCTGGTACGGCAGCACCCTGACCGGACCGCAGGAGCGGGTGAAGACGGCGATCTTTTCGCATTTCGACACGATGCTTTTTCCGGACAAGCCGGAAAAGGTCTGGTACGACGGAGCCGACCGTCCCGAGCTGGATCACGTCGGCACCCAGTATCATCATCTGGAAAACCCGACGGGACGGATCCCCGCCCTGCTCCACAGGGACGATATTTACGACATGCAGCAGGTCGCCGTCGACATGACGCTGTTTTACCTCGAAGCCACGGGCGACCTTGCGACCGGCAGGGCCATCTACGACAGGCTGGGCGCCCAGCTCGACCATCAGGAGCGGATCTACGATCCAGACGGAGACGGCGTCTACCAGAGTTTCCTCAACACATGGATCTCCGACGGTCACAGCTACAACGGCGGCGGCTGTGCTCAGGCCAGCGCCTACAATTATTTCTCGAATCTCCGGGCCGCGTCTCTCGGACGGGCGCTGGGACTGCCTTACGAAAAATTTCTCGCCCGCGCGGAAAAGATAAGAAAGGCCGTCCGTGAGAAACTCTATCTGCCGCAGGAGGGAGTTGTCGCGGAGTTTTTCGACACCATCGGCAACAGACTGCTGCACGCGTCTCCGGAACTCTCGACGCTCTATCTTGCCTGCGACTGCGAACTCTTCGACGACGTGGAGATGCACAGGATCCTCCGTTTCGCCGAGGACAACATCGAAAGCGTCTTATTCCCCGACCGGAAAGGCCGGTTCTACTACTCTTCGACATGGAAGCCGAAAAAATACTCCACCTGCGGACTTTTCCCCGCGGAAAACGCCTGTCTGGCGCTGGCTTATTACCGTATCGGCGAAAGCCGCAAGGCCTATGAGATACTGACCGCGCTGATCGAGGGCTACGAACGCTCCAATTATCCCGGCGCCCTGTCGCACGTCATGAGCGCCAACGGCGCCCCCGACGGCGGGGACATCGATTTCACCGACGTCTCCGGGTGTGTCGTCCGTCTGCTGTGCGAGGGACTCTGGGGCATCAATTTCAGACTGCTCGAAAACGAGATCAGGATAGCGCCCCGTCTGCCGGAGGAGTGGAAGAACGCCTCGATCTCCCTGCCCGGCGTCAAAGTCGAGTACACCAGAACGGCCGACCGCACGAAACTTGTTCTTTTCACGGAGTTCGAGGGCGTCAAGCGCATCGATCTGCCTCTGCGCCACGCCGGAGTGGAACAGCTTCTCGTCAACGGTGCGGAAGAAAACGGCTTCGAGAAGATCGCCTCCTTCGAGGCGCCCCGCATCCGCGTGAAGACGGAACTCACAGGTCTGATCGAGATCCAGCTTTTCGAAGACGGCACGCCCCTGCCGGAACTCCGCTGCGCCGAACAGGAGGCGGTTCCCGGCAATCTTGTCGACTTCAGACTCGTTTCCGGAAATATCCGCGACATCGTCATGCCCGACAAAAAACTGGCTTTGCAGAAGAGTTCTCCGTCAGGCGTCCGTTTCCGTGCGGAGAACATTCCGGGCAAAGCCAACGGCGTCATTCTCGCCGAAAGCGGCGACGCGCTGCTGTATCTGCCCTTCTCGGTCGTCATTCCCGCCGAAGAAAAAGCGCGGGTCCCGGCGGGGAAAGGAGAGATGGACCCCGTCGATCTTACTCCTTATTTCAACTGCGAATTCACCGGGATCCACCGGCAGGACTTCCTGTCGCCCCGCCCCGCGGGCTACTCCATCGGCATGCAGAAGAACGGACGCTACGCGTGGGAGTGGAATCACTTCGGTCACAACGGCTTCGTCGTCGACGACTCCGCACTCCGAAATGCGGGGGGCGTCTACCGTCTGCCTGACGGCGAGGGTTTTGCCACGCCCGCGACGGGCAAAAACGCCGTGTGCGTCTCCATCTGGGACAACTTCCCCACGGATGTCACGATCCCGCTTGCGGGCCGCGGCACGGAGCTTGCGCTCTACCTCTGCGGGACCACCAACGCCATGCAGAGTTTCGTCGAAAACGGCCGGATCACCGTGCGCTACCGCAACGGAGAAGAGAGCACGCTGCGTCTGGTGCATCCTGTCAACTTCGACGATTTTCTCGTTGCGGCGCTGCAGCAGGAGTTCGATTACTTCTACTTCAGCAAGGGCAACCACGGCATCGTCTGCCGCATTCCTCTCGATGCCGAAAAGGAACTGGAATCTTTCAACGTCAAAGCCGTCGCCAACGAAGTCATCATTTCGCTCCTCGGCGCAAATATCAGAAGAGGCCTTTAGAACATGAATCCGAAATTGAACTCTCTCTACGAAAAGATCCTTTCCGGCATCGACGCCGGGCGCATGATGCGGAATACCGAAGAACTTTTCGCTCTGGAACGGGGACAGACCTTTTCCTGTTACCACGCCTCGGCGCAGAGAACGCTCGAGATGCTTCAGGAACTGGGGATCCCCAACGCCGAAAAGATCCCCTTCCCCGCCACGGGAAAGGAATCATGGCAGGATAAACGCATGCCGATCGGCTGGGACGTCACTTCGGCAAGCGTCGTCATTGCATCGGCGGCGGGGCTCCCCGCGGGGACAGTCATCGCCGATTACAAACAGAATCCCTTCAACGTCATCAAGGGCTCGACCTCCACGCCGGAGGGCAGGACCGTCAGAATGCGCATCATCACCGAAGAGGCGCTTCTGAGCGGAGCAGATCCCTCAAACGCCCTCGTCATGGTCAAAGCCCAGACCGCGCCCTCGGCGCACTTTCTGACCCACATTCTCGATCTGGGAGCCGCGGGCATAATCAACGACTACTCGGCCAATGCGGACGACGCTCCGGACGGCGTCCAGTGGACCAACAATTTCACGGAAAAGGGAGGCTGGCACATCGGCGCGGAAGACAGACCGTTCCTCGCGTTTTCCATCTCTCCCGAAACGGGAATGAAACTGCGGCTGGCGCTGTCACGCGGCGGGGTGACTGCCGACGTTCAGAGCGACGCAAGACGCTTCGAAAGCACCATCGACGTGGTGACCGCCATGGTCCCCGGCAGACGCAAGGAGGAGTTCTGGATCTTCGCCCATCTGTACGAACCGCTGTCGAACGACAACTCCAGCGGCGTCGCCTGCGCCATGGAAACAGCCAAATACATCATGTCGCAGGGAACGCCGGAGTTCTCCCTGCGGGTGATCTTCGGACTCGAACTGTACGGCTTCGCCTCCTACGCGGCGACACGGGGCGGCGACTGCAACATGAGCGACAGGGTCATCGGCGCCATCGACTGCGACGCCATGTATCTGCGCAAGGGCTGGTACATCAAATTCAACTGCGCCTCCCCTGCCCTGCCGTTTTTCGGGAACCCGCTGATCCCGCTGATCGCCGACACGATCAACGGCCGGACGGAAACGCCGAAAGTCGTGTCTCAGAACAGCTGGGAAACGATGTACGACGACGACTCCTTCCTCGGCGACAGCACCACCGGCGTGCCCACGGTCTGGCCCATCCGCGACGGAAAGAACTTCTGGCACAATTCCGCGCAGACGATGGACTACATCGAAAAGCCGGAATTCGCCATCGGCACGGCGATCAGCGCTCTCTTCACCGATCTTGTCGTCAACCCCGACGCCGCGCTTCTGCGCGACGCCCTCGACGCCTCTTTGCGGCAGCTGCGCGCCGAAAAGGGTTTCTGCGTCGGGTCGCATCTGGAGCACATGCGCCGCCGTTATGAGATCGTGCGGCAGAATTTCAAGAACTTCGAACGGGCGTTCCCCGGGATCGACCTTGCGGAACAGCTGGCCGCCATCGACAGGGAATTCGAGGACTGCACCCGCGGTCTGACCGATGAGATCCCCCGTTCGCATTGGAGGGACTATGCCGAAAAAATCGTTCCGTCGCGTCTGACGGTGGGGTTTCCCTGCGATATGACGAAAGTTCCCTTCGCCGTCCGCAGACGCCTGCCGTTGAATCCGCTCTACAGTCCTCTCGGGGCGGTTCTTTCCGATATGGACGGCAAACGCACGCTGGCGGAGCTTTTCCGCATGGCGGAACACGAGATCCGCCGCCTCATGCCCGAAAAGGAGATACAAAAGCTTGTCTCCGTCATTCTCTATCTCAGCAAGTGGGGATATGTCAGTCTCGGCGGCTTCAAGGGCGTCACGAAAGCCGATATCCTCAAGGCTCTGCGGGAGGCGGGGATCAGGGAGGGGGACAGACTCGCCGTACACTCCCAGCTGTCCTCGTTCGGCTACATCGAAGGCGGCGCGAAGACCGTCTTCGAGGCTTTCCGCGAAGCCGTGGGTGAAACGGGCACGTTCATGACTCCCGCATTCAATCACTGTTTCGCCAATATCGGCGGTCCCAACGGTTCGACTCTGTTCCGCCCCTTCGATCCGGACGACATCGCGTCGATCTGGACCGGAAGTCTGCCCCGCGCCATGGTGAAAATGCCCGACGTGGTGCGGACCTGCCACATCACCCACAGCTGGTG
>JAFTDL010000009.1 GCA_017454215.1 Lentisphaeria bacterium | reverse complement strand
CGGACCGCCGCGGGTGACGTCGATGATGACGGCGGGCATTTCATAGGCGGCGAGATAGCTCACGCCCTCCTGCTTGAGGCTGATGCCCAGACCGGAACTGCCGGTCATGGCGCGGCGTCCGCTGGCGGAGGCGCCGATGACCATGTTGATGGCGCCGATCTCGGACTCGGCCTGATTGAAGGTGCGCTTGAGTTTGGGAAAGAGCCGCGCGGCGGTGTGGGCCACCTCGCTGGCCGGTGTGATGGGATAGCCGAAGAAGCAGTCGCATCCCGCGAGCAGAGCCCCGTAGACGGCCGCCTCGTTGCCTTTGAGCAGCAGACGCTGATTGTACTGCATTTTTTACTCCTCGATTTCAAAGATGGTGATGGCGCCGGGCTCGGGACACTGGTGGAAGCACGCGCCGCAGCCGATGCAGTCATAAGGATTCTCGGCCACGACGGCCAGATACCCCTGAATGTTGATTTCTTTTCCGACGGAGATCAGTTTCCTGGGACAGGCCGGAATGCAGCGTTTGCACCCCTTGCACTCGTCCTTGCTGATCCGGATACGATGTTTCTTTACAGCCATGATTTCAAATCGCCTCCAGACTTTCATGTTGACGGTTGACGCTCTTTCAATCCTGATAATATACACCGTTTTCGGAGAAAATTCCAGTCGCTTTCGCCGAACGTTCCGCGGAAAAGAGGCGGCAGACGGCGGACAACGGCACTGCCCAAGGCAACGACGCCGGATTTGCGACGCATTGCAAATCCGGCTGTTTCGCACTTTTGCAAGGCACACAAAGACAAGTCGGGAGTTTTGACATCCCCGCCGCGCCCCCGGCGCATGCCGAAAGAGGCGGAAATCGAAAACGGCTTCCGCGAATCAGTCCGCGACTTCGGAGGGATCGAATCCCGTGGGGACACCCCAGAATTGGCAGTAGGAACAGAGCGGGATCTTGTCTCGCCGTCCGGCGATATGAGCTTCTTTCCACGCAAGCCGTTGCGGAGAATTCCATAACTCATCGAGTGTATTTTCTCTGATATTTCCGAGAACCCCGAGGCGCTTCGGGTCGAAGCGAACGCAAATGGACACGTCTCCATCCTTATTGATCGCCAAGTGGTTGAGAAAATCGAGACAGATGCCGATCTCCGGAACGGTCGGGTTAAGTTTCCGATACCTGAAGCTCCCCATGGGCGAGTGAAGGACTCTTCTGATGATGAGTGTATTGAATTTTTTATACGGCGCGGCATCCACATCGCCGATCAACCGCAGGGACGTGAAAGGTTTTCTTGCCCCTTTCAGCGCCAGAAATTTTTCCAGTATGTCATACTGTTCCCCGGCATCCTCGTCTTTTTCAAAAACGGAAACGGAAAGCGTATCCAGATTGTCGATGATCTCATCCGCCTTTTCCAGCAGAAGTTTACCGTTGGTGACGATATTGACGATGTTGCCGGTGTCCCGGAAAAGTCTCACGGCCTCGCCGAACCGCGGGTAAAGCAGAGGTTCGCCGTTGTTGTGAAGCTGAACGACGATGCCGGCCGGCACCTCGGAAGCGATTTTTTCCAGCAGAGAAAAATCCATATCCCCGTATTTCAGGGCCAGTTCGGGATATTCGCGGTCGACCTTGCGGCGTCCGCACATCCAGCAGTTTTTATTGCATCTGCTGGTCAGTTCGATATTGATATTGGCAAGTCCGTTCAGCATGATTTTTCGCTCTCCTCCGGTACAAATTCCGCGATCAAAGTATCACATTTCCCCAAGCGGCCCAACGATGCGGAATAGGCCTCGTTCAGGACGGGCGTATCCAAAAAATGCCACTTCTGATGCCCGCCGGGAAGCCCCTTGGCCAGCCAATACAGGTGATTGGACAGGGGATAACGCTGAAACTGCATAACGGAAACGGGAAGGTATCCGGCCTTTTTCAACAAGGCCGGAAGGGTGAAACTGTTGTACAGATACAAATGCGGACTCCAGTACGTAAAACGGCTGAAAGCATCGGATTCATAGAGCGTCAAAAGCGCATCATCGGCGTTGGGAACTTCCACGATCAGTCTCGCACCTGTCCGGCGCATCTCTTTCAGAAGCGGCAGAGGGGCGGCGATGTGCTCCAGAACGTGAAACATGAAGATCATATCGGGCTTTTCCCGAATTTCACCGAAGCCGGGGCAAACCGAGATCCCCTGACGTTCCAAAAAGGGATAAACCCTGCGTTCAAGCTCTACTCCGTAAACGCGTTTCGCGATTTTCACCGCCCGGGATAAAAAACCGCCGATGCCGCAGCCGAAATCGACGACGACTTTGTTTTTGATCAACGCGCCGAACTGCCGAAAACGCCGCTCATCATCCTCTTCCGTCTCCCTCAGCCAGCTCTCCAGATCGAGAGGACGGTCATTGTGCATATTGCTTTCCTGGTAGTAATTTTTCCCGATATGGTCAAATGAAGACAACCGGACCAAGCCGCAGTTCCGGCACTCCCAAATCGTAAGCTCGGGATTGTCTCGGACCACCCCGGCTCTTTCAAAGAAAGATGCGTTACCGCAAACAAGACACTTATTTTTCGTAATGTCATCCATAATTATTTGTGCTTGAATTTATATGGACTGGGAGCATCATTTTTTCTCTTCGGGGAAACGGCATTCCATTTTTTTATTTGCCGGGCAATATCAACATCAACAGATTTGCTCCATGCATTCAACAATGCCGTAAAAGTTGGTCCAGGTCGTCCATCTCCAATTGCAATTCCATTTAAGGACGTTACTGGAAGCATGCAAAATGGTGTGCCTGTCATGAATGCTTCATCCGCATTGACGACATCATAAACATCAAGGTTACATTCTTGATATTCGATCCCCAGCTTTTGTGCAAGATGAAAAATATAACCACGCGAAATACCACGGAGAATATTTCGAGGTTCGGGAGTAAACAATTTTCCCTGCTTCACTATGAAAAAATTATCTCCCGTTCCCTCTGCTATAAAATTATCGGTATCCAATAGAAGTGCCCAGTTATTATCTCCGGATACTTGAGAAACCTCTATATTGGCCATCAAATAATGAATACGACTCCGATTTTTCACCTTGGGATCTATCAGCGATGCGGGAATAGCCCGTTGGGAAGGAATTACGGCATTAATTCCTTTGTCAAACAAGTCCCCCATCCCCTCAACTGTCCAACGCAAGGGAAAATCGGCAATCACGATATTCAGTCCAGAATGAGTACCGACAACATCCCGATAAATAGACAGAAGCCCGCGCGAAACATCGACCAATATCCTGTGTTCATCATCTTCCTTAAATTCCGGATCATTGATTTCAATTGTTCGAAGTATCTGCGTCTCCATTTCCTCTATGCTCATAACAGAAGGCAAATCAATGCATAAATACTTTGCAGATGCGTACAAACGTTCCAAATGCGCTCGTAACATAAATTGTTTTTTGTTAAAAGACCGCGTCATTTCAAAAATCATATCGCCAAACATCAAAGCAGAATCATAGATGCTTATTTTTGCATCGCTTTCATCCACGAAATCACCATTAAAAAACACTTTCCTCATCATTCTGCCCTTTGTTTATTATTTTTCGAGACAATTCCGGCTTCAATCCGCAAAAAATCATCCAAAGAATCTATTTCATCAACTTTTTCTGTCTCAAACGGATACGAATACTCCCCATGAAATTTTCCTGTCTGTTCATAAGCGGATGTCCTGATAATATCAACATACCCATTCCCCGTGTAAGTCATAGGAAACATTTGTCGCGGCAAATTGGCTATATCAGTATCAGTGGTATTACTTCCCATGGGTTTCAAACGCCCATCAGAAGTTTTTTCAAAACATTTATATGCTGTTTCCTGCATTTCCTGTACGGAAAGAAGACATTGTGCTGCCGGAAGATTTTTTATCATGGAAATCGCACAATCTATTTTCTTCGGATCCCGCAACGGCGTCGTTGGACGCAAATGCACCACATATTCGGGAACTCCGCCTTCATGTTCCTGAAACCAGTTCAGGAAATGTTCAAAACACTCCGTGTCGGTGCTTTTGTCGCCGGCCAATGCCGCAGGTCTCAGAAAAGGAGTTTCGGCACCGTACTGGCGGGCAATTTCGGCATACTTCTCCGAATCAGTTGAAACTATCGTCCGATCAATGAGTTTCGCGTTCAGCGCAGCTTCGATCGACCAGGCGATCAACGGTTTTCCGCCAAGCAGACGGATATTTTTATCCGGGACTCCTTTAGACCCGGAACGGGCGGGGATCATCGCATAGACTTTATCTCTCAGAATATTGTACCGCATGTTTCATATCCCTCCAAGATGTCCGCGCAGCTTTTCCGCGACAGCCCTTTCTTCAGACTGCATGTCTATCGATCCGTCTCCCAACGCCTGTTCAATCTTTCGGACCGCTCCGACCAGTTGGCGTAACCCCATAGGCTCAACGGAGGCAGCCTGATCACTGCCGTACATGGAACGATCCAACGTGATATGACGCTCAATAGAGGTTGCACCCAAAGCCGCCGCGGCGTACGAAATCGCCAAGCCGACTTCATGCCCGGAATATCCGACCTTGCAATGATAAAGCCCCCTCAATGTTTCGATCCTGCGCAAATTGGCGTGAGCTTCATTCATCGGGTAGGTGGAGACGCAATGCATCAGTTCGAATGGACAATTTGCGTCTCGAAAAACAGCGACAGCCCTGTCGATCATCTCCCGGGTGCTCATCCCCGTGGCGATAAAGGTATATTTCCTTTCTTCGGCCACCAGCTTCAGAAATTTTTCACAGGGCAGCATCGCGGATGCGATCTTGTTGTATTTCAGATCGAATTTCCGCAAAAAAAGCTGACTCTCCATGTCCCACGCGGAAGCAAACCATTCGATGCCGATCTCTTTTGCGCAAGCATCGATCTGGCGATACTGTTCCTCCGAAAACTCCAACCCGTATTTCTGCTCCCGAGTCGTCGTTCCCCACGGGCTCTCCCGGGGCTTGTCAAGCTGCTCTTTGGAGTAAACTTTTTCGATCGTCCTTTTTTGAAACTTCACCGCATCGCATCCGGCATCTTTTGCCACGCGCATCAGTTTTTTGGCCAAATTAATGTCCCCGTTGTGGTTGATCCCGATCTCGGCAATAAAGAAAATTGACATGATATCCTCCTTTTGCTGCAGTCGTTTTATTTGTCGATACGTCTCAGCCCCGCCGCCAGATGGAAGAAAAACATCTTGACGGTCGCGATCAGAATGCGATCGGGACGCGTGACGATTTTTCTCAACTCCTCAAGCGGAATCTCCTTTCCCGCACCGCTCTCCCGCTCGAACCAGCTTCTCTGCTCCGGCGTCACCGCCGTCGCCGGACCGGTGTCGAACAAACGGAATACCTCTTTTCCCGACTCTCTGTCGTCAAAGCGGAATTCGCCGGCCGGCAAGTCGTTGAAATTATCCTCACTCAAAATATTGACCACCCTTTCTCCGATGAAAAAGAACGGGATACCCATCTCCAGGGAATACAGGATGTAGGTCCCGACGTCGTTGGAACAGGCGTATTTACAGGAAGAGAGGATCTCGTAAAACCGTTCGGGAAAATCGGGAGACGTTGCCGGGCCGGCCGTCACGACCTCATACCCCAGACGTTCGTATTCCTCATTCATCTTAAGTTCATAATAATCATAAGGATGCAGGGAAACGACCACAGGTTTGAACTCTGCGGGAAGAGCACTCAGGACCTCATGTATCCGATCGACGGAGTACGACACCTTCGTATCGCTGGTGGCATGGGCCGCATAAAACACAGTCCCCTTCGCATCGGGGCGCCGCTCCCAGCCCATGTAACGCCGGTAGCGCGCGAGCACCAGACCGCCGACGCGGCACGAGATATCGGAGCGAGCCTCCCACTCCCTGCGTTTCTTTTCGGAATAAACCAGCATCATCCCCGCCAGCCGGGCATCTTTGAAATCGGGAGGAAAAAGAAAGCCGTCCTCATACCAGCCGTGCTGCTGCCAGACCGGCAAGGCAAGGTATTTCGGGATCCCGAGCATTTTGCGAAGAGCGACATTCTGTCCGTAGGCCAACCGGGTATCGAGCAAAGAGGCGTCGAAAAGATTCCGGACCTTGAGAAACAACTTTTTGAGGACCGTCATTTTCCGGTTTCTCCCGTCTCATCGGCAACCGCCGCCCCGCGCGATCCGAAAATCAGACCTCCGAGCAGAATTCCCCCGCACGCGGCTTTCTCCCTGAAAGTCACCGTGTCCAGCCGGCAGAACTTCAGATAACTCAGACATCTGGAAGAAAAGGAAAGCCCGCCGCAGGCATTTTCCCGCCTCAGCAGCGATGCGTAGTCAAGACCGTTTGCCGCCATGACGTCCCGGCAGAATTTTTCGGCCGCCTTCCGCCGGGCCGCAAGCTCGTCCCCGGTGAAATCCTTTTTGCCGAAAAACAGATTTTTCCCGTGGACCCGATATCTGATCGGAGGAGCAGGAAGCGCATATTTGACGGCTCCGGCCAGCTCCGCCCCCCAGACAAGAAGATCGTCGGCCCGGGTTTTCCATGCCCGCTCATCCTCGAAGCGGGGAAGGAATTTCTCCGCGAAACGGCGGCAGATGGAATACGCCGAGGTCGGCGCACCGATCCAAACATGGCGAACGGCGACGGAAAACGGATTGCAGCCCAGACGGCCGGAGCCGCCGCTTCTCACTCCGGAGGCGTTCCCGAAAAGCTCCTGTTTCGCCAGCAGACAGCCGCAATCCGGACAAGCTCCGAACATGCGGACAACAGCCCGCAGATACCCCGGAGGATACATATCATCCGCGTCGAGAAAACAAAGTATTTCCCCGGAAGACTTCAGAAATCCCGCGTTGAACGCGGACAACTGGCCTCCGTTCTCCTTGAACACGCAGCGCACTCTTTCATCCTTGACGGATTCCATGATCCGGCGGGAGTCGTCCGTCGAGCCGTCATCGACGACGATCAGCTCGAAATCACGATAATCCTGCGCAAGAACACTGTTGACCGCTTCGGACAGAAAACGACCGTAATTACAGTTGTTGACGATCACGCTGATTTCAGGCATTGCGATCCCCTCTTCCGAACATCGTGAAGCGATCGCCCGGCCGATAAAACCTGTTGCGCAGAATATTGCCCGCCCGGGAACGGAATGAACGCAGCATCTTCCTCACGGAAACCTGATCGGGCGCTCTCCAATCCGTCCAATTGAAACGTTTTCCGGACGGATAAAGCTTTTTCAAACGGCCGAAATCGGAGGGAAGCTCTCCGCAGCCGGCAAGAGAACTTGCCCGGCGGTTGAGAAAAATAAATTTCCCGCCGTCGGCATAATAAAGCACACCGGGGTTGAAAACGGCATTCTGCAGAAAGATCCGTGTGTTTTCCGGCAGAGGTTCCCGCAGAATCAGGACCCAGTCCGCAAACGCGAGGGAACGGGCATCTTCGGCGGTTATCCGGCGGAAAGGACTTCCAAGATTTTCCGATCCGGGAGCCGTGCAGGCGATCTCGTGCGGAAACAGGGAACGCCCGGTATCCTGGGAAACGCGGGTATCTTCGCCGGAAATATAGGGCTCGCCGTCGTAATTGACACTGTAATCTTCACTGTGATAGTTTTCCGTATCGAACACCCGACACCGGTCATTGACGATCTTCCACGCCTTGCGGTCCTTCAATTTCTCCCAGATGCCGGGGGAAACGATGTCGGTCTCCCGGTTGCCCTCTATGCGGGGCACGGCCAGAGCGGCGGAACAGAACTCACACCAGTTGAGCTGGTCGCCGAACTCATCGGGAGTCCGTTTCCACCATCCGGCTTCGACTTTCCACCCGCCCGGACCGTCGAAAAGCATATCCAGTGCCGCGGCGATCTCGCAGAAAAACGCTCCCTTGGGGGTGACCGACGCGCTCCATTCGTTTTGGATCCAGCATTTGTCCCGCAAGGGATACCAGTCTTCATCACGGATCCCCAGCTCTTTGCGCGGAAGCAGAAGCGCCTGATGAAGTCCCGGATTTTTATGATCGTTGAGACATTGATAGGGAAAAATGTCGGAAATCATTTCAAGATTTTCATAATACCTGCGCCCGAGCGCGGACCACAATCCCCGGCGGACTCCGGTCAGAGAATTTCTGCAGTTCCTGTGAAAATCATTGAAATCGCGGACGGGCTCCAGAAACGGAGCGGCCGTCCTGCCGCCGGGACGCGCTTCCGCAAGATATTTTATCATCTCCGGGAAGTGGGGATTCAGCGTGGGTTCCCCCCCCATCACCCCGACGATACCCTTGAAATCCCGCAATGAATCAACAGCTGTTTTGAAATCCTCCAGACCCATCATGAAGTTTTTTTCATGAAGCCCGCAAAAACGCGTACAATTGGAACAGTGATGAATACAACTGTTGGTCACATCGACCTGAATGACCTTCATCTTCGCCGGAGAAATCATATTCCATCCCGCCTTTCCACCCGGCAGAGAAGGGTGACGACGCGGTCGCGGACGCGGGAAAGCGGCTCCAGAAGGTCCTTGACCTGAGCGCGAAGATCCTTGTGGTAGTTCGCCGCGTATTTGAGAGCCTCGGCCAGTTCGTTGATGTCGGCCAGAGTCCGCTTGCCCAGAGTGATCTTCAATCCCCGGTCGGCCGCCTCGTCGGCGTCGGCGAAATCCGCCATGCGGGCCAGCAGACGGGCCCAGGCGCAGCCGATGCTCAGCCCCGCGGGAGTGTACTCCGGCCGGAGCATTCCCACCCAGATCATGTTCCAGCGGGCGGCGAGGGAGTCGAGCTGGTTGATGACCGCCTGTTCGGAACGGCGGGCGGGCACGGGATCGTCATCGTAGTCCTGTTCCTCGTCCCGGGGGGCGAGGTAACTCCAGCCGCGCAGAACGTCCGTCCCCTTCCCCGCGGCGGAGGCCACGGGCTCGGTCTCTTCGGAGATCAGCCCGGCGATGATGTCCTCTTCTCCGGGCAGATCGAGGCACGAAGCAAGCTCCGCAAAGTAGAGATTGATCCGGCGCTCGTCGCGGCGGAGCTCCCTCTCCCAGCGGAATTCATCCCAGTTGTGCGAATTGCGGAATCTGCCCATGAAGCGTTACTTTCCCGACTTGCCCCACAGGGTCTCCAGGTCGTACTTCGCCCGGGTCTCGGGCGTCATGACGTGAACGATGACCGTGCCGAAGTCCAGAAGGGCCCAGCCGCACTCGTCGACGCTGATCTCCGGGCGGTGCAGGGTCTTGCGCCCCAGTTTCTCCAGCACTTCCCGTTCGAGAAAACCGGTCAGCGCCCGCAGCTGCGGCTCGGAGTTGACCGTGGCGATCACAATGAAATCGGCGACGCTCGACACCTTGCCCACCGGCAGCGAAACGATGTTCTCGGCCAACTTGTCTTCCGCGCACTTCACGCAGAACCGGGCCAGTTCCGCCGGATCGTGTTTCTGAGTTTTGACCGCTTCTTCCATACCAAAAGATCCCTTTTTCAATCCTGATAAAGAGCGTGTTTTTCGCAGTACCCGCGCACCGCGGCGCTCAGCGGACACTTGTCCGCCTCTATAATATGGCTCCGGTTTTCCGTTTTTGCCATTGAATTTCTGATTTCAGTGGAAGATATTTCGAAAAAAACGCCTTCCATCACTCCCGAAAGGAGTTTCCCGGCGGTCTTTCCGGGCCAGTGCCGGGCAAGTATCTCTTCTGTCACCGCGCATCCCGGCCGGGGATAGGTGAGGATGCGGCAGGCCGCGACCAGTTCCTCCGCCCGGTGCCAGGTGTGGAGCGCAAGAAGAGAGTCCGCGCCGATGAGCAGAGCGGGCTCCTCGTCCGCGGACAGCTCCGCGGCAAAGTGTTTCAGCACGTCGACGGTGTACGAGGGCTGAAGACGCAGACGCGCCTCGATGTCGCTGGCGGCCATGCCCGCCTCGCCGCGGATGAGAAGTTCCGTCATGGCCAGCCGGTGGGCGAAGGGCGCGGTCTTCACGCCCTGTTTGTGGGGCTGGCTCCAGGCGGGGACCCAGACGACGCGGCCGCAGGCCCCCGACTGCAGCGCCCCCCGGGCGACCCCCAGATGTCCCAGATGCGGCGGATCGAAACTGCCGCCGAAAAACGCCGTGACCGTCTTCATTTTCACCTTCTCCCCGCCTCGCGGACGATGTCGGTCAGGATCCTCAGCCGCAGAAGCGGCGGATCCCGGTCGTCGAGCGTGGGCTGTTTCCCGTTTTCGAGACGGTAGATGGTGCCGCCGGGATTGTTCAGGGTGATCCTGCCGTCGACGACGACAAGACTGGTGTATCCCGAACGGGCCACGGCGACCCGCAGTTTCGTGAAAGCCAGCAGATTTTTCGCCAGCTGCGGCAGGGGACCGAAACGGTCGGCCAGTTCCGAAGAAAAATCGTCCACGGCCTCCTCGGTCTCCAGCGCGGCGAGACGGCGGTAGACGTCCAGGCGCAGGCGCTCCCCGCCGATGTACTCTTCGGTGAAGGCGGCGCACAGCACTCTGGCCGGATCCCCCTGAAGCGTGAACGAAACGAAGTCCACGGCGATCTCCGTTTCGGGCAGGATGTCCACCTTCTGCCCCTTGAGTTTGGCCACCTCCTGCCGGAGCAGATGGCAGTAGAGGTCGAAACCGATGAGATTGAGGTGCCCGGACTGCTCCACGCCCAGCAGATTGCCGGAGCCGCGGATCTCCAGATCCCGCAGGGCCAGCTGAAATCCCGCCCCCTGATGGGAACAGCGCCTGATGGCGGCCAGACGCTTGCGGGCGTCGGTGCTGACCAGCTGATGCCGGGGCAGAAGCAGATAAGCGTAGGCCTGATTCTTCCAGCGGCCCACCCGGCCCCGGAGCTGGTAGAGTTCGGCCAGTCCGAAACGGTCGGCCCGGTCAATGATGATGGTGTTGGCGTTGGGCACGTCGAGTCCCGATTCGATGATGGTGCTGCAGACCAGCACGTCGATCTTCCCCGCGAGAAACTCCGTCATGGTCTCTTCGAGGGCCTTTTCGGGCATCTGTCCGTGGGCGAACGAGATCCGGGCTCCGGGCAGAAGCGCGCGGAGTTTTTCGACGCGGTCTTCGATGGTTGCGACCCGGTTGTGCAGATAGTACACCTGACCGCCCCGGGCCAGTTCGGCGCCGACGGCGGAAACGACGAGTTTGTCGTCTTCGGGGGCGATCACCGTGCGGACGGGCAGCCGCAGTTTCGGCGCGGTGGAGAGCGTGCTCATGTCGCGGGCTCCGGCCATGGCCAGATAAAGGGTCCGGGGGATGGGCGTGGCCGACATGGCCAGCACGTCCGCTTCGGCGCGGAACCGCCGCAGACGCTCCTTGTGATGGACTCCGAAACGCTGTTCCTCGTCGATGATGACCAGACCGAGATTTCTGTATTTTATCCGTTCGGTGCACAGTCTGTGGGTGCCGACGACGATGTCGAGCCCGCCCGACTCCAGAAGTTCGATGACCCGGGTCTGTTCGGAAGCGCTGCGCAGACGGCTGAGTTCCCCCACGGTCACGGGGTATTTGGCGAAACGTTTCCGGAAACTCAGGTAGTGCTGGTGGACAAGGACCGTGGTCGGCGCCAGCACCGCCACCTGATAACCCGCCGCCACGGCGGTGAAGGCCGCCCGCATGGCAAGTTCGGTCTTTCCGTAGCCCACGTCGCCGCACAGCAGACGGTCCATGGGACGGGTCGAAGCCATGTCGCGGGCGATCTCCTCGGTGGCGCGCTTCTGGTCGCGGGTGTCCTCGAAGGGAAAGTCGCGGATGAAACTCTTCAGGGCGGCGCTGCGCTCGAAGGCGATGCCGGGAACGGCCCGGCGCATGGCCTGCATGCGGAGCATTTCCGCGGCGTAGGAACGCACGCCCATGCGGGCCTCGGCCTTGTCCCGGTCCCAGCGTTTGCCGCCCAGAACGTGCAGGGGCACCTTGCCGGGAGACCCCAGATAGCGGCTCAGTTTGTGGGCCTGAAGCAGGGGCACGTAGAGCAGACGTCCGTCGCGGTATTCGACGACCAGCACCTCGCGGGAGACGCCGTTGCTGGTCAGGGTCTTGAATCCCCGGTAGATGCCGATGCCGTGGTCGAGATGCACGGCGTAGTCGCCCGCCTCGAGATCGGCAAGCGAGATATCCTCGGCGGGGACCGGCGGAAGCGCCTCCGGTCCGGAGGGGGGAGACGGGGCCGCCGCCTCCCGGTCCGCCGGGGCGCTGCGGAAGCCCGCGGCGGTGAGTTCGCTTTCGCTGACGGCCAGAAGGTCCTGCTCCGGAAGCTGAAAGCCCGTTTCGATGCGCAGCACGTCGATCTCGATGGATCTTGTCGGCAGGTCGTTGGCGGCGCACCACCTGGCCAGCTCGGGCACGTCCTCTTCCCGGTTGACGAAAAACACGATGTCTCCGCCCCGGTCCGCCGCGGCGCGCACGGCGTCGACGAGGAGGGAGCGGTTGAGTTCGGCCGCTCTGGCTTCGGCTTCGGGCGTATCTCCGAGGGAGGTGTCGGCAAAAGTCGCGGGCAGGATCCCGGGCGGCTCCGCGCCGACGGCGTCAACGGCCTCGGCGGGATCGAAAAACACCGTCGAAGCGTTTCTGCTTCCCCGTTCGCGCAGCAGATCGCGGAATCTTTCGGCCGCCTTGACCGAAAGGTAGTTCTCGGCTTTCTCGATGCTCTCGGCGGGATGAAACGCCAGCAGATGCCACGGTTTCCGTTCGAAGTAGGCGAACACGTCGGAATCGGCCGCGCCGCCGGCGGTGATGCCGGAACGGCCGATGACGCGGTATTCGGCGGCCGGTCCGGTGGAACGCTGAGTCGCGGGCGAAAAAAGCCGCAGGGTATCCACGGTGTCGCCGAGAAACTCCACCCGGCAGGGCGCGTCGTGGGCGGGACTGAAAAGATCGACGATGCCGCCGCGCCTCGAAAATTCGCCAGAGGCGGTCACTTCGTACTCGTCGTCGTAGTCGAGGGCTGCGAGTTTTTTCACCAGTTCGGGCAGCGGTATCTCAAGTCCGGGCTTGAGAACGAGAGCCGAAGAGACCACTTCGCCCGGCGCCTGCGCCGGACCCAGAAGCGAACAGGCGCTGCCGATCACAAGACGGCTGCCGCCGTTGAGGATGGCGTCGAGGGCCCGGGCCCGGCGGGTCTCGCCCCCCGGAAAAAGCAGTTTGCCGCGGCCGCTTTCGGGAACGGTGAGAAGGTCGATACCGATACCGAGTTTTTCGGCAAACGCCGCGACCTCGCCCGCGAGCCGGTCGGCTCCCGAGGTGTCGGGCAGCACGGCGACGACCCGCGAGCGAGACCTCAGACACTCCCGCAGCACGGGAAGCGCAAGGATCGAAGACTCGCCGCAGGTCTGAAAATTCGCCCCGTTTCCCCGCTCATCGAGGAACCGTTTAACTTTTTTTTGCCATTTTTTCGTCATAACGACTTGATTTTTTCCGCCGTCCGTTTATAATGTCAGCAACTGGAAGTCATCGGCAGAAGAGTCCGTCCGCTTCGCAGAACCGACAAAAACATATTATAGACCGTTTTTTCGCATTTGCCAGAAAAATGTGAAAAAAAGAGTTTTTTTTTAGGGGGCCGGGAACTGAGGACGGACAAACCGGGACGATGAGAAAAATTTTTTCGGGACTTCGGAGGGCGGTTTCCCGACCGGCCGTCCGGGGACCGTGCAAGGGGTTTTGGGGAAAGGAAAGATTTGCGCCATGAAGGAAAGATCCGGTATTGACGGGAAAGAAAAGATCAGCAAACCGCTGAGTCCCTCCAAAAAAGAGAAGGCGGCTCCCGCCGCCTCGGGCAAAAAAGCCGCAGCGCCGAAGAAGGCCGCCGCGAAACCGGCTCTGAAGAAGGAGGTCCCCGTCGAGGTCACCGCCGAAAAGCCCGCGCCCAAAAAGGCCGCCGCGAAACCGGCTCCGAAGAAGAAGGTCCCCGCCGAGGTCCCTGCCGAAAAGCCCGCCGCGAATAAGGCCGCCGCGAAACCCGCTCTGAAGAAGGGGGTCCCCGCCGAGGCTCCCGCCGAAAAGCCCGCGCCCCAAAAGGCCGCCGCGAAACCGGCTCCGAAGAAGGAGGCCCCCGTCGAGGTCACCGCTCCCGAGCCGGGAAGCGCCCCCGAGCCGGAAAGCGCCCCCGAGCCGGAAACGCCCCGCAAGGTGCGTTCTCTCAACGATCTGGAACCGACCATGGATGAGATCGCCGCCATCGAGGCCGACGACGACTCCGACGACTCCGACGATGACGACATCGCCGCCGATCCCGCTCCCGCCGTGGGTCACAAGCTGGTCATCAAGCGCGTACAGGCCCCGCCCGTCAAGTTTCTGCCCAAGGCCCTGCCCGAAGTTCCCGCCGCCGCCCGGGGCCGCCGTACCGGCACCGGTGCGGCCCCCCTCAGGACCAAACAGGAGAAGGAGTCCGCCCGCAAAAAGGCCCTCGACTCCAAACTGCTCCTCGGCACCAAAAACGACACGATGAAGGTCTACATGACCGAGATCGCCCGCATCCCTCTGGTCAACAAGAAGGAAGAGGCCGACCTCGCCGACGCCATCCACTGCGGCGACGAAGGACGCCACGAGGACGCCCGCACCACCCTCATCAAAGCCAATCTGCGGCTCGTCGTCAAGATCGCCCACGACTTCAAGGGCCTCGGTCTGCCCCTGCTGGACCTCATCAGCGAAGGCAACATCGGACTCATGCGGGCCGTGGAAAAGTTCGACCCCGCCAAGGGCGCCAAGTTCTCCAGTTACGCCGCGTGGTGGATCAAACAGTCCATGCGCCGCGCGCTGGCCAACCAGAGCCGCACCATCCGCATCCCGGTGCAGTCCGCGGGCAAGATCAACAAAATAAAGACCGTCCGCATGCGCCTCGTCGAAGAACTGGGACGGGATCCCTCCGACGCCGAGATCGCCGAGAAACTCGATTTCAGCGAACGCACCGTCGCCGGTCTGCGCATGGCCGATCTGCGCACGATCTCCCTCAACGACCCCATTCAGCAGGGCGAAGAGTGCGAATTTCAGGACATCATTCCCGACCGTCACGCCCAGACGCCCGATCAGATCATCGGCGACGTCGAGTCCGTTTTCAGGCTGCTGGACCTGCTGGACAAACTCGAGGAACGCGAACGCAAGATCCTCGAAATGCGCTTCGGTCTCCGCGGCGGGCGGCCCCTCACCCTCGAAGAGGTCAGTCAGGAGATCGGCCGCACCCGCGAACGCGTCCGCCAGATCCAGAATCAGGCCCTGACCAAACTCAAACAGCTGCTGGTCGACGAAGCCGGGTTCGCCTACGAAAGCTGAAAAGCCCCGTGCTCACCGGCGATCTGCTCGTGTTCCGCTTCCGCAGCGGAAATTTCCGGATCCGATTCGTCGACCCCGACGACCCGGATCTTCTGCTGTCGGCCGAAAGGCTGACCGCGTGCTTCACCCGCGCCGCCCAATGCCGCCTCACACGGAAGGAACTCGAGGAAGAACTCGAACTCTTCCGGAGATCCGGCGAAAAAAAGATCACCGACGGCCTCGTCAAACTTCTCACCGACCGCACGGAATTCGTCTCTCCGCAGGACACGGACCTCCCCGCCCTGCGCCGGAAGGTCTTTGCCGCCGCCTCAGACGCCCTCGATTCCTGCGCCGGAAACTTCGACGCCTACCGCGAAAAAATGGAGCAGATCGTCCGCGGGTCCGACGTTTACGGCGATCTCCCCGGCTCCGAGCGGATAAAAAACTTTTCTCCCCTCAAAACGCGGGAACTTCTCGAACGTTACGACCTTGCCCTGGCTCAGGGAATGCTCTTCTACGCCGAAAAACTGACCCTCAAGGTCTCCGACCCGGAACCGGCCGAACTGCGCCGCATGCTCAAATACATGAAGTTCTTCCGCCTGCTGGCCGAAGTGATCTCGGCACGGGATTCCTCCCTCGAGATCGAAATGAGCGGTCCCTTCTCGCTCTTCGGCCCCACCCGCAAATACGCCCTGAATCTGGCCGTCTTTCTCCCTGCCGCCGTCCGGCTCAAACACTGGAGCGTCGACGCTTCTCTGGACGTCGGCGGCCGGAAAGGCGCCCTGCATCTGGACGACTCGGCAGGCCTCGTCTCCCACTACCGGAACTTTTCCGCCTACGTCCCAGAAGAGGTGAAGATGTTTCACAAACTCTTTGCGGAAAAATCGAAGACGTGGAAGATCGTCGGCGACACCCCCATCATCCAGGCCGGTCCGCAGGACCTCATCGTGCCCGACCTCTCCTTTGCCGGTCCTTCCGGCAAAGTCGTCCATCTCGAACTCTTCCACCGCTGGCACAAAGTCCAGCTCGACAGACGCCTTGAGACCTTGAAGAAAAAGGAACTGCCCCTCATCGCCGGCATCGACCGCAGCCTCATGGATTCCTCCGCCTTCGACGCCCTTCTGGAACACTCCCCTGCCCTCGCCCGCCATCTCTTTCTCTTCTCCGGCTTCCCCGGCGTCGAAACGACCTTGCGCATGCTCGCCAGATCCACCGCGCCCCGTTCTTGATAAGGAGCGGAGATTCCGGGGGGCAGGGAAAACTTTTTTTCACGTGAAAAGCCGAAACGTCGGCCCCGGTGTGACTGCGGCTTGCCCTGACGGGGAGCCGCAGGGAAGTTCTGTTTCCTGTCCGGCGCGTCCCCGAAGGGCAACGCGCCGTTATCCGCCGCCGAAACGTCGGCCCCGGTGTGACTGCGGCTTGCCCTGACGGGGAGCCGCAGGGAAAGATCAGTTTCCTGTCCGGCGCGTCCCCGAAGGGCAACGCGCCGTTATCCGCCGCCGAAACGTCGGCCCCGGTGTGACTGCGGCT
>JAFTDL010000070.1 GCA_017454215.1 Lentisphaeria bacterium | reverse complement strand
TCCTGCGGCGCTCGAAAACGGAGGATTATCAGGAACTTTACCGGCGTGCGCAGGCCCTTTCGGCCAAGGCGCCCGGCGATCCCATCCGCGCCGCCCTCGTGCTGTGGACCGAATACATGATCCGGTTCAAGCGGCTGTTCGATGACTATCAGGCGAAAAAACTGACCGAAGCCGGTGTCCGGCAGTTTCTGGACTGGATCCATACCCGGAAGGCCAACCGCGTGCTGGTCACGGCAAAGATCGACATGTACTTCCGCGCTCTGCTGGACGACCTGCGCACCGGCCGTGAGTGGATCCACTTCAATCTGGACTGGGAAGACGCCTACATCCGCCGCCACGACGCGTTTCTGGGACAGCCCCGCGTTTCCTGATCGGGGTCGTCAAGTCCCGCAAAGTAAGAGGTCCGCCGTTCTATCCCGGTATTTGCCGCTTTCCCGTCCTTCTGCAGACGAGGGCGACGGCGGCTCCGGCGATGGCGCCGCCGATGTGCGAAAAGTAGGCCGTTTCGGCGGCCGATTGTACAAAAGAGGCGCTGACAAGCTGAAAGACCATCCACAGCAGAAAGGCCGCCCACGCGGGCAGACGCAGCCAGAAGAGGAAACGCACCAGAAATCCGAGTTTCACCATGGGAAAGAACACGGCGTAACAGGCGATGATGCCCGAAATGAATCCGCTGGCCCCCACGCAGGGAACATCGCCGCGCGGATCCAGCACGGCATGGGCCGCCGCGGCCGCCAGACCGCAGAAAAGGATCAGTGCGATGTACTTCAGACGTCCGAATTCATTTTCCACGTTGTCGCCGAAAACGGCGAGAAAGTACATGTTGCCGATGAGATGCGGCCAGCTGCCGTGGAGAAACATGGACGTGATGATGGTCAACCCGCCCAGCCGCAGCCACTGGTTCGGAATGAAGCCGTAGCCGCCGATGACCTGTTTCAAGTCGCCCGCGGCCGGCAGATGGACCGCCGCGCAGATGAGAATGAGGCTCCACGTCACCACGGGCAGCTGCGACAGGGGAGGGGCATCTTCCTCTACGGGCATGCCCAGCAGAGCGGGGAGAAGTTTCCAGTAATCCCCGCTCTCGAAGGGCGATCCCGCTTCGGGGGCGGAACACTTTTTCACGGCATGAAGCGCCAGAAGTTCCCTTGCCTTTGCGGGCAATTCCTGCCGGGAGACGGTCTCTTCGGGCGGGATCGACGATTCCAGTTCTTTGGGGTCGAACCAGACCATCTGGCACCGCATGCAGACGTCAAGTTCGATGACGGGAGTCTTTTCGGCGTTGAGAACGACCTGCCGCATGGCCCGGCCGCACTCCGGACACAGCACATGTCCATGGGGCGCGCTCTGCGCGTTTCTCCAGACGGCGTTGGCGAACTGCCGGCTGCCGGAGAGGCCCCGCAGGGCGGAAAGCGTAAGAAAACTGCCCGAACATTCCGGACAGCGGAAGAGTATCTTCTTCCGGTATGTCCCCCGCGTCAATTTTGTTTGACAGTGCGGACAGCGCATATTGTCTTTACGCTTTTGTTCTGTTCAGTTCGACTTTGACCGTCGCCCGGCGGGAGGCGCCGGGCTTGGTGACCGTCACCGTGCACGCCGCGACTTTTTCATACGACATCACGATGTCGGCGGCGGCCTGTGCAAAGGCTTCGACCAGTTGAAAATGCGTTGTCTCGGCCAGCCGGATCATTCTGCTTTCGATCTCGGAGTAGTCGATCGTCTGCGTCAGATCGTCCGACCGTCCCGCCGCGGCGAGGTCGAGAGCGATCTCGAGGTCGAGCAGGAGGGACTGTCTGCGCTCCTGTTCCTCCGGCAGGGTGCCGATGACGGTGAGAAGTTCGAGGCCGCCGATGTGAATTTTATCCATTGACGAATCTGTCCATTCTGTCGAGGGCGGTTTCGAGTTCTTCGAGGCTCGAAGCGTAACTGCAGCGGACGAATCCCTCGCCGCCGGAGCCGAACGCGCCTCCGGGAACCACGGCCACCTTCTGTTTCAACAGCAGTTCATTGGCGAAACTCATGGAGTCCAGCCCCGTCGATCTGATCTCGGGAAACGCGTAGAACGCGCCGTGGGGCAGCAGACACTCCAGCCCTATGCGGTTGAGACCGGAAACGAAGATGTCCCGGCGTTCACGGTAGCTGTCACGCATGGACTTTGCGGACTTTTCGCCGTTCCGCAGGGCCTCCAGCGCGGCCTCCTGCGCCACGGTGGGAGCGCACATGATGGCGTACTGATGGATCTTCATCATGGCTTCGATGATGTCCGCGGGGCCGCAGGCGTAGCCGATCCGCCATCCCGTCATGGCGAAGGCCTTCGAAAAGCCGTGGAGAAAGATCGTCCGATCCGCCATGCCCGGCAGGGAGGCGATGGAGCAGTGCGGCTCGTCGTAAACCAGTTCGGAATAGATCTCGTCGGTGATGACCAGCAGGTCGTTTTCGACGGCCAGCCGGGCCAGAAGCCGGAGATTTTTTTCGGGCATCACTGCGCCGGTGGGATTGCATGGAAAGTTGATGAGGATCGCTTTCGTCTTCGGCGTGATCTTTTTGCGGACCTCTTCCGGATCGAGGGCGAAGGCGTCGGCTTTTTTCGTCGTGACCGGCACGGGGATGCCGTGGGCCATGATGATCTCAGCCGGATACGAAACGAAACAGGGTTCGCTGTATATCACTTCGTCTCCCGGATCGAGGATCGCCCGCATGGCGATGTCCAGCGCTTCGCTGACGCCGACGGTGACGATGCACTGGTTCTCCGGCTTGTACCGGCAGCTGTAGTTTTTCCCGACGTAGTCGCAGATGGCTTCCCGCAGCTTGAGCATGCCCAGATTGCTGGTGTAGCTGGTGTGGCCCCGTTCGATGGAGTAGATGCCGCTTTCTCTGATGGTCCACGGGGTGGTGAAATCCGGTTCGCCGACACCGAGTGAGACCACGTCGTCCATGGTGTTGACCAGTTCGAAGAAGACCCGGATGCCGCTTTTGGGCAGAGTGCGGATATGATCGGAGACGAAACTTCTACGGACAGATCTTGAGGCGCTCGTACTCATCGGTATCCTCCATGATCCTGCCGGACTCCTTGTATTTCTTGAGCATGAATCCGGTCGACGTGGACAGCACTCCGTCGATGGTGGCCAGTTTCGCCGCGACGAAGTTGGCCACCTCTTTGAGGGAACTGCCCTGGACCGTCAGCAGAAGATCGAATCCGCCCGAGACCAGCATGAGGTCGGTGACCTCGGGATACATGGCGATCCGCCGGGCCACCTGATCGAATCCGCCCTCGCGCCGGGGGGTGACTTTGACTTCGATGATCGCCTTGACCTGCGACTGATCGTCGTCGTTTTCGTTGAGAATGGCCGTGTAGCCGCGGATGACGCCCGATTTCTCAAGGGCCTTTATCTCGGCGGCGGCTTCGGCTTCGGCAAGACCTGTGCGGCGGCAGATCTCCGCCAGACTGATCCTTGCGTTTTCTTTCAGAAGAGAAAGTATCTTTTGCTGCATGATGTTTTTACTGTCCTATATTGGAGATCAGCATGAAGTAGCCCACGTAGAGAAAGCTGTCCAGCACGTCGAAGACGCCGCCCATGCCGGGGATCCAGTGCGCGGAGTCCTTCACCCCCGCGGAGCGCTTGATCGACGACTCCGTCAGATCGCCCGCGAAACTGAGCAGACTCAGCACCACGCCGTGGATAAGATAGACGGCCGGCGAGCCGCCGCAGAAATGGCGGAAGATGAGGCTGACGGCCACGGAGAAAGCCATTCCGCCCGCGAGGCCCTCCCAGGACTTCTTCGGACTGATGGAGGGGGCGATCTTGTGATTCCCGCCCGGCAGGAGCCGGGAAGAGGCCATGCCGAAGATGTAGCCGCCGGTATCCATGGCCTTCGTCACGCAGATCACGTAAAAGAGCAGGGAAATGCCGCCGAGATTTTTGAAGTAGAGCATTTCGAGCAGAAAGACTGGCATGCCGAAGATCCAGCAGACGGCGATGTTCCCTGCCGCCCGGCGGACCGATTTGTTTTTTTTGCACAGGAGCATGACAAGGGAATGAGCTCCGGGGAGCAGAATGAATACGACGATGAGCGAGCGGAAGAGATAGAGAGGCTGCTTCCCCGCGGCGGCGAACCAGTGATCCGCAAGAAATGCCGCCGAGAGCAGCGCTCCGCAGACGGCGCAGAGACGGGGATCGTTATTGATCCTGATCCTGTTGAACAGGGTTCCGGCTTCGTAGAGCAGCGCGCCGCTTCCGGCCACGGCCAGCAGAGAAAATAGATAGAGTCCCCCCGCCTTCCAGAAAAACACCGCCGCCACCAGTGCCAGCAGCAGCG
>JAFTDL010000069.1 GCA_017454215.1 Lentisphaeria bacterium | reverse complement strand
TTCCGGAACCCCGTCTCCGCTTTTCCGAGCCACGCTCGAAAATGCGGAGACGCACCCGCAAAGGTTTGGAAAAAGATGAGGGAGTGCAGAGGGAGAAGAAAAGAACCTTTCCTCAAAAGGTTTTTTCTTCTCCCTTTGCGGCGGCCCCTTCCTCTTCAAACAAAAGGTGAGATATGAATTTCAATGCATCCTATGCGCGAGACCGCAGGCGGCGGTTTTACCGGCCGGTGAGCAGGATCTTGCGGAATAACGGGGTGGAGAGGGCCGAACTGCTGGTCGGAAACACGGCGTATCAGCCGGTCATTCATTATGTGCCCGAACGGGTGGTGTTTCCGGTCGGGAGTTCTTTGCTGCTGGACTTCGGGAGTGCGTTTCACGGGGGTGTCAGGATCAATCCCTACGGCAATGCGGGGCGGATCAGGATCAAGTTCGGGGAGTCGGTGAGCGAGGCCGTCGGCCCATCCAATCAGGACTGCTCCCGCAAGGACGCCCTGCTGGAACTGCCTGTTTGCGGGAGTCTCGAGTACGGCAACACTGTCTTCCGTTTCGTCGAGATCATAAACGAGGGGGAAAACACCGTACAGCTTCTCAATATCATGGGCGTGGCGCTGGAGTGCGATCTTGAGGTGACGGGTTCCTTCGAGTCCTCCGACCCGCGGCTCGACGACATCTGGCGGACGGCGGTGCGGACGGTCCACCTCTGCATGCAGGATTACATCTGCGACGGGGCCAAGCGGGACCGCATCGTGTGGATGGGCGATATGCACCCCGAAGTCAGGGGGATCCTGTACGCGTTTTCGGATACGTCCATCATCCGGGACTCCTTCGAGTTCCTCATCGCGCAGGCCGGACCGGAACAGCCCATGAACAACATCTACACCTATTCCTGCTGGTTCATCATCAGTGTGTGGGATTACTATCTCGCCGCGGGGGACCGGGCGTTTCTCGAAGCCCACGGGGATTATTTCCAGCGTATGCTCGCTCATTACACCGGCTTCGTCGGCGACGACGGGGCGGAAAAGGTGCCGGAGCGCCGCTTTCTCGACTGGCCCAACAACGACGATCAGGCCGCCAAACACGCGGGGATCCAGGCGCTGCTGCTGTGGATGATGCAAGCCGGAGAAAAGATCCTGCGCGAACTCGGGCGCGACACGGCGTCCGTCGCCGCCGCGCGGGAGTTGCTTCTGCGCCACGTGCCCGACCCCGCCGGACGCAAGGCTCCCGCCGCGCTGATGACTTTGACCGGCCTGGCCGACCGGCGGGACGTGCTTTACGGCGATCCCTTCCAGGGCGTCAGCACGTTCTACGGGTACTACATGCTTCTGGCGCAGGAGACGGTTCCCGCGCTGGAACTGATCCGGCGCTACTGGGGCGGCAGGCTCGACTGCGGCGCCACCAGTTTCTGGGCGGATTTCGATCTGGACTGGATGCGCAACGCGGGGCGCATCGACGAACTTCCCGTGCCCGGAAAAAAGGACATCCACGCCGATTTCGGCAACTACTGCTACAAGGGGCTGCGCCACAGCCTGAGCCACGGCTGGAGCTGCGGTCCGGCGCCGTTTCTGAGCGAACGGGTGCTGGGGGTGCGCTTTGTCGCGCCGGGCAAGGTCGCCGTCCGTCCCGACCTCGGCGGTCTGGAATGGGTCCGCGGCACGGTTCCCGCACCGCAGGGCCTCATCACCGTCGAAGCCGACCGTTCCGGCAAGGTGAAAGTTTCTCTCCCCGACGGCGTGACCGCCGTGTGAGGAGGGGACTGTCCCGTCACGGAGGAGGACGGCCGGGTACGGATATGGTCAGGAGACGCTCCGCGTCGGATCCGGCAAATGGATGCCCCCTGTCCCTTTCAAAAGCCGAAACGTCGGCCTCGGTGTGACTGCGGCTTGCCCGGCTCTGTTCCCCACACCGCGTGATATTGTCCCGCAGATCATTGCGGCACACTTTTCCTCACGGAGGCGACGCGCAGGACCTCGGGAAAGAAGGGCCGCGCCTCCAGCTCGGGAATGACCGCGACGCCCTCACGTGTGAAGGGGAGGGGCCGCCAGATGCCGTCGGGCGAGAGGCGTTCGAGGGACTCCGCCGTTTCGCGGAATACCAGCCGCGGCCGGTCGACCCCCTCGGCCGAAATGGCGTGCAGGATCACGATCCTGCGGCCGTTTCCCGAGATCCCGGTGCGGATCATCAGTTCGGCGTCGCCGTCGTAATACACGGCGATCCTCTCTTGCCACGCTTGCGCAAACTGGGCCTTCCGGGTCTCGTTGAGGTAGGAAAACGCGGTGAAATCGAAATCCTTCAGGCTCGCGGCCATGACGAAAAGCCTTTTCCCGTCGGGCCGGGTCAGGCTGACGGAACCGGGGGCGACGATCCGGCTGTCGTCCGATACGGCGGAGGTCCTGTGGCTGATCCATGTGAGGACTTTTCCCGCGATCCCCGGAGCCATCTCCAGACGGACCGCCCCGGCGGCGCGGGAAAGGGCGATGAATGAACTTCCGTCCTCTTTTGCCTCGAAGGAGGGTGCGGGCAGTTCTCCCCACGGCGATGCCGTAACGCCCAGCGCCTCCGCGAAGCCGCGGAGCGTCAGTTTCAGCGCGGCGGAGCCGTCGAGAATGAGATCGCCCGTGAAGAGATTTTTTATGTCGGCGTCGGTGAGCTGGTCGCAGTCGTCCCCCGATACGGCCGAAACTTTCGGGGCGCAGGAACTCAGATCCAGCCGGAAGGGGAAGCCCATGACGGCGGTCTGCGTCAGCCAGTTGCCGGTGGGATATGCCCTTTTTTGCGTCAGCGGAAAGTTGAAGGGGGGCTTCTCCGGCAGAGGAACGAGAATGCCGTCCTCCGCGAACTCCAGAGCGAAGAGGGCGCGGTAGAATCCGGCGTATTCCTTCATGATCCTGCGGTAGGCGCGTCCGCTGGCCGGTTCGAAGGCGTTTATCCGGGTGATCCAGATCTTCGCGCCCGCGTACCCGGCGAGCATGGCCCTTGCCAGGTGGTCGTGGAGGACCGCCGCGCCGGTCGAATAACGGTTCTGCGGACAGGTGTCCGGCTCGTCGAGGATCCCGGCGTCCGCGGGCAGATGGAGCGCCTGCCTCGCCGAACGGAGCATCTGCGCCGGGAGGGCCCGCGGAGAGTCGGCCATGTAGAACCCGTTGTTGATCCTGATGCGCAGAGCTCCCCGGCCCTGAAGGATGCGGGCCAGTTCCGGCGCGTGGCGGACATCTTCGCCGCACATGCAGAAGGAGCAGGGCAGTCCCGGTCTTCGGCTGTCTATGGCCCTGCGGATGATCTTTGCCGTGTCGGCCATGGTCTCCTGGAGCCACGCGTCGTAGGCGCGGGCGGTTTTTTCGTCCTCTTCGACGGCCTTGCGCAGTTCGTCGGGAGTGCGGTCCTTTCCGGCAAGCGCATTGAAGCCCGCCGTGTGCAGGGGGCAGAAGCATCCGCCTCTGCCCGTCAGCATGCGGAAGTCGTCGTCGAGCATGAAAAAGTCCGGTCCGGCCGCGGCCAGTTTGCCGACCTGATCTTCGATATAGGCGCGGAACTCCTTTCCCAGCGGGCAGAAGATGTACCTTCCCGGGCCGTTGCCGGGAACGAATTTCTGTCCCGCCGAAGGAACGTTGGGCGTCCAGCCGTGGCCGATGGTGGCCTGAATGAGGATGCCGCAGGGGATATCCGACTTTTTCCTCAGGGCCGCGTAATGGGCGGCAAAGCGCTTCCCCAGCACGGAGGCCTTGTCGAACACGGGATCCCCTTCGGGCGTCAGCGTGCAGATGAAGGCGCTGCACGTGATCGCGCCGCACGCGGCCAGATCGGCGATGTCCGAGGCAAGCTCCTCCTCGTGTCCCGGCAGCAGCGGAGCGATGTTGAGAAAGTACGGTTCCGGTCCCTTTTTGCTCATCTTTTTTCCTCCCGGCTGCGTCTTTTTGCATAAGGTAGCGCGCGCCGGAGTATTTTGCAAGTCCTTTTCGGCGTTCATGTGTTGAAAAAACGGTTCCCGCGGATTATATTATGAAAGCGGCATGTTTTTTTGCCGCATTCGTCCCGCTTCGGGAAACTTCTCAAGGAGAGAACTGTTATGAAAAAGTTTTTTGCGGTCGTGGCGGTTTCGCTGCTGGGCGTTTTCAGCGCATCCGCCGGAGAGTGGGATATCTTTTCCCTGATGTTCACCGAAGGCATCCCCGCGGGTTCGGCGCAGACGCAGGTCTGCGGCTTCAAGATCGGCGCGCCCTTCTGCGGCGGAGCCCCCGTGTACGGCCTCGAAGCGGCGCTGCTTTGGGCGGCCAGCAAGGAAGCCTACGGCATCAAGTGCAGCGTGATCGCCACCGGCGGAGAAAAGGCGGCGGGACTTCAGCTGTCGCTGGTGAATCTCATCAAGGATATGAGCGGACTTCAGCTGGGCATCGTCAACATCGCCGACGACACCGGATTTCAGCTCGGACTGGTCAACATCATCAGGAACAGTCCGGTCAAGTTCATGCCCATCATCAACTGCCGCTTCTGAACGGCCGGAACCATAATTAAGGATCTTACGCCATGAAAAAGATATTTGCCATTTTTGCCGCCGTTCTGGCCGGAGTTGTGATCGTTTCCGCCGCCGAGCCCAAGGCCGCCGAACCCAAGGCCGCCGAACCCAAGGCCGCCGAACCCAAGGCCGCCGAACCCAAGGCCGCCGAACCCAAGGCCGCCCAGAGC
>JAFTDL010000068.1 GCA_017454215.1 Lentisphaeria bacterium | reverse complement strand
GACAGGGACCGTCATGTGTGGCTGTGGAACTCCCGTGTGCCCTACCGCACACTTTTCGGGGAGAAACGAAGCCGATAAAAGCGGCCCGGATGTCCGGCCGCGGCCGTGCGCGTTTTTTTTTCGGTCCCGGCATAACGGAACGGACGGGCCGGATGGACAGAGTCCGCCGGCCCGTCTCATCTTTCATCTCTCATGCCGGTTACGGCAGGGCGATGTCGTCCTCGAAATCGTCGGGGGGCTTGAGCAGGGTCACCTGCTCGCTCAACTCGAAAGAGGTCTTTTTCAGCCGGCCGGCGCCGAGTTCGGGCATGATCGTCACGGGAACATTGGCGTCGAGCATGACGTCAAGACCTCCGTCCTCCGTTCTCCGCCATCTGACGAGCAGTCTGCCGTTGTTCATGGGGACACTGCCTTCGGCGCCGGCGACGAAATCCATGCCGGGGTGGAAGAAGAGCGTCGACTGCCCGTTCTCCCCCTGACGGATGCCGAGGATCTCACGAATGAGAAACATGTTCGGCGAAATGACTTCGCCTCTCACAAAGGCCGTTTTGCAGATGTCCGTTCCGTCGGGTTCGAGCCATCCGGCGCAGTCGTCGGCCAGACGTTTGCGCCAGTAGTCGCGCATGTAGCGGTAGATCCACTGGCGCTGCCCGCAGGCGAAAAGGAGTTCCGTGAAAAGGACGCTGGAGTAAGGCGTCATGCTGCCGAACTTGTCGAAAGGCGGGTCGTAATTGAAGAACCTGTAGAAGAAGGTCTCGAAGTCGTCGGGCGCCATCACGCCGCCGTACAGCGCGCAGAAGTTCGTGAAGCAGTCGAAGTTTCTGTCGGTGCTGTCCTCGTCGGCCCAGCTGTAAAACAGCCCCGTCTCCGGATCCTTGCATCTTTTTCTGATCTCGTCGGCAATGCTTTCCGCCAGCCGCATGCAGTGGACCACATCGCTCTTGCGGTTGCTGGAAATGCGGTATACGTCGGATGCCGAGAGCAGAAAACGGCAGAACAGCGCGTTCAGACAGCTGGAGACTTTTCCGGCGTTGAAGTCCAGCGTGCTGAGCCGGCTGCTGGTGTTGTACCAGGCTCCGGGGAAAACCAGCATGCCGTACTTGGGATCGATCATGGATTCGAAGAATTCTCTGGCGAAATCCAGGGCGGGAAGACTGCGCTCCAGTTCGACGATGCTTTCGGAGAAACTGTAATTGTGCATGATCCAGCGCGGCAGAAACAGCATGTGATGCAGCTGCGGCTGACGCCTTCTGCCGTGGGTGATGGCGGGGATGTCTCCGTTCTCGAGCTGCGATTCGAGGAACTGCCGCAGACGAGAGGCCGAATAGATGCTGTCGCCGAGCAGGCGCGAGGCACTGACGGCCTCGATGAAGGCATCGAAGAGAAAAACATCCTGAGACACCTGCGAATCCGCCGTCGGCACCATGCTGATCGACCGGCGGAGCGTCTGGAATCCCGTGTCCCAGAATCTGTTCAGAAGGTCGTCGGAACAGCGGAAAGTCGCCTCTCTGTAAATTTCGCGGCTCAGTTCCTTGAATTCGATGGAAACGATGCCGACGGGACCGCGGGCCGACCGGATGAAAATTCCGGTGTAGAGACAGTCCGCGGGGACGAAACCGAACCAGGTGAAGCGGCCGCCCCTGCCCGTCAGCGTTCCCACGGTCCGGCGTCCGCCGGTCCCGACGAACCCGTTGGCGATCCTCTTTGTCCCGACGGCGACATCGATGACGTCGCCGATCCCGGATTCGATGCAGAGTTTGAGAAATCCGTAACTCACGCGGGGCAGTTTCCAGACGCCGTACTCGCCGTTGTGCAGCACGGCGCAGTTTGCGGTATTCCCCGAGGACTGAAGGACGGAACCGGCGATCAGCGCCTCCGGACAGGGGGCGTCGGTGAGCAGACAGCGGCTGAAATCGACCCGGAGACGGTCCGCCCGCAGGGACGGCGTCGCTTCTTCCATCGAAAGCCGCAGGGGACCGGCGACACACCAGCCCTCTTCTGCCGAGTCGAGCATATCCTGGCGGACTTTGATCTTTTCCGCCCCCGTTCCTTGAAAGATCATCTGGAATCCCATGGATGAGGCCCTAGGGGTCTGGAAGAGGAGAAGCCTGTTCCAGCCGGGTGAGAGTTGAAGAGTCCGCGGGGAGCCGCCGTTTTCAAACGCGGCCTGTGCGACGAGGCCGGTCCCGCAGAAGAGTTTGAACTGATCGTCGGAGAACAGGAGCACGTCGACGGACGCGGCGCATTCGGAAAAGATGTATCCCATGGCCGCATACGTATCTCCGCCGCGGGAAGAACGGGCCGATCTGAACTTGACGCCCGACCAGTTCGGAAAAACGGAGACCGCGCCGTGTTCCACGGGAACGAAATCCGGATTTTCGGGCGAGATCGCCGGCGGCGGCAGCGGGAAGAGTTCCGGGCGGAGAGGAAATTTTTCCAGCGCAGTGATAAGATCCGGGGCCTTCCATGAAGAATCCGGCTTGAGTGTGACGGACGTCCAGTTCAGGGGACAGTTTTCGGACTTGAACACCTGAGTCATCCCCTCCCCCGGGGCGATGACGGGACGTTTGCCGGAAAAGAAGTCGGCCGCCATGACCTGCCAGGTTTCGTCGCTGCACAGGATGAGTCTGCTTCCCGCCGACATCTGGCACCAGAAGCCGGGAGGCCGGTCGTCGTGGCCGCCCGCGCACGAAGTGTTGTAATAGGCCTTTACGGCGATCACGTTGCGTCCCGGTTCGAGAAAGAACCCGACGCTGTGCTGGTCGATGTAGCAGGAATCCGCCCGGCTGTGTCCGCTGGGCCCGAAGCCGACGAGACGGTCATTGATGAAAAGCTGGTACGCCGTGTCGGCGGATATCCAGAGCTGGACGTCCTCTTCGGAAAAATCCTTGTTGAATTCCCTGCGAAACAGAAGAAAAGAATCCTTCCCGACGTGATCCTTGAGCCAGATCCAGCTGCCGCGGATCTCGGCCGGCAAACGCACCTTATTCATAAAAATTCCGCTTTCATAAGTCGAAAACAACGCGACGCGCCCCGTAAAAGGGACCCCGTATCGTATATAAAGTTACCCCGTTTGCCGGATTTGTCAAATGCGGCAGAGGATAAAATGCAAACAAAACGCCATATTTTCACAGCCTTCCCGGGAAAAATGCTTGTAAAGACAGCCTCGCCGTGATATATTCTACGACTGCAGGAACAATCGGCCCGAAGAGCCGGACAACCATATCCAGGGAGCTGCGTTTTTGAGCATGGACAATCGATTTTCATTTCTTGAGAAAGTCAGTCCGGAACCGAACAACCTCATAAAAGGCCTGCAGCTGATACAGGCCGCGGAGGGGTACGTTTCCGATGACGCGATAAGGGCGGCGTCGGCCCGTTTCGGCGTTCCCGCCGCGGAAATAGAGGGTGTGTTGACCTTCTACGCCCAGTTCAAGCGGGTCAAACCCGGCAAGTACAAGATCGCCGTGTGCGACGGAACGGCGTGCCACATCAAGGGCGCGCCGCAGGTGCACGAATGGCTGCGGCAGGAGATCGGCCTCGTTCCCGGTCAGACCGGCGCGGACGGACTCTTTTCTCTGGAGACCGTCGCCTGTCTCGGCTGCTGCAGTCTGGCTCCGGTCATGAGCGTCAACGGCAAAGTCCATGCGAAACTCGACAGGAAGAGTCTGAAGAAGATCCTCAAGGAGTATGCTGAGAAATGAAAATAAAACTTCTGCGTGTCGGCGTCGCCAGCTGCGGCGTCGCCGCCGGCGCCGACAAGGTGCTTGAAAAACTCCGCGAAAAGGCGGCCGGGATCCCCGTGATCGGGGTCGGGTGCCTCGGCCACTGTTACGCCGAACCCATCGTCGAGGCCGTGACCGATGCGGGAGAATCCGTCTTTTACCGTGACGTGAAGGGAACCGACGAGGCCATCGACAATATCCTCGCCCTGGGCGAAAGCAGCCGCTTCGTCATCCCCGAAAAGCGCAAGGCCCACGAACTGGTCAAAGTTCTCGCCCTCGCCGGACGGGTCGATCCCACGGACATCGACGATTACATCGCCCACGGCGGGTACGAGGGATTGAAAAAAGCCCTGTCGCTTTCGCCGGAGGAAGTCGTCGAACAGGTGAAGATCTCCGGTCTCCGCGGCCGCGGAGGCGGCGGATTTCCCACCGGAAACAAATGGAGCTTCCTCGCCGCGAAGAAAGCCGATGAAAAGATCCTCATCTGCAATGCGGACGAGGGCGACCCCGGCGCATTCATGGACCGCTCCCTCATGGAGAGCGTTCCCCATCAGGTGCTGGAAGGCATGCTCATCGCCGCCTACGCCACCGGCGCCACCCGGCTTTTCATCTACTGCCGGGCCGAGTATCCCATGGCGATCAAACATCTCAACATCGCCATCGAACAGATCCGCAAGGCAAAACTCAACGTCGTCAACGGCCGGGAACTCACCATCACGATCAAAGAGGGCGCGGGCGCCTTCGTCTGCGGCGAGGAAACGGCGCTCATCGCCTCGCTGGAGGGCAAACGCGGCACGCCCCGCTTCCGCCCCCCCTTC
>JAFTDL010000008.1 GCA_017454215.1 Lentisphaeria bacterium | reverse complement strand
GATCGGCGATCCCGTGGCGGACGCCTCCGAGGCTCTGCGGCTCTATGACGTCGCATTTGCGCCGATGGAGGACATCCGCGACATGGATGCCGTCATCCTCGCCGTCGCCCATGCCCGCTTTGCCGGACTGACGAAACAGGATATCGACCGGTTCTTCGGGCCCGGACACAAAGTCCTGCTGGATATCAAGGGGCTCTTCGACCGCAGGATGTTCGAGGACGCAGGTTACCTTTACTGGAGATTCTGAATCGTGGGATACAGGAGTCTGAAATTTCCGGAGGGCAGCCGCTTTCTCGTCACGGGCGGCGCCGGGTTCATCGGTTCGAATCTGTGCGAAGCCCTGCTTGACATGGGGTGTCCCGTCCGCTGTCTGGACGATCTCTCCACGGGAAAACAGGCCAACGTCGATCTCTTTGCCGGACGGAGCGGGTTCGAGTTCGTCAAGGGCGACATAAAGGACTTCGATACCTGCCTTGCCGCCTGTTCGCAAATGGATTACGTTCTGCATCAGGCCGCCTGGGGCAGCGTGCCGCGCTCCCTTGAAATGCCGCTGTTTTACTGCGCCAACAACATTTCGGGGACCCTCAACATGCTGGAGGCCGCCCGGCGCAGCAAGGTAAAAAGATTCGTTTACGCCTCCAGTTCGTCGGTGTACGGCGACGAGGCGCATCTGCCCAAAACCGAGGGCAGGGAAGGGGGGCTCCTTTCGCCCTACGCCCTGACGAAGCGCTGCGACGAGGAGTGGGCCGGACAGTATACGCGCCACTACGGACTTTTCACGGTGGGACTGCGCTACTTCAACGTCTTCGGCCGCCGTCAGGATCCGGACGGTCCCTACGCGGCGGTGATCCCCCGCTTCATCCGTCAGCTTCTTGCCGGGGAGAGGCCCGTCATCTACGGCGACGGGGAGCAGAGCCGGGATTTCACGTATGTGGAGAATGTCGTCGAAGCCAATCTCAAGGCCTGTCTCGCGCCGGAAGCGGCAGACGGAGAAGTTTTCAACATCGCCTGCGGCGGCCGGGAGCGCCTCATCGACGTCTGCCGGACCCTGACGAAAGCGCTTGCCGTCGATATCGAGCCCATTTTCGGTCCGGAGAGACCGGGGGACATCCGGCACTCGCACGCGGATATTTCGAAGGCCCGCCGGATCCTCGGCTACGCGCCCGAATACGATTTTGCCCGCGGCATTGCGGAGGCCATCGGCTGGTACCGGAAAAATCTGTGAGCCGGGGCGCGCACGGAAAAGGTGCGCCCTGTCATTGATCCAGGCCGCATTGCGGGGATCAAATCGGAAGTATCTCTTCCTTCGGAATTTTTTCAACGGCGTATTGACATTTGGATTTTGATGTTGTATACTATATGTGGTATACATGTTTCTTTCGCCGTCGCCGCGGAAGAATACGAACTGCCAACAGGAAGGGGTGGTACAAATGGAACAGGTTCGTTTTGCCGTCGTCGGTCTGCGCTTCGGCCGCAGTATCGTAAGTCAGCTTCAGGGGAACTCCTTTGTCAGGGTCGTCGCCGTGAGCGATCTGGATCCCGCCAAGGCGGGAGAGGTCGCCTCCGAATACAAATGCCGGACCGCCACGCTCGAAGAATTGCTTGCCGACCCGGAAATCGACGCGATCGGTCTCTTCACGCCGCCCGCGGGACGTTCTGAACTGATCCGAAAGTGCATCGAGAACGGCAAGGCCGTCATGACCACGAAACCGCTGGAGCGCGATCCCGCCGCCGCTTTGGAGATACTGAGATTCGCCCGCTCCCGGGGCGTGCCGGTGCATCTCAACGCCCCGTCGCCTCTGCCCTGCGGGGAACTGCACCGGATCGACCTGTGGCGGGAACAGTACGCCCTCGGCCGTCCCGTCGCCGTCCGCTGGGAGACCTATGTCCACTACCGCGAACAGCCCGACGGCCGGTGGCTGGACGACCCCGAAATGTGTCCCGTCGCCCCCGTCTTCCGGCTGGGGATCTACGGCATCAGCGAACTGATCCATCTCATGGGACGGCCCGAGACGGTCAATGTGTTCAGCAGCCGCCTCTTCACCGGGCGTCCCACGCCCGACAATGCGGAGCTGGCCATCCGCTTTGCCGACGGATCTCTGGGAAGCATCTTCGCTTCCTTCTGCGTCAACGACGGTCACAGTTATCCTTCGGCCCTGACCGTTCATTTCCAGAACGGAACGGTGAAAAAGCGGCAGTACGGTCCGGCCTTCGCCGTTCCCAGGGCCCAGTTCGACCGGGTCGAACTGGAGTTGGACTGCGTCTGTGACGGAAAGTGCATCCATGAAACGTGCACCACGTCCGCAGAAGAACGGTCCGGCGCCTACCAGTGGCGGAATTTTGCCGAGGCCGTGCGCTGCGGTTCGCCCCTTGCCGGGGAGATATCTCCCGAGGACGTCGCTTCCGGCATCGCCGTCATCGACGCCATGCGCCGTGCGGAAAAATCCGGAAGACCGGAACCTGTCGAGATCCCTCTTTGAAAATAAGGAAAGATTTTTATGGAACACATGATGAAAAAACGTGCAAAATTCCCGGGAGTCCTCCGGAATTCCGGGACCGTTGTCCTCATGACGGCGGCATGCCTTGTTCAGGGCGCGGAGAAGAAGAAGCCCGACCTCTGGCTGGACCACAAGTTCGCCGTTCTTCCCGGCGCGTCGTCGCGGGGATTCGTCAAAAAAGAGGCTTATGCGCTCTCGAACAGGGGGATCGAAAAGGTCGTCCTGCCCGCGAAACGCCCTGTTCCCACTGCGGATTTTCTGCTCAAGGACACTCCGGGACGCGACGGAAACATTGCGTATAAGAAGGTCCCCGTGGAGCTTCTGGAAGAGGCCGGGGTCGCCCGTGCCGCCCTGATCCGCTTCGGTTTTCCGCTGCCCGCGGGAGGGCTGTTCGATCTGACGAGGATCCGTCTGCGCGACGGGGAAAAGGAGATTCCCGCGTCATATTCCGTCACGGGGAAACATCCAGACGGGTCCCTGCGCTGGGTCATGATCCGCGCGGTCGTTTCGCTGGCGGCCAATGAAAGAAAGACCCTTTTCGTCGAATTCGGTTCCAAGTTTCCGCCCCGCAGGGCGGGGGAGGGCATCCGCATCCGCGAGGACGGGGATTTCATTTTCGTGGACAACGGCGCGATCTCGTGCCGGATCAACAAAAAGCGCTTCACGCTGGTGCAGGACGTGCGTCTGGGCAATTCGTATTGCGGAAGCGTCAACGGCTTCGGCACGCTCATGGTTTTCAGGGACGGCAAGCGTTTCGGGACCTACAAGACGCCGCCTGTCAGCGTGAAACTGATCGAATCCACGCCCGAACACGTCACTTGCCGGATCGACGGCGTCTTCGGCGAAGTCAACGACCCCTACGGATCCTATACCGCCCGGCTGTCTTTCCACAAAGGAGTGCCGGGGTTCGATCTGGAGTACACCCACATCAACACCAATATGAGGTACGAGTTCACGGACATCAGGTCCATGACCATCGGCTTTTCCACGGGCAAAGGCAATCCCCTGAAAACGTGGCGGCATTTCACCGCGGGCACCGAGGTCCCCGCCGACGCCGGGCGCGTCGTCCAGCTGGACGACAAAACCGTTTCCGCCGACGGCAAGCCGTTTTCCGCCCGTCTCCCCGGCGGGATCAAATTCGTCACGGAGAAGGGAATGGAGGGCACGATCACCATTGCCGACGCGTGGCAGCGCTATCCCAAGGGGTTTTCCGTCGATCCCGGGACCAATACCGTCGGCATAGAACTTCTGCCGGAACTGCCCGATGAAAAATTCGGGAAACATCTTCCCTATTATCTGCAGTTTCCCTTCTGCGGCGGCGGACACCGCATCAAGTGGGGCGTCTCCTTCACCGAACGGCTGAGTTTCCGCTTCGGCAAGGCCCTTTCCGAAAAAGCCGTCCTCGCGGAGTCGAACCTGCCCGTCATCGCGACGCTTCCTCCCCGGTGGTACGCCGAAGCCGGCGTCTGGAAGGGCATGGCCCTCGAAAAACTCTATGCGGGGATCGACAAGGAGGCCCTCGAACTCTTCAAGCGCAATCTCGAACGGCGTGAAAGACAGCGCGAATACGGGGCGTTCAGCTACGGGGATTCCTTCGGCGAACGGGGCGGCCAGAACTGGACGAACAACGAATACGATATGAGTCACGGCATGTTCCTCCTCGGACTGCGGACGGGGAACCGCGAAGTCCTGCGCTACGCTCTGGCCGCGGCGCGGCACGAAGCCGACGTGGATATCGTTCACGCCTATCTGCATCCCTATTTCGTGGGGTGCAATATTCAGCACTCCTGCGCCCATACGGGCACCTACGGCCGCTGGAGCTGGCCCTACCGGTGCCGTTTCAACGACGGTTACAGCGGACACAACTGGCTGCGCGGCATGGTGGACTCGTGGCATCTTTTCGGGGAGGGAACAGCCATGGATTCCTCGTATCTGCTGGCCGATCATCTCGCCTTCGCGTGGCTGCCCGCGCTGACCAAACTCGTCCAGATCCGTGACGGCGCATGGAATCTCATCGCCCTGTGCGGGATCGCCGCGTCCAGCGGCAGGCCCGAGTACCGCAAAGCCGCGGATGATCTGGCGAAGTACCTGATGGACCTCGTCGATCTTAAGACCGACTGGTACATGAACCGCACCGGGGGAGGGCGGGGCGGCATCGCCGTGTTCATGTGCGGCATTCTGCTCAACTCCCTCTGCGACTACCATGACCTGACCCGGAGAGCCGATGCCGCCGCCAAGTGCGCGGAACTGGGCCGCTGGCTCGTCGACCGGGTCTATTCGCCCGATCTCGGCGGACTGTTCTGGTACGACGTCACCCCCGCGGGGAGAAGCACGTTCCCGTCTGCGGTCTACAATGCGCTCATCGCCCCCGGCGTCATCCGCGCCGGAGCGATCTCGGGCGACCGCGATCTCTTTCTTGCGGGGCTCAACGCCTTCAAGGCGCTCTCGATGTGTCCCGTGGATCCCTCGGGCAAGAGCGTGGCGCTGCATCTGCTCTTCCTCGAGGACGTCCTGCAGGCGGCGGCCGATCAGCATGCAAAAGCCCCCGCGGATGTGCCCGAGACCTTCGACCGGGACGCGTGGCGGCGGGATCTCGCCCGTCTGCAGACCGGCAGCGTCATGCACCGCGGTTCGGCCCGTTACGTCCTCGTCTCCCGCAGGGAAGGCGGAAAGGTCGACATTCAGTGGAGCAACTACAACGGCTGGTATGCCAGGCCCGTCATCAAAAAACTTCTCGTGACGGATTCTTCCGGGAACGTCGTCATGAAACATGAGAATATGCCCACGGAGATCGGGAAACTGGTGAAGCACTTCACCCTGAAGCTCGGTCCGGCGGGCACCAGGTACACGGTCGAGATCGAGACCGACGGACGGTCCATGTGGGTCATTTCGGGCACGCCCGACTGCGGCATATTCCACGACACGTCTGCGGGCGCGGTCACGCTGGTCTCGGCCGTCACGGGCAGATACACTCTCGAACAGCTGCCGGGAGAGGCCGTCAAGATCCGCTTGGCCCCCATGCACAGCGGCCGTTTCGGTCTGACGGTCAGGAACGAAAAAGGTGAAGTCCTGTTCGCGAAGAGCGGCGCCAAGCTGGTCACGGACATGAAGAACACGAGTTGCGGCATCGACTGCGAGATCCCCGGCGCCGGAGAGAAACGGACCCTTTCTCTGGAGCTCTTTGCCGGAAATTGCGCGATGCTCAAAGTCACCCCCGGCAAACTGCTGGCCCGTC
>JAFTDL010000067.1 GCA_017454215.1 Lentisphaeria bacterium | reverse complement strand
TCGCGACGTCGAACCGGGGAAACCGGAAATTCTTTCCGGCGGGAACGACCGTTTCGTCCATGGCGAGGAAGCGCACGCCGCAGCGCTTGAGAAGATCGTACGCCCCGTACAGCGTGCCGACGGGGTATCCTCCCGTCACGATCAGTCCCCCGGGGCAGGAACGCAGGATCCACCCCTCGGGAGGGAGCTGGGCGCGGTCGATGCCGTTCCGATGCGCAAACGCGGTGTCTCCCAGATAGATGACGTTTCCCGTCGTCTGCGGCCGTTTTTCCTCGGGAACGGCCTGCCATTTTTCTCCCGTGATCTTCGGCAGAAAGGCGAGGAGTTCCTCGACGGCCATAGTGTCGTACCGCCCGGCGAGTCTGCCCGTGAGGATCGTCCCGGCGTCAAGCGCCAGCGCCGCCAGAAGCGCGGCGGGAAAGAGTGTTCTTTTCATCGTCCGCACCCGTGCCGTCAGAACCAAGGCCATTGCAGGGAATTAAGATTGATCGGCCCCGTGGTGACCGACCGGAACGCCTCACGGGCGACCTTGCCCGCGTGGCCGTCCCAGAACGCCATGTTGAGCGCGTCGCCGTGGCGGAAGGAATTCTCGTGGCTCCCGCCCGGCAGATTGGCCGTGTAGTTGTAGATCAGGGAGTCCTTGCCGTATTTCGAGTCGCCGATCATGGCGACCTGCGTGCCGTGCCTGATGGATTCGTACTTGACGTAGGGATAACCGTAACTGCTTTCGCCCGTCAGGAACCAGATCCTCTTGCTTCCGATGACCTTGTCGACATCGCTCTTGCCGACGCCCTGAATGTACGATTTGTAGGTCGTCCCCGAAAAGATGGCGTTGAAACCGTAGTCCATCAGGTAGATCGCCGCCCGGTCGGCTTCGGTGAGTTTCGATTCGGGAAGCGCCGGACAATGGCCGTAGAACCGGCTGCTGTACCGCGATCCCGTGAGATACCCCGTGGCTTGCAGATGCCGCGACCAGGCGTATTCGCCCGTTCCGACGAAACCGAATCTGCCGCGGTAGCAGCCGATGGTCATTCCCTTGAAGTCCTGCGCGTAGAAGATCAAGGTCTTCGCCAGAGAATTCAAATTGGAGGTACAGCTTATGGTCTTGCCCGCCTCGCGGGCCTTCTGCAGAGCCGGCATAAGCATCGCCGCCAGTATGGCGATGATGGCGATAACGACCAGAAGTTCGATCAGCGTGAACCGAACCGGGTTTCGCCTGCGAACGCGGAATGATGCCGGATCCGGGAGATTGCGTGTCTGATTTTTCATGATGTCACCTTGTTTTTCCAAATGAAAGGTCGGTTTTCATAAACTCTGTCTTCTGACGACTTGTGCGCGTGTGGTAAGTTCCTCCTGCGAGACCGGTTCGTTCCTCAGTATCTTCAGCATGGCGGAGGCGGCCCTTCTGCCCACCTCGCCCCAGCAGGTATCCACCGTGGTGAGGACAGGTTCGCAAAAGGCCAGCATCTGCTCGATATTGTCATGGCCGACGACGCAGACATCCCGGCCGGGGATCAGCCCGTTTTCGCGGAGCACGTCCACCACCCCCAGCGCGCAGAAGTCGTTGATGCACCAGATGACTTCGTACTTGCGCAGTTCCGGGAAGATGCGCCGCACTTCCACGACAGTATTGCGCCAGTCCGAAAAAAAGTCGGATTCGTAGGTCAGACGGAACTCCGCGATCTCCGCCCCCGCGGGAGCATATTCGCGGATCATTCCGCTGCGGGAAGTCCCCGTATCGATGGGAAGAGTGAGGATGGCGACGCTTTTTCTGCGGACTTCGGAAATGAGACGCCAGATGTCGGAAATGGCGCCGCGGGGATCGCGGACAACGTGAGGTATCCCCGCCGGAACCCGTCCGGAGTCCTCCGTCAGCAGCAGCGGCGCACCCCGCAGTGCGTCTCTGATGGAGTCCAGGATCATGGAATCGCTGAGAATATAGCCGTCGGACACCTTGGAGCGCAGAAGATCCAGCAGTTTCTCCCCGTTGTCGGCCTTCGCGTCGGGCAGATTGAGAATGTTGAGCGTGTAGCCGCTGCCCTGCAGTTCGTCGACCAGCCCTTCCACGAAACGTGCAAAGAAGGGACTGCCGAGATCCCGGCGCAGGGAACCGTGGATGATGCCGACCTTGTACGTGCGGCCGGTCACGAAGGATCTTCCCGCAATGACCGGATGGTAGTCGTATTTTTTCGCGACCGCCAGCACCTTCTGCAGCGTGTCCTTTTTCACCATGTGCGACTTCGCCGGATCGAAGACCCGCGAGACCGTCATTACGGACACACCGCTTTCGAGAGCAATGTCTTTTATCGATATTTTCATAACGTTTTCCGATTCGATGTTAATATTAACATAGCATAAAAAAAACGGTTGTCAAGCGCGGCGGAAAAAATCCTCCGGAAAATCGGAACATCCCGCAAAAACAGTATTGACTTTTGCGTGCGGACGGGATATGTTACGCGCATATTCGGCAAAAATGAGAAAGGAGCGAAAGAAATGGAACAGGAAGGCAAACCGGCATCGGTGGTCGCGGCGGTGAGAGAAAAGGTCCGCAGATCGGTCACGGCGAAACTCGTGGTCATCGGGGTGGTCCTGCTGCTGTGCCGGATCCCGGCGGCGATGGTCTCGGCCCTGCGCAGTGAAAGAAGCGGCCGCGCCGCATCGGTGGAGGCGGAAGTCGCCTCCAAGTGGGGCGGCGCCCAGCGGATCACCGGTCCCCTGATCTCCCTTTCGGTCTCGCGCCAGAAGGAGGTCGAGCGCAGCAAGCAGACGCGCACGGTGACGGAGTACAGCACCTTCAACATCGCACCCGAAAAACTCCACGTGAAAGGCACATTGACGCCCGAGATCCGCTACCGGGGCATTTATGAAGTCATACTCTACCGCTCGGAACTCACTTTGAGCGGCGTGTTCCCCGCCAACCGCAAGGGTCCCACCGGGCGGGGCTGGCAGATGACGCCCAACTGCGCCGAACTCGTGCTGGGCATCAGCGACATCAAGGGCATCTGCGACATCGAAGTCAGGATCGACGGAAAAGTCTGCAAAGCCGATCCCGGCTTCCTCAAGGGGCGGTCGCCCGCAAGCGGCATAGTCGTTCCCCTGCCCCAGCTCGCCGCGAAGGATCCCGGACGGCCCGTGACGTTCGACATAAAACTCAAACTCAACGGCTGCCGCTCGCTGCTCGTCTACCCCGTGGGACGGACCACGGGCATAGAACTTGTCTCAAGCTGGCCCGGTCCCAGTTTCTCCGGCGGATTCCTGCCCGAAAAACGCACTATCACGCCCGAGGGCTTCACAGCCTCGTGGATCGTCAACGAATTCAACCGCGACTGTCCGGCGTCGTGGCTGGGGAACATTCCGTTCACGGCGGATCAGTGCGCGGGAGTGGACCTGCTCAGAGCCGTCAACCCCTACGCGCTGACGGGACGGGCCATATCCTATGACGTGCTGATCTTCGTCATCGTCATGGTTTCGCTCCTCATCGCCGAGAAACTCAGCGGCAGATGGGTCCATCCGCTGCAGTACCTCGTGGCGGCCCTGTCGCTGCTGCTCTTCTACTCCGTTCTGCTGGCGCTGAGCGAACACATCTCCTTCAACGTTTCCTACGCCGTCAGCACCGCCGCGGTCGCCGCGCTGGGCGGCTTCTACGCCCGGCTGATCTTCGGCAGCATGAAGGCGGCGGCGGGCATGGCCGCCGTCACGGTCCTCTCGTACGGCGTGATCTTCGTCATACTCAGGCTGGAGGATTACGCGCTTCTGGCAGGGTCGGGAGTCCTCGTCGTCCTCATGGCCGTGCTCATGGCCCTCACGGGCAGGCTCAATCAGCGCAACGGCTGACCCCCTCCGGCAGGGGACGAAATGAAGAACTCCGGAAGAGTTTCCGCGCAATACCTGCTGGCGGGCGCGGCAACAGGCGCAGTCATCGCGGCGGTCCTGCTGCTGAGCGGTTCGTGGAACGCCCTCGTCAACAAAGTCATGTTCCCCTCGCCCCGCACCGGCAGGCGCACGGGGAACATCACCCTGCGTTCGGGGAGCGCCGAACTCGACGCCTACTGGAGTCCCGGCCGCAAAAACGGTCCCGTGATCCTCTACAGTCACGGCAACGGCGAAACGCTGAACTGGATACAGCCCCTGCTCAACGAATTCTCCCGCCGGGGATACGGCATACTGGCCTACGACTACGCGGGCTACGGCGGCTCCACGGGCAAAGCCGATGAAGCGCAGGCCTGCCGGGACATAGATGCGGCCT
>JAFTDL010000066.1 GCA_017454215.1 Lentisphaeria bacterium | reverse complement strand
TATCAGCATGTGCGCGACGCGGCTCCGGATGCTTCGATCTTCAAGCCCGGCATGACCCATCCGCTGCCCATCGAGGCGATGCGCCGCTTCGCCGCGTCGGTCAAGCGCTGCGTGGTGGTCGAAGAGGGCGACCCCGTGATGTACGAGGCGCTCCGCGTCGCCGGGATCGCGGTCGAAAACAAGCCCGAAATGTACCGCTTCGGCGAACTCAACGTGGAGCGCGTGCGCCGCATCATCGCGGGCGACACCAGTCCGGAGCCCGTGCCCAATCCGGGCAAGCCGCCGCAGCTGTGCCCCGGGTGTCCGCACCGCAAGACCTATGAGGTCCTGCGCGACATGAAATGCATCGTTTCGGGCGACATCGGCTGTTACACCCTGGGCGTCATGCCGCCCTTCAACGCGCTCCACAGCTGCGTGTGCATGGGCGCCAGCATCACCGTGGGGCTGGGTCTGCGCAAAATGCTGCCCGAAGCCGAAGCCCGCCGGGTGGTGAGCGTCATCGGCGACAGCACGTTCCTGCACACCGGCATCAACGGCATCGTCGAAATGATGTACAACCCGCCCGCCACGGGACACGTGGTCGTCATTCTCGACAACGGCACCACCGCAATGACCGGTCTTCAGGAGCATCCCGGCACCGGCCGCCATCTGGACGGCAGTTCCGCCTTCGCCCTCCGTCCCGAGGACGCCGTCCGCGGCCTGGGCGTGAAGAACGTCGATATCGTCGACACCACCGCCGAGCCCGAAAAGTTCGCGGAGATCCTCGCAAAGCGTCTGGCGGGCAGCGAATGCAGCGTCATCATCGCCCGCAGGCCCTGCATTCTGGCAATGGCAAAACACAAGGCGGCTCAGGCCGCAAAAGGAGAATAGCGATCATGGTCACCAACATCATCGTTTCCGGTCTCGGCGGTCAGGGAGTTCTGAAAGTCACCGACATTCTGGCCGAAGTGCTGTTCCGCAGCGGCTACGATATCAAGAAAAGCGAAGTCCACGGCATGAGCCAGCGGGGCGGTTCGGTCTCGAGCGAAGTGCGTTTCGGCGACAATGTGGCCAGTCCCATGGTCCCCGCCGGGGAGTGCGATTATCTGGTCGTGATCGACGCCTCTCAGGTGGAAGTGGTCAAAGACAAGCTCCGCGCGGGGGGTATTCTGCTCACCCCCGGGGACGTGCCCAAAGAGAAGCTCGCCAATCCCAAGGCGCTGAACACCATGCTTCTGGGAGCCCTTTCGGTGAAACTGCCCGTCAGGGAAGAGCTGTGGCACGAAGTGCTTTCGTCCGCCTTCCCCGAAAAGATCAGAGCCCTCAACATCGAAATGTTCGATATCGGCCGCAGCGCCGCAAAATGAAGGAGAAAACACCATGCGCATGATCAAACAGCTCTCTCTCTTCGTCGAAAACACTCCCGGCAGCATCTCCAAAGTGTGCCGCGTGCTCAAAGACAACAACTTGAGCATCAGCACCCTGAGTCTGGCCGACACCAGCGAATTCGGCATTCTCCGTCTGCTCATCAAGGAATACGACGCGGCGGCGAAGGTGCTGACCGCGGCGGGATTCGTGGTCAAGTCCGCCGACGTGCTGGCGCTGACCGTGCCCAACCGGGCCGGGGGCCTGTCGGAGATCTTCGACATTCTCGACCGGCACGATCTTTCGGTGGAGTACATGTACGCCTTCACCGCGGGCAACGCGGACAAGGCGGTCATCGTGTTCCGCTTCGAGGATCCCGCCCTCGCCCTCGAAAAGATCGCGGGAGAAAAGGTGGAGCTGATCGGACCCGAGGAGCTTTTCGCGTAACATCATTTTCCCGCCGGAAGACGCGGAGGCGCTTTTCCGCCCTCCCGTCCGCGGGGCGGGGGACCGCCATTTCCGGTCAAAACAGGGGTTTTTATGGAGAGACTGCTGGATATCTTAAGCATTGCCGGTTCGCTTCTTTTCGTCTTTTTCGCCATCGGACTGTGCATTTTCTTTCACGAACTTGGGCACTTTCTCGCCGCCAAGTGGCGGGGTCTGCACATCGACGCCTTCGCGCTGGGCTTCAAGCCCTTCTGGCGCAAAAAATACAAGGGCGTCGAATACCGCCTGGGGTATCTGCCCTTCGGCGGCTACTGCGAGATCCCGCAGGTGGACGCCACGGGCGACGCCCCCAAGGCGGCCGACGGCACGGTCCTCGAACGGGCCAAACCCCTCGACCGGGCGGTCACGGCGGTGGCCGGGCCGCTTTTCAACGTGCTTTTCGGCCTGCTCCTCGGCTGCGTCGTGTGGTTCTTCGGCATGCCGCAGGACTCCCCGAAAATGCGCTCGCTCAAAGTCATCAGCGTGGATGAATCCGGCCCCGAATACGCCGCGGGACTGCGCAAGAACGACGTGATCGTCAAACTCAACGGCAAGCGGTTCTTCGACACCTGGGCCAAGTTCGTGAGCCAGATCCTCTTCACCATCGGCGAAGTCGAACTGGAAGTCCTGCGCGACGGCAAGTACCACGTCATCCGCTACGTGCCCAAGATCAACCCCAACGCGCCGGGCAGTCTCAAAGCCGAAGGCATCGCATGGCCCTACTTCAAGGT
>JAFTDL010000065.1 GCA_017454215.1 Lentisphaeria bacterium | reverse complement strand
GCAGCTCTGCACATCTTCGAAGAATTTCATGGATTCCTCCTTTTTTTGTTGTTGGTACCGGAAGGTATTTTTGCTTCAAATCCGTTTCGGCGTCCCGTCCGTTCAGGATCGCGGCGCCTCTTTTTTTACCTGTGCCGTCGAATCGCGCAGGACGTACCGGGCGGAAATCGATCTGCTCGGAATATCCCGTCCCTGCCGGAGTTTTTCAAGAAGCAGCTCCACCGCCATTTTGCCGATCTCGAAATACGGCACACGGACCGTGGAGAGCGGCACGGGGGCCGTCCGGGCCTCGTCGATGTCGTCGAAACCGATGACGGAAATATCCTCCGGAACTTTGAGCCCGCAGGAAACGACCGCCCGCATGGCGCCGATGGCCTGCTTGTCGTTGGTGCAGAAGACCGCGGTCGGACGGCGGTTTTCCGGCAGCGTGAGCAGTTCGCCCATGATGGACGCCGCCTCGTCGTAGGAAACGACGCCCGGACGGCGCACGATCAGCTCGGGCACAGGGCTCGAATTGCAGGACTCGAAGGCTACCCGGAACGCCGCGTAACGCTTCCTGATGCTGTCCGAACCGATGTAGGCGATCCGCCGGTGGCCCAGCTGGATCAAATGGAGCACCGCGTCGATCACCCCCGTCATGTAGTCGGGGCAGACGCAGTTTTGAGGTTCGGGTGTGGCGGGCGGCAGAAAGATTTTGACGAAATTCCGGGTCGTTTCCGGCGGAACGGCAGCGTAATTTTCGATCCGCGGCAGATACAGGATCGAGAGTGTCTGGGGATCTTTCTCCGCTTCGGCCAGGATCTCCGGGAAATCGATGATCTTGACCATGCCGGGATAGCTGTTGATGATGCCCCGGCGGATCTCCTCCACCACGAACCACGAGGGATCGGATCCGGAGACGCCGCTCTTCTCGGCGGACGCCCGGTTGATGAAAAGCGGCCGGACCATGACTTCGCCCCGCATTCCCGGCGCGGGAGTGCGGCCCAGGACGAAAGTCCCCAGCTTGCGGCGGCGCTCGAAGTACCCGGATTCCGTCATCTCCCGCAGCGCCCGGGCCACCGTGACACTGCTCACTTTATAACAGGCCATGATCTCCTTTTCCGTGTAGAACCGATCCCCTTCCTTGAATCTTCCCGAAAGAAGTTCCCGCTTCAGAGCCGTCTGCAGCTGCGAATACTTGGTGGGGTCCGATATCATGGTTTTAATCTATTACATTGATATTACATTGATTTTAACTATATTAATTATACCGCCGATCATACGGGATGTCAAGAGGAAAATCAAAAAAAATGCAAAAAAACGGCCGCAACGCCGCAATTTGAAATGTCGGACGCTTCGGCGGCATATGCCCGCGGGCACGGCGCGGCCCCCTCCGCCGGGCGGCGGAGAGCGCAGAAATTCAGAAATTCAGGGGAAACGCGGTCACGCTTCGATCAGCAGCGCGGCGTCTTCACCGTTCATGGTTATTTCGTTGAAGACCTCGCGGTCGTCCAGCAGGTCGCGGCAATGTTCCGGCAGGCCGAGTTCGGCAAGTTTCCAGACTTTTTCGGCACGGGTGTCATTGACGAGGGCGACGGCGCGTCTGCCGTCGACCGTGCCTTCGAACTCCTGCGGCCAGATGTTCGGAATGCTGTTGAGGGGGCGGGCATTGCGCATCCGGATGTTCTGCGCTTTGGCCAGAAGGGCGTTGCGTTCGGGACTGATCTTGCCGAGGTGGTCGCTGGTCAGAGAAAGTCCCGTCATGATGCCCGCGAGGACCGAGATCTTGGCCTGCCCGCGGGTGTAGAAGGCATTGTCCTGCCGGGCCATGATGACGTCGGGATCGGCGCGGAACCAGCGGTCGAAACACCAGAAATTCGCCATGGATATGTGGAAGGCGTCCGCGATCGAACAACCGCAGCACTGCGGCGCGTTTTTGTATTCGCGTGTGCTGTGGAAATAGCGCGACGTGTCATTGCTGACCCGGGCATTGTCCACCAGCCCCAGGCAGGGCAGGAAGGGCGCGGAACAGGCCATGAGAATGGAATCCGGCACGGCCTCGCGGATGGTCTTGAGCAGGAGCCGGAACGCGCTGACCGCGGTGGCGTCGGGATCGCGGCGGACGCCTCTCTGGAATCCGAAATACAGTCCGTCCATTTTGAAATAGGTGAAACCCCATGAGCGGAACGTTTTGAAAACCTTCGTGATGTGTTCCCGCGCCTCGGGAACTGTGGCGTCCAGACAGGCCCACAGATGATCCGGAGCCGGGGACCAGCCGGGCAGAGTGACGGTATTTCCGTTTTCATCCTTGACGAACCAGTCGGGGTGTTCGCGGTAGACGCGACTTGCGGTCGAAGCCGTCGTCGGCATGGTCCAGATGCCGGCTTTCATGCCGCGGGAGGTGATCTTTTCCGCGATCTCCCTGACCGGGGTGGGCCATGTTTCGCATTGATCCAGCCAGTCCCCCTGAAAGGTCTGATAGCCGTCGTCGATCTGGACATATTCCGCCGCGTAGGGTGAACGGTTGGCCGCCAGCGCCTCGATATTTTCCAGCATGTGGGCTTCGGACACATCCTTGTAATAGTAGTACCAGGTGCAGTAGCCGGTCATGTTTTTCTGCTCGGGAATGGGTTTGACGCCCATTTTCGCGGCGGCGATATCGGCATACCGCGTCAGGAGTTCCCTCCAGTCGGGCCCTTCGAGGATGACGCTCTCTTCGGGCGTTTCGCCGGGCTTGATGTCCGGCTGAAACATCTCGATGCGGGTGATGCGGCGGCTGTCGTAAACCGCCCGCAGGATGGTCAGGGAACGGAAGGCCGTGACGGCTCCGGCAAGAAGGTAATGCCCTTTGGTCCCGACCGCGATCACGCCGCCGCTCGACAGGTCGCCCCAGGAGTGCATGCCGCAGGTGAGCGGGGCCAGCGGACTGCCCTGCGCCATCATCATGTTTGCGGTGTACACCACCGCGTCCGCGGGGAAATCAGTTTCGATCACGGCGGAATAACCGTTGTCCGTCCGGGGCTTCCAGCTGCAACTCATGTTGAAATTTTTCCTGTTTGTTGATTACGTTTATATTACATTGATTTACTTTGCGTAAACAATACCACGAATTGCAGAAAATGTCAAGGGAAAATGATGAAAAAACGTGAAAAACGCCTGTCCGTCCGGCGGGGGGCGATGACCGGCGGACGCCCCCGGAAGAGGCATTGATTTTTCCGCGCGAGGCGGTTATATTTTGTTCCGTGCGGCTGAAGATCTGAAAACCGGAGAGAGCGAAGCAAACATGAGGATACTGCACATCGGGGACGTACATCTGGGCTGTACGCTGGAAAATCTGCGGCGGCATGACGAGTTTGCAAAGGTCTTCGCATTTCTGACCGGTCTGGCGGAACGCGAAAAGATCGAAGCCGCGCTCTTTGCCGGAGACGTATTCGACAGCGGAACGCCGTCCAGCGATTCCCAGAAACTGTATTACGATTTTCTTGGCGGTCTGCAGAAGGCCGGCTGCCGGCAGATCGTCGTCATCGCGGGCAACCATGACAACGCCAATTTTCTCGAAGCGCCACAGAGCCTGTTTCGGGACATGGATATCCACGTCGTCGGCAAAGTCGATCCCCGCGATCCGGAAGCGGAAGTGATCCCTCTCGGACCGCAGGAGGATCCCGCCGCCTACGTCTGCGCCGTTCCGTTTCTGCGCGAGCGGGATGTGCGCGGCATCGTTCCCGAGGGAGAGACCTCCCGGGAGAAGAGTTCGAGACTGGCTCAGGCCGTCGTCAGGCATTACCACGAAGTGTACGCCGCCGCCGACAGGCTCCGAAACGGGCGGGATATCCCCATTGTCGCCATGGGACACCTGTACGCGGCGGGCAGTTCGTTTTCGACGGCATCCGACGACGGGAGCGCTCCCGTTTACGAGCCCGTCGGCACCCTCGACGCGGTGGATCTGCGGAAATTCCCGCGGGGATTCGCCTGCGG
>JAFTDL010000064.1 GCA_017454215.1 Lentisphaeria bacterium | reverse complement strand
TCAGACCGAAACCGAAGGGAAAGCGCGGCGCGATGTTCTTCTTATCCATATATCTGTAACCGATGAAGATCCCTTCATCGTAGGCGACCTGCGGATGATCTCCCGTCACGGTCCCCGGATAATTGCCGTTGGCGATCGAGGGATAATCGGTCAGTCTGTCGCTCCACGAAAAGGGCAGTCTGCCGCCGGGCGCGGCCTTGCCTTCGAGGATGTCGGCGACGGAATTGCCGCACTCCATGCCCGGATAGAACATCTCCACGACGGCGGGGACTTTATCTATCCACCGGGAAGTGTCGACCGCGGAACCGTTGATCAGTACGACGGTGACGTTGGGATTGACGGCAAGGAGACGCAGCAGCAGTTCATCCTGACCGGAGGGCAGTTTCAGGTCCGGAATATCGGCCCCCGCGACGTTGCCCCAGCCGATGGCCTCCTTGTCATAGCCGTGGTGGGTGCCGCCCGCGTAGATCACCTGATCCGCTTCGGCGGCCAGCGCGACGGCCCGGGCGATCTCCGCCTCTTCGTCCTCAAGATACAGCAGGCGCAGTTCCGCCGTCTCGAGGCGGGTGCGGCAGGCCTCGATCTCGACATCCAGTCCCGCTCCCGCCCGGACGTCGAGGGTGCGGGCCGGGGATACGGCGGAGCCGGGCGTTTCGTCCGGTTTTCCCGTCGCTTCGACGCCGTCGATCCAAAAGCGGACGGCAAAGCGCGCCGTTCCCAGCTGAAGCGTGATTTTGCCGCTTTTCCGGGGGATGATCCGGCCTTTGAGACGCAGGGCGAAACGGCGGGCAAACACCGGCTCATCCTCCAGACCTCCTGCGTTGAGCACGCCGAAGTGCAGGGGAAGGGCCTCTTTGCGGACGAGAAAAGGCGCTTTTCCTTCGGCCATGGCTTCCTGCGACTCGAAATACTCCGCCGTGAAACCGTCGGGAATGAGGGAATCGGGAACGTTTCTGTCAAGATCGAAATGAACTCCGGGCGCATAGGTGATCTGCGTGTTCTTTCCCCAGCGCTTCCTGACCGCTTCGAGCAGAGTGATCTCGTAGGGCGGATGGACCGCGCCGGAGCCGCCGCACCAGAGCATGGAGCCCATGCTGTGCCGGTAATCGGCGGCGGGCCCGATGACGGCGATCCTGCGGCATGAGGAATAATCCTTCGGCAGAAAATCCCCGTCGTTTTTGAGCAGAACGGCACACTCGCAGGCGGCCTTGCGCACAAACGCCTGATGGGCGGGCGTGTTGCATCCGAAGGCCGAACCGTCCTCCTCCTTTTCGAAAGCGCCCAGACGGAAGAGCAGACGCAGATTGTTCAGGGCCATCCGGTCGACGGCTTCGAGGGGAACCTCGCCGTTCTCGACCAGACGCGGCAGATTTTCGCTCATGACCGTGCAGTCGCCGCCGCCCATTTCCAGATCCTGACCGCCGAGGATGCACGCCCTTGCGTCGCGGGTGCCGCCCCAGTCCGAAACGGTCACGCCGTCGAAACCGCACTCGTCTCTCAGAAAATCCTTCTGGGTGTAACCGCACGCCGAGGCCTGAACGCCGTTGATCCTGTTGTAGGAGGTCATGATCATCCACGGGGAGGACTCCCGGCAGATGATCTCGAAACTTTCGAGATAGAGTTCTCTCAACACGGCCTGATCGCACAGGGAGTCGCCGGTCGTGCGGCAGATCTCCTGATTGTTGAGCGCCATGTGCTTGGGAGTCGCCGCGACGCCTTTCGACTGACAGCCGCGCACGTAGCCGGCTCCGGTCTTTCCGGCGAGGACGGGATCTTCGCCGTAATACTCGAAACTTCTGCCGTTGAGGGGGGTGCGCATCAGGTTGACTCCCGGCCCCAGACTGGCCCTGATGCCGCAGGCGCGGGCCTCTTCGCCGATGACCGCGCCGTACTCTTCGGCAAGGCGGACGTCGAAACTTGCGGCGAGGGCGATGCCGCAGGGCAGAGCCGTATTTTTTTCGCCGTTCTCGCGGCGGATCCCCTGAGGTCCGTCGGCCATGAAAACTTCGCGGATGCCGTATTTTTCGAGTTTCCCGATCGACAGATTGCTCCTGCCGTAGGCGAGGCGGATCTTGTCGGCGGTCGACATCCGCGCCAGAATACTGCGGATGAATTTTTCCATGATCTCTCCGTGGATTGCTGCCGTCCGGAAATCCCGGACATGACCGGTAATGCCGGACCCAAGCCCGGCGGTATACTATTATAGCACCTCGCCGCGGCTTTTCAAGTCCCGGGAAAGATAGCCGTAGGACTCCAGATAAAAGAGGTCGTCCATCAGTTTTTCGAGTCCCTTTTCGGATATTCTGCCCATGAGTCCGGCGTTCTGCGCGAGCCTGACCGTGTCGAGCAGAGAACGGGAACCGTCCATGAGCACGTACTGCGTGGGATTCAGAAAGAGCCGCCGTTTTTCGGGATAGGGAATTTTGACCAGAGACCAGGGGACTCCCGGCAGCAGACGCCGGAAATACAGCGATGCGGCCTTTTCCTCCGCCGGATTTGCGGGCGGGACCGGCCTGACGGGTTTCCGGAAGTACCTGACGGCCTCTTCGGCGCAAGTCTCCAGCCCGGGGACCCACTTCTCGAGGGAGCGGAGCTGACCCGCGGCGAAATCGCATTTGACTTTGCGGACATCGGCATTGTCCTGAGCCTGCGCAAGGGGCAGGACGGCGATGCGGGCAAGCCGGGGAAGAAGTTCCTGCCACTGCTGTTTCGACGCGCCCAGCACAACGGCGGCGTAGACGGCGATCAGCCGGATGAGCCGTTCGCCCAGTTCCCAGTCCACATCGCTGAAGACGGTGTTGGAAAAATGGTGGAAGGGATCAACGTCGGCCCAGAGCCAGTTGGTGGGGATGCCGATGGCCGGATCGCCGCCGAAAGTGTCGTCCGAGAGCGTGCCCGGTTTCACCGCGACGCGCATATCGGGCGCGCAGACCTCGAAGACCCGCAGCATGAGCAGATCGGTGAAGCAGGGCAGGGCGACCGAACTTGTGCGCCACTCCAGCGGGTAGTTGAAAAGCCGGCACGTCATGGGCGCAAGGTCGTCCGTGTTCAGCGCCATTTTGATGTTGTGCTCCTTCGAGAGGAAAAAGGCCAGCGTGGAGTAATACTCCATCGTGAAGACCACCCGCAGGCTCTTCCTGAGTTTGACGCCGGACTTGCGCAGCAGACGGCCCGCCTCGATCGCGGCGGCGACGCCCGAGGCGTCGTCGGCGGGAAAGGGCTCGTACATATGGGCGATGAGAGCCAGCTCCTCGTCGCTTTCGCCGGGGATCCGGGCGGTGACGGTGAAGATCTTTCCGTTGTAATTGCGCGTTTGCATGACGCCGCGGAGAACGACTTTTTCTTTTGCCGCCAGCCGGGCAAGCAAGGCGTTCGCCCGCCGGGCGGTGACGGCAAACATGGGCAGCTGAAGATCCTCTTTGAGCCGGTACCAGCCGTAAAGGCCGACGCCGTTCATCCAGCACGTGGCGTCGGGATCGTACCTGCCCATTTCGAGGTGGGTCGAAACGATGCCCAGCGCTCCGGCCTTTGCCAGCGGCTGATTGATCTTTCCCTGAGGGATCCCGTCGTAAAGGACCCATTTGCCGGAAGCTGCCTCGGGATGCTCCGGGTCGTACATCACCAGTTCGCCCGTGGAGCCGCCGGGCGGCGTCGGGCCGCAGCCGGGGACGACGGCGAGGGCGGTTTCATCGGTATCGGCGATGAGGCGCTCCTCTTCCGGCCGGCCGGAAACGACTTCGAGCGTACAGCGGCCGGTGAACTCCCACGCTTCGGGCATGACGCAGTCGCCGCAGAAGGAAACGCCGTCGGCAGGATGGGCGATCTTTCTGATGTCCGAAAAACCCGCCTCGCGCAGCAGAGATACGACAAGATCCGTGGACCGGTCGAAGTCGCAGCTGCGGACGGAGCTCTCCAACGCGTTGATCTTCAAGGTGTTTTCCTTGAAGCGTGCAAGAACGCCGGGATCCTGCATCCGGCTCAGCAGTTCCGTGAACATGGTGCAGCTCCTTTCAATCCGAGGGTCAGCTGATAAGGCTCGTAACACGCTTTCACGATCTCTTCCAGCGGCGCTTCGGCCAGCGCGATGCAGGTGTCGGAGGCGCCGTAATAGACTTTGACCGTGCCGTCGTCGTCCAGCAGGGCGTTGCAGGTGAATACCACGTTGCGGACTCTGCCCCGCTGTTCGTAATCGGTTTCGGGGAAGAGTATGGGGTACTTGCAGCGGGCGATCTCCTTCCACGGTTCCCTGTAGTCGAGAATGGCGGCGAAGAGCATGTACATGGAGCCGTCGCAGGAGGGATTGACGCCGTGATAGATCTCAAGCCACCCCTCTTTTATGCGGATGGGGGGCGCGCCCGCGCCCAGCTTCTGATCGTCCCAGTGACAGGGGCGGGGCTTGAGGCTCTCGCGGTGCCGTCCCCAGAACTCCAGATCTTTGGAGAACGACAGCCACATGTAACACGGACTGAACTCGTCGCCGTGGAACGGGCGCTCGAAGCGGCAGTACATGCCGTCGATCTTTTCGGGGAAAAGCGCCGCGTTGCGGTTGTTGAGTTCCGAGGTCACGGCCACGTGCTCGAACTTGACGAAATCCCGGGTCCTGGCCAGCGCGATGCGGGTGCCGCAGCCGTTTTTGTTGCTGCCGTAAAAGATGTAGTAGTCGTCTCCGAACTTCGTGATGCGCGGATCGTAGACGCCGTTTTCGACCCAGCCGGTGGAAGCGGGCATTTCGGGCCAGTCCACGGGCTCGGGATCGAACTTGAAGTGATACCCGTCTTTGCTGCGGGCCAGCCAGAAGATGATGCTGCCCTCGCGGTGGAAGACGTCAACGAGGAGCAGATACTCGCCGTTGAACTTGACCGCGCCGGGGTTGAACACGTAGTATCCCAGTCCCCGGACCGGCAGATCGTCGATGGTCAGGACCGGATTGCCTTCATAACGTTTGAGCAATGACTGATGCATATCCCGTTTCATTTATGTTTGATGCCGATGAGTCTGAAATCGTTCGTCCGGACCTTGACGGCGTCGAGCGAAGCCATTTCTTTGCCGGTCCACAGATCGGTCAGCCGGACATTGCCGGGATCCATGCCCAGCTTTTCCCAGTCGACGGCAAGTTTCACCGTCTGGTCCCTGCGGCTCAAGTTGCCGACGAAGAGCAGTCTGTCCCAGGGCGAGGGCTTTTTCCAGCTGTAGTACGACACGAAGACCTTCTTGCCGTCGGTCCGGACGGCGTCCTGGAACCAGTAGCCGTGGAATTCCGCGTCGGAGAGGGCGATGTCCTTTTTGATGACCCACCAGGGTTCCAGTGCGGCGTTGTTGAGCCACGCGCTCCCCAGATTGACATCGTGGAGCGTACAGGCGGTGAGGATGCCCCGCGTGTATTCCGGCCTGGTGCAGTCCTCTTTGGTCATCTTGCGCCGGGTGATGTAATAATAGGCCGTCTCGAAGAGGAATCCCGTTCCCTTGGCGGGCGTGTAGTACAACGACTGCCAGCGTTTGAGCGGCACGTTCTCGGCGTAGAAGTATCTCGGGTTGACGATCATCGTGGTGAAATACTGCTCTCCCGTGGCGTAATAGTCGCATATGCCGTGCAGGAAGGGCAGAAAACGGTCGTGGGCATGGGAAAAGAGGATCTTGTCCTTTCCGTGTTTCGCGAAGACCCGTTTCAGGCGGATGTAGTAGTTGCGGCATCTCAGGGCCGCCGAGCGCGAAAAAGGCTTGCCGAAGGCATCCGTTCCGGCGCAGCCGTGCAGAGCGTTGTTGCAGCTTCTGGCCACCGCGCAGTCGTAGTAGACGCCGGGCACTTTGGGGAAGTCCGTCAGATGCCGGTCGGCGCGCCAGACGGCGAGGTCTTCGGCGCCGGTCTCACCGCAGCAGGGCTCGGGGAAGTAGTGTTCTCCCGTCCTGTACGAGACGCCCCCGCCGCAGGTGTAGCCGGGGATCTGCCGCCACTCCTTGAAGTAGAGATCGTAGTAATCGTCGATGGATTCCAGCATCATCGGCTGACTGTAGGGCATGTAGCGCGTACCCTCCCGTTCCAGCTTGTCGATGTGGGCGCTGTACTTCTTGGGATCCCACGCGACAAGACCGGTCCACGGCTCGGTGGAGTAATCCAGCGGTTTCGGCGTGGGACCGTAATACTGGACGCGCCAGGATTCGTTTTTGATCTTGCCCCAGATGTGTCCCATGTTGAGGTCCCGGCGCTTTGCCGGTTCCGGACGGCCCGGGGTGGCCATGAAGCACATTTCGTAGAGCGCCTCTTTCTTCAGCGTGCTGCCGACGGTGATGAGGTCGGCGTTCACCGTGACCGTGCTTCCGGAACGGGTCAGAGAGAACTGCTTGTGTCCGTTCGGATTACGCCAGTTGGCGCTCGAGACGGGGTGCCAGATGAAGCCGTGTTTGAGGCCCATGGTCCAGATGCAGAAATCGTAGTCGTTGGCGTAGGGGAAGACGTATTTCCCCTTGTTGTCCCAGCCGGTCAGCCGGGGCGAGAGCATGGCGCGGGCGAACTCGGCGGGGACCTGCCATGCGAGTTTGAGATCCGGGATGTCGCAGGAATTCTGAGCCGGAGCCATTCTGATCTTGACGTTCACCAGTCCGTCGAAACTCAGTACGGAGCTCCACGTGAATTTCAGACCGGGCGCGGAACCGGTCCCGGCAAAGCGGATCTCGTCGTCGAATCCTTCGACGATTTTTGCGGGACTCCATTCGACGGGCCGTCCGGCGAGGTACAGTTCCGGAGCTTTCGCGAGCATTTCCCTGCCTTCCGCAACGATCTGCGCGGGGAAGGGGCCGTCTTTGAAAACGTACACCCTGTTCCAGACTTCGAATCTGCCGTCTCCCAGCTTTTTGACGGGGAACCACGGCGGAGGCACGGTGTGATCGGCCGCGACCCGGGCTCTGAGGGGCGTCATGTCGGGCACGCGCATGCGCTTCGAAGCCGAAAGCACGCTTTTGCCGTTGTCTGTGACATCGGCCTTGAGCAGCCAGGTGCCGCGGATGAGGTTTTCGGGCAGAGGCAGTTCGAAAACGCTCTTCAGCCGTTCGACGGCGAAGGTGCGGGTGACCTGAACTTTTTTGTTTCCGTCGACGAGACTTGCGACGCACTCCAGCTGCCGCGCGGCGATCTTTTTGCGGACGGCGCTTCCCGCGCCGGAGAGGTCCACCAGCACATCCAGCCGGTTGAGGGAGGGACGGCCGGTGTAATCCAGCTCGAAGGGTTTGCTCGCATTGACGCGCGAGGCGTAGAAGAAATCCTTTCCCTGCGCGGAAAACTCGTAGATGCCTTCCTGAAGGGCGACGTTCCACGATCTTCCGGCGGGCCGGGGCATGACTTTGCCGTCGGCGGTGACGAGCCTTGCGGCGACGCCCGGCGTGAGTTCGAGGCGGAATTCGCCGTCGGCAAACGCGCACTGCTCCATGCGGACGGCGGGGGCCGTCGAGTCCAGATGCAGTTTCCCGAACCGGGTCTCGTCGTAGAATTTGGCGCAATCGACGCCCCAGTTGACATATTCGCTCTTTTCGCCCCAGCGCGTGGCGCAGAAGTTGACGAGAAGATCGGGGGCGTCCGCACCGATGTTTTTGCGGGGAATGACCATCTCGAGGAACCATCTGCCCTCGCCCTTGCGGACGGCGTATCTGGCGCCGGACTGCCATTTCGCGTCCAGTTTCGCCGGGTCGTAGACGCCGTCGGTGCGGGCGACGACGGCGTCGAACAGGGCTCCCGCGGGATTGACGATGAACTGATACCGCTTTTTGTCGGCGGTCATGATGTGAAATTCGAAAGCATCGTCCCGCCAGATATCGACGATGTCGTTTCCGGTGATGTCCGCTTTGGCGCCGCCTCTGATCTCCGCCGCGAGCATGAGATCGTCCGCGTTCTTTTTGAGGTACACCTTAGCCGCAAGGTCTTTGACCTGACTTCTCAGTTCGGGATTGCGGATGACGAGGCACGAGGCATCGCTCCACTCCTCAGGTTCGATCCTGCCGTCGGGGGTGATGTCCCTGCCTGCGGGGACCATGATCTCGGGACGTCTGCCGTCGGCTTTGCGGGGGATCTTCTTTTCGTATTCCAGCTTGATCTCGGCGGCGGAGAGCATCCTGTCGTAGATTTTGAGATCGTCGAAGGAAGTCGTGTCCTGAACGGTCTTGCTGCCCCAGCCCAACTGCATGCGTCTGCCGGGCGCGGTTCCCGGGAATTTGACCGGACGGGCGATGAGATGGGGATTCTTGGTGTACTGCAGAGGTTTGACCAGCGCGCCGTCGAGGTAGAGCGCCATGGTCTTTTCGTCCCACGCGGCGTCGATCTTGTGCCAGCGGTTCATGGCCCAGTCCTTTTTGGACATGGCAAAGCGCACCTGACCGATCTCGCGGTACTTGGGCTTGAAGGTGCAGATGACGAAACTGAACGTGCCGTAGTTGTTTTCTTCGTAGATGGCGAAGTAATACTCGCCGAAACGGGTCTCGAAAAACGAGGTGAGTCCCTTTTTTTCATAGTTCCACGACCGGGGCGCAAGCCAGAACGAGACCGTGCCCTGCCGGGGATCGAAATTCCTGTGCGCGCTCCACGTGATGCGCTCCGTGGCCTTGAGGTTGACCGCGTTGCCCTTGCCCGCGACGCCGGGACACATCCTCAGCGAAAGATCCGCGTTGATGCCCGCGCCCTCGGGAGCCCCGGCGGCGTAAGAGGCCTTGGTGGTGTAATCGTCGAAATCCGCCGAAAAGATCAGCGCCGGATCCCTCTCCTGCGCGAGGCACAGGACCGAAAAAAGGGCGCAAAAAGCCCCTGCGAATAACTTTTTCATGCTTTTTCTCCGTTAATGGACCGGAATGCCGTTATTTGCCGTCGGCGGACGTTTTCGCGGGAAAGACCTTTTCGTATTCCCGCCTGATCTCCTCGGCGGAGAGGACCCGGTCGTAGATCTTGAGATCGTCGAAAGCGGTCGTGTCCTGAACAGCGAGGCGGGTGCCCCAGCCCAGCTGCATCCACCTGCCGGGAGCGGTTCCGGGAAACTGGACCGGCGCAGAGAATTTGCAGGGATTCTTCGAAAACGTCTTCGCCGGAACGCCGTCGAGATAGAGCGCCATCATGTTTTCATCCCAGACGGCGTCGATCTTGTGCCAGACGCCCATCTTCCACACCTTTGCCGGCATGCGGAAACGCACCTGACCGATCTCGCGGTACTTGGGCTTGAAGGTGCAGATGACGAAACTGAACGTGCCGTACTTGTTCTCTTCGTAGACGGCGAAGTAATACTCTCCGAAACGGGTCTCGAAAAAGGAGGTCAGTCCCTTCTTTTCGTAATTCCACTCCTGCGGGGCGATCCAGAACGAGACCGTGCCGTGACGGGGATCGAAGTTTTTGTCCGCGCTCCACGTGATGCGTTCCGTGGCCTTGAGGCAGACGGCGTTGCCTTTGCCCGCGACCCCGGGGAACTTCCTTTCTTCAAGCCCGGTCTTGAGGCCGCCCGCGGCGGCGTCTCCCGCGGCAAAGGCGGCCTTGGGCGAGAAGTTGTCGAAGTCCGCGGCGAAGATCAGCCCCTTGTTTTCTTCCTGGGCCGGGCACAGGGCCGCGGCGAGGGCGCAGAACGCCCCGGCAAATATCTTTTTCATTTTCGGAAGTTCCTTCACGTTACTTTCTGACATCGTCACGTTCCCAGTGGAAAATGGCCTTGGAGTTGATATTCCTCTTGATCAGATTCGGCAGATTCTCCACATGGCCGTCGGCAAGCAGCGTCCCGGTGGAGCCGTTGCGGCCGATCTTGAGGTCGGGATCGTTGGTGCCGTGGATCGCCGTCATGCAGTTGTACCAGTCGGTCTTCTGGGTGCAGTACCCGTCCCACCTGTGAGTTCCCAGCCACATGCCGCCGTTGAACTGCATGGAGTCGAAGAGGTAAGGTTTGCCGGAGGGGTTCTTGATCCGGTTCAGCTTGGCCACCTGACATCTGTAGTTCGGCAGCGCCGAGTAGACATCGTAACCGCCGTAATACCCCGAAAGCGCGTAACTCGTGTTTGCATAGGAGCCGTTCGAACCAAATTCCGCCGCGTAGGCGGTGAGAATCTTCAGCGCCACGGGGCAGTGCAGAAGCTTGCCGTTGGAGAGATAGCCGCCGTTCACCAGTTTCCAGCCCCAGGTGTCGAGATTGGCGTTGCCGCCGTAAT
>JAFTDL010000063.1 GCA_017454215.1 Lentisphaeria bacterium | reverse complement strand
CCGGGAAGCGGGCGCCGAGGTGCTCGTCATCAGCTGTTTCGGCAACGACAAAGTCCCGGAGGGAGAAGAAATCGACTTCGACCGTGCGGGCATCCCCCTTGCGCACTATGCCGCGGGACTGGCTCTGATCGAGCGGGAACTGGTGAAAAAATATCACTGCGGCTACGTCCCCGACATGCAGTGCGCCATCACGCCCAAGGGCCGCAAAGATCTGTGGAGCGACAGGAACCACCCCAATTCCGCCGGAAACCGCATCGTTGCCGAAACGATCCTTGCCGAGTTGCGCAAAATGCTACCGCCCGGCGCGCCCCAAAAGTAAACCCCGGACACCGGTTTTACTTGACTTTGCCGTAATCCACGGCGTCGGAACGGAAGGGATATGCGGGAAGTCCGTCGGCGCTCTGCAGATTGCAGTCGCCGCGGTACTGGATATACGCGTAACGCACGAACCTGGGCTCCCTGACCCGTTTCGAACTGACCACGACGGTCCTGCCGTCGATCTTCGCGTCCGCCCAGACGAATTTTCTGTCGGCGCCCGCCACTGCGAATGCTCCCGGCGCCTTGCCGTCCCCGGTCTTGAGGGGAGCCGTCACGTTTTTGAAGTGGACGCGCATGCTGTTCCCTTCGACTTCGGCCCGGTCGAAAATGGGACCGCGGGAGGGGATGTCTTTGCCGTAGACCATGCGTTCGGCCTCAAGAGCCAGCCGCAGACCCACCGTCTGCTTGTCGGGCGGATGGATCGTTTCGGGGTGACCGATATCGATGGAACAGATCACGCCGACGTTCCTGATGTCCATCAGACGCATCTGAATGTCCCGCGTCAGGGCGGCCGGCACATCGCGGGGCGGGCGTTTCCGCCAGACCTTGTCGCCCCATGCCGAAAGCTGGACGAGGAGGGACGGCAGCTCCGGGGCATGCCACTTCGCGCGCCAGTCGGCGATCAGCGCTTTGTGCTGCGGCAGATAGTGGAGTTTGCCCGCATTGGCGCATCCCTGATACCAGATGATGCCCCTGATCGGCAGTTTCGTCCACGAGTCGACCATTGCGTTGTAGAGATTGGCGGGGAACCGGTTGGTCATCCACTGCGGCGTGCAGTCCGCGGGCAGGGGATCGTTTTTGTCCGCGGCGAGGCGGGATTCCGTACGATCCCTGAAGCGCAGCGGAGAAACCTGCTTTTTCCCGTCGAGGAGTTCGAGGTGGATCCGTATGTTGTTCACGTGTTTGATGTCCCGCGGATAGCAGTGAAAGGCCCGTATGGCCAGCACGTTTTCCCCCGTCTGATCGAACTTTTCCGGGGGGATGAGAAGACTGAGGCGTGATTTCGTCAGAAGCGCTCCCGGTTCGACCTTGGCGATCTCCCTGCCGTTCAGCCAGATCGTGAATCCCCGGGCGATGGGGACGCCCCGCGAGTAGAGGCGCAGTTTTTTGCCCCGGGCGTTTTCGGGCAGAGTAAAACGGGCGCGGTACCAGCGGAACTCCGCGCCGGTGACGCTTCTCAGCACGGTGGGTTTCCAGGCGCTGTCGTCGAGATCCGGTTTCGAGAAGGCGGCGCAGGCCTCTTTTTCCTTCGCCAGACGCGTTTCCATTTTGCGCACGAAAACGGGCATTTCCTCCTGATAGCGTTTTTCTTCACCGGCCAGCCGCTCTTTTTCCTGTTCTGGAGTCATGGCATATTTTTTGAGCTGGGCAAGTTCGTTCGTCAGGGCCGCTTTTTCGTAGCCCTCTCGTGAGATCCAGCCCTCGATGGGGGTGCCGCCCCAGGCGGACATGATGATGCCGATGGGGATGTCCAGGTCCCGGTTCAGTTTGTGGGCGAAGTAATAGGCCGCGGCGCTGTAGGATGAGACCGTTTTCGGCGAACAGACCGTCCATGACTTTTCGACCATCTGCGCGGGCAGCAGGGCGCTGTGGGAGATGCACTGCACCTGTTTTGCTCCGCGGATGAACGGGTGGTCCGCCGCGGCGGTCTCGGCCTCGCTGTTGCCCGCCGTGCTGCCGAGAATGAATTTGCGCCCGACCGAAAGGGTCATGTTGGACTGACCTGAGCAGAACCAGACGTCGCCGACGAGAAGGTTGTCGAGAGATATCTGCTTTTTCCCGTCGGTGAATTTTGCCGTGAGGGGTGTTTTGGCGGCCTTCATGGCGGGAAATTCCACGCGCCACGCTCCGTCGGCGGTGACTTTCGACTCCGCCCTGCGGCCCGCGAATTCCGCCTGAACGGTCGTTCCCGCGTCGCCCGTTCCGAAAAATGCGATCGGTTTTTCCTGCTGCAGGACCATGTTCGAACTGAACACCGGGTCCGTCTGAAACGCCGCCATTGCCCGCACGAATGCGAGGATACCGAGAGTGATGATGAGTTTCGTTTTCATTTTTTTTTGAGTCCCCGTTGACAAGCCATCATGTGAGTGAACGCGCCTTTACTATACCACGAAAGACCGTCATTTTCAAATCACTTGTCAGACAAATCAAAAAATGTACAGGTGAAACGATAAAATGAAAACGCTTTTTCCGTATTCCCGTCTGCTGCTTGAAAACGGACTTATGCGGATTATATTATTACGGATCCCGGGACGGGATCGAAATGATATGTCCCGCCGGGATCCGGTCGCGATCCGCGGAGACCTCTTTCGGCGGTTTGCTGCGGAAAGTCTGTCGGAACGGAAAGGAGTAAAATTATGCTGAGAGGAATTCCTCCTGTGATTTCACCGGAACTGCTGAAGATCCTGGCTGAGATGGGACACGGTGACGAACTGGTCCTTTCCGATGCCCATTTCCCCGCGTACTCGGTCAACAGCCGGGTGGTGAGAGCCGATGCGCTTTCTTCGCCGGAAATGCTGGGGGCGATACTCAAATTGATGGAACTTGACCAGTATGTGGAAAAACCCGTTGTGATGATGGCTCCGGTCACGGGAGATGCCGCTGATCCGGAGATCGCGGCGGAATGCCGTGCCGTACTCGGCAAGGACGCGGACCGCATAGATTACGTGGAACGTTTCGCTTTCTACGAGCGGGCGAAACGGTCTTACGCCGTCGTCGTCACGGGAGAAAGACGCAAATACGGCAACATCCTGATCAAAAAAGGAGTCACGCTTCCGTGACCCGCGGGAACGGGCAAACGCAATGAACGGAGCAACCCTCCGAAAACGTTTTTCCCTTTGAGAGATCCCGTCCGCGGGGCGCGTCCCGTGAAAAACGGACCTTCGGCAGCCGTTATTTAAAGAGTTTTTCCGCGATGAAGTCCGCCATGGCGGTCTTTTCGATGCAGGAATCGTGCCGGACGGGCCGGGCGTTCAAGCCGGCCAGCGGCGGCGGCACGGGAGTGCCGGTGACCTGCGACAGCTTGCGGATGATCTCGAAACCGTCCTCCGGGACCGGTCCGTCGTATATCGCGGGCAGGACGGCGGGGGCGAATTTGTACGCCGAGGCCGTGGATGCGATGACGCACGGCGCGGTGTCGAGCGTCTCTTTTCGGTATTCTTCAAGCACGTCCACCGCGACGGCGGTGTGGGTGTCGCAGAGCATTCTGCGTTCGGCAAAGAGTTTCCTTATCGCCGCCGCCGCCCGTGCGTCGTCGCAGAAGCCGCCCCAGAATTCGGACTGCAGTTCCCCCAGACGGCCGCGGGAAATCCCGTAACGGCCCTTCGTCTTGAGTTCCGTCATCAGACGGGCCACTTCGGCACAGTCGCCGTCGTGGAGGTGATAGAGCATCCGCTCCAGATTCGAGGAGATGAGGATGTCCATGGAGGGACTGGTGGTGACGTAGAACTCCCGGTTGCGGTCGTAGACGCCCGTGCGGATGAAATCGGTCAGGATCCTGTTGCGGTTCGAGGCGCAGATGAACCGTGCGATGGGAAGCCCCATCCTTTTGGCATACACGGCGGCGAGGATGTTGCCGAAGTTGCCGGTGGGCACGGCGACATTGAATTTCGTTTCCGGTTTGAGCCGGCCGGTCTTCATCAGGTCGCACCACGCGGACACATAATAGACGATCTGGGGAACGAGGCGTCCGAAGTTGATGGAGTTCGCCGAAGAAAAAGCAAGACCGTGAGAAGCCATCTCCGCCGCCATTTTTCTGTCGGAGAAAATGCTCTTCACGCCCGTCTGGGCATCGTCGAAATTCCCTTTTATGGCGCAGACGCAGACGTTGTTCCCCGTCTGGGTGGTCATCTGGAGTTTCTGAATGGCGCTGACGCCCTTTTCGGGAAAGAACACGATGATGCGTACCCCGGGAACATCGGCAAAACCCTCCAGGGCGGCTTTCCCCGTGTCGCCCGAGGTCGCCACGAGAATGACGATCTCCTTTTCGGGCATGGTGCGCCGGGCGGCCTTCGTCAGCAGATGGGGCAGCAGCTGGAGCGCCAGATCCTTGAAGGCGCATGTGGGACCGTGCCACAGGTCCAGCAGAAAGGTCTGTCCGTCGATCTCCCGCAGGGGGGCGGGATCGTCGTCGTCGAATGTGCCGCAGTAGGCTTTTGTCACGCATTCCTCAAGTTCCGCTTCCGGAAAATCCGCGAGGTACTTTTCGAGGATCACCCGGGCTCTGCCGCGGTAATCCATGCCGATGAGGCGCGCAAGTTCGCCTTCCTGAAACCGCGGAAAATATTCGGGCACGAAAAGTCCGCCGTCGGAGGCGATGCCCTGAGTGATGGCAAGAGAGGCGCTGACTTTGCATGCGCTCCTTGTTCCTGTGTAATTCATATTCGCAAACTCCTTCTGTCGTCAGATTTTTCCCAGTTTTTTGAGTAGCAGCGGGATCGCCGATTCGAAATCCACTCCGTACCAGTTGTGACCGGGATAGGAGATGGTAAGTCTGATGGATTCCACCGTGTAGTCCACGGCGGTCGCCAGCGCCGTTTCCAGCGGCTGTCCGGTCATGAGCGCGGCAAAGAGCGCGCTTGAAAACACGTCGCCCGTACCGTGGAAGGAAACGGGCAGATGCTCCCTGAAACAGGTGGTGTAACCGCCCGTTTCGGAGTCATAGGCCGCAACGCCGCAGTGTCCTTCCTCAAGGGAGACCCCGGTCAGAACGGCGGTGCGGCATCCGAGACCGCACAGTTTTTTGAGCAGTTCGCGGATGAACCTTTCATCGTAATCCTCGCCGGGATAATCCATGCCGAGCATGAACGCCGCCTCCGTGAGATTGGGATCGATGATGTCGGCCTTGCCGCAGAGTTTGCCCATGCGCAGAGCGAAGGCGCGGTCGAAACCCACGTAAAGCCGTCCGTTGTCTCCCATGGCCGGATCCACGAATCGCAGCACGCCGGGACGGTAAAATTCGGAGTAGACCTCTTCGGCCAGTTCGATCTGGGGTATGGTCCCGAGGTAGCCCGATGAAATGCCGTCGAAGAGGATTTTCTGTTCCTTCCAGTGATCGATGATCCTGCGGGCGTCGTCGGTCAGATCGCGGAACGTGAATCCCTTGAAGGCCGTGTGCATCGAAAGGATCGTCGTCGGCAGGATGGCCGTCTCTATGCCCGCCGCCGAAATGACCGGCAGCGCGACGGTGAGCGAACACTTGCCCACGCAGGATATATCCTGTATTGAAAGCACTCTCTTCATCTGTTTTCTCCGGGAACTGTCTCTGTATTGCGCGGCCCCCGTTCTTCGGAAGATCCCTCCGAAGGGGGGACCGCGCGTTTTTGTCTTTTGAGCCCCGGTCTTACTTCATCTCACGCAGGACCGTGCGGCGGATCTTGCCGCTGGTGGTCTTGGGCATGGCTTCGATGAACGTGACCTGCCGGGGATACTTGTAAGGCGCGGTATGGGTCTTGACGTAGTTCTGGATGTCTTTGACCAGCTCTTCAGAGGGCTTCTTGTCCCTGGTGAGAACGATGAAGGCCCTGACGATCTGACCGCGGACGGGATCGGGAACGCCGACGACGGCGCATTCCAGCACGTAGGGCAGCTCCATGATGACCGATTCGATCTCGAAGGGACCGATACGGTATCCCGAGGACTTGATGAGATCGTCCTTGCGGCCCACGTACCAGAAGTAACCGTCCTCGTCGCGCCAGGCGGTGTCGCCGGTGTGATAGAGCCCGTCGTGCCAGCTTTCGGCCGTGTGCTCCTCGTCCTTGTAGTATTCGAGGAAGAGGCCGCAGACGGAGTTCTTCTCGGCGCGGATGACGATCTCTCCCACCTCTCCTGATTTGACCGGATTGCCGTCGTTGTCCACCAGCTCCACGTTGTACATGGGCGAGGGTTTGCCCATGGAGCCGGGTTTGGGCTCCATGCCGATCAGATTGGCGATGGTGAGGGTCGTTTCGGTCTGGCCGAAACCCTCCATGACCTTGATGCCGGTGGCCTTGTAGAACTGGTAGAACACCTCCGGATTGAGCGCCTCTCCCGCGATGGTGGCGTATTTGAGGCTCGAAAGGTCGAATTTCGACAGATCCTCCTTGATGAAGAACCGGTACATCGTCGGCGGCGCGCAGAAGGTCGTCACCTGATAGCGCTTGAACAGGGCGAGGATGTCTTCGGCGATGAAGCGGTCGAAGTCATAGACGAGGACCGCGCTTTCGCACAGCCACTGGCCGTAGATCTTGCCCCACAGCGCCTTGCCCCAGCCCGTGTCGGAGATGGTGAAGTGCAGTCCGTCGGGCTGGACGTTGTGCCACCAGCGCGCGGTGATGATGTGTCCCAGAGGATAGGTCATGGAGTGCAGCACCGCCTTGGGGTATCCCGTGGTGCCGGAACTGAAGAACATGATCCCCGGATCCGTGGCCTTGAGATCGGCGGGACGCTCGAACTTTTCGCTGTAACGCGGCAGTTCGGCGTTGAAATCGTGCCAACCCTCGCGGGTCCCGTTGACGATGATCCTGCACTGGACCGACGGCGATTTTGCCGCCGCCTCGTCGGCCGCCGCGGTCACGGAGCCGTCGGCGGTGCAGATGACGCATTTGACCTTCGAATAGTTGAACCGGTACTCGAAATCCTTTGCCTGAAGCTGATTCGACGCGGGGAGCGCGATGGCTCCGATGCGGTGCAGCGCGTTGATGACGAACCAGAACTGGTAGTGGCGCTTCATGACCAGCATGACGATGTCGCCTTTTTTGATGCCGAGACTGGTGAGATAGTTCGCCGCGCGGGCGGAATTCTCTGAGATGTCCTTGAATGTGAAGCGCCTGCAGTTCTGCTTCTCGTCGACCCACAGCATGGCGGTCTTGTCGGGCGACTTGCGGGCCAGTTCGTCCACCACGTCGTAGGCGAAGTTGAAGTTTTCGGGGACCGTGAACTTGACCGAGGCCAGATGTCCGTTTTCGTCAAGCGTTTCCTGCATGAACCTGTGATAGAGCAGTTCCTGCGCGGGGGCGACCTTGACATCCGGCGCGCGGACGATCTTCTCCTCGTAGACGGAGCCGCTGTCGCTTTCGAAGACGACCGCGAGGAACTCGCAGGTCTCATTGCCCACCGCGATCATGCCGTGGGGATGGCTGGAGTCGTACAGAATGCTGTCGCCGGGCTCCATGTACTCGATCTTGTTGTCGAGCTGGACCTTGAGCCGGCCCTTGAGGATGTAGTCGAACTCCTGTCCGGCATGGGTCGCCAGATGGATCGGCGTATCCTCCGGAAGCGGCGGAGCCTTGACCAGAAACGGGTCGGTCTTGCGGTTTTTGAGCATGGCGGCCAGATGCCGGTACTCGAATCCCGCCCGGCGCTTGATCGACGTGCCGCCGCCCTTGCGCGTCAGCGTATAGAACGACAGACGCGGCATTTCGCCGGTGACGAGGTCGCTGATGTCGACGCCGAAACGGTCGGCGCAGCGCAGGATGAACGTGAAGGAACTGTCGACCTTGCCTTCCTCGTGTTCGATGTACTCCGCTTCGCTGATGCCGGTAATTCGGGCCATCTCCGTAATGGAGATATCCAGGATCGTACGGATTTCCCTGATGCGTTTACCCATCATTACCAGCTGATTGTCCATTTTTTCCTCCTTGTTATGGATTGGCGGACAGTCGGGAGAGGACCTATTCCTCTTCCTGATTGAAGCGGTTGCGCCGTCTCTCGAGTTCCTTGAGATAGATCTTTCTGAGACGGATGTTCTTGGGGGTGACTTCCACAAGCTCGTCGTCGTCGATGTACTCGAGCGCCTGTTCGAGCGACATTTTGCGGGCGGGAACGATCTTGATGTTCTTATCGTTTGCGGCGGCGCGCAGGTTGGTGAGCTGCTTTTCCTTCTGGACGTTGACCACCAGATCGTTGTCCTTGCAGTGCTCGCCCACGATCATGCCTTCGTAGCATTCCTCGCCGGCATCGAT
>JAFTDL010000062.1 GCA_017454215.1 Lentisphaeria bacterium | reverse complement strand
CGGATGTTCTGGAAACGGATGGGGTGCAGGACGAAGATCCGGTCGATGACCCATTTCATGCCGGGGTGCCAGTAAATTGCCTCAAGCAGGCCTCGGGCGGCGGAGGGGGTAATGACGTCGTAACTCACACGCTCGACTTTCATTTCCGGGCGCGTAAAGCAGGCGTTCGGTCCCCAGACTTCGATTTGAAATCCCAAAGAACTCTCTCCTTTCTATGACAGTGTTAAAATATCAGATCAGCTTCTGTTTTCAGCCCGACGCGTGGGTCGTAAAGGTCTGCTTTGGCAAGAATGGACAGATTGCCGGCGATCTCTTCGAGACAGCCTGCGCCGCGCAGCGCCAGATAATCGGAACGCCGAAGGCTGACGGTATCCGCGCCGAGTTTGCGCAGAAGACGGCGGTTCACACCGCAGCGCCGAAGTTCGTCGATCGTTTCGCGGTTTTCGGGGCACGGGACCAGAACGGCGCACTGATCCTCGTCGATGACCTTGAACGATTCGCCGATCTCTTTCAAAGGGAAACTCTGAAGCGTCATCTTCTTCATAAAATCCCCGCGGTCGAGCGCCGTATCGTCCTTCAGCACATACAGCAGGCGGTTGAAGTAATCCCGAACCGTGTCGGGAGAATCCAGATCGCCGCCCGCAGCGAGAGCGATCTGCGCGGCGCTGACGTTCTTCCGGATGTATCGGGGCGGCGCGCTGTCCTCCCGCGAAAAAATATGTACGACGCTGTCTTCCGCTGCCCGTCGGTTTTCACGGTTGCAGCGTCCTCCCGCCTGAATGACGGAGTCAAGACCCGCCATTTCGCGCCAGACGGACGGAAAGTCCACATCTACGCCCGCTTCGATCAGGCTCGTTGAAATCACACGGCAGGGCAGCTCCTCTGCCAGACGCGCACGTATCTCGTCGAGCTGTCTTCTCCGGCCGCGCGGCGTAAGACCGGTGGTGAGACAGTATGTCCCTTCTCCGGTCAGTATATCAAAAAGCTCAGCCGCGCTTTTTTTCGTGTTCAGGATGCAGAGAACCTGTTCTTCCCGCAGGAGCCGTTCGGCCAGAGCATCGGCGGAAAGGTTCCCTTCCTGCCTGTACCGGACGCGCCGGAAGAATTCGTACAGCGCTTCCGTATCCGGACAAAGTTCCTCAACGGGCACGCCGGGCAGAAACGGCGGATCGTTGAAAATCCGGTTCAGAGCCGGCTGGGTCGCAGTACAGAGGACGGCGGTGCAGCCGTAATGCTTCACAAGTTCCGAAATCGTGAGCAGGCAGGGGCGGAGAACGTCCGTCGGCAGCGCCTGCGCTTCATCAAAAATCAGGACGGACTGTGCGACGTTGTGGAGCTTACGGCATTTTGAGGACTTGTGAGAGAAGAAGGATTCGAAAAACTGCACGGACGTGGTGACGATGATCGGCGCGTCCCAGTTTTCAGCGGATAGTTTTTTCCGATTTGAAATCTCACTGTCGTCGGAATAAAAATCCGCGTTGCTGTAATGTGCGAGGACGTTTTCCTCGCCGAAGATATCAGAAAAGACTTTCGCGGTCTGCTCGATGATCGATTGATACGGGATCACGTAAATGATCCGCTCCATGCCATGCCGCAGGGCGTGCTTCAGCGCGAACGCCATGGAGGACAGGGTTTTTCCTCCGCCGGTCGGAACGGTCAGGGTGTACAGCCCCGGCGCGTATGCAGAAGCGGCGATCAGGCTGTTCAAAATTTCCGTCCGCTTACGGTTCAGCTCGCTCGTCGGATTCTGTTTGTTTTCCAGAAACGGGTCGAGCTTTCGTTCCAGCGTTTTGAGATCCTCATACTGTCCCCGATCGGCGGGACTGCTCTTCATAAAGGCTTCCGTATCGAGAAAATCCGCATCCACGAGACAGGAATACAGAAAATGAATATAGGAAAAAACAGAATACGGGTCGCGTACCCAGTTCGGATGACGCACGGCGGTCGGCGGGATCGGGGTAATGACGTCCCGATAGCCGTCGTATCGTTCGATATCCCCTTCTGCGCCGATTTCGGCTTTCAGCCTTCCGTACAGGGTCCCGTCCCCGTACAGGGCGGTCTGCCTGGTCCCGAAATCCGGCAGTCCCGCGTGATGACCGGCGATACAGGCCGCAAGCAGCGGGTCGTGATACAGCCTGATCGCTTCGATCGCTCCGGCAGTGGAGTGATCGACCCGGATGATGGCACCTTTCAGCCGTTTCTGGAAAGCATCGCTCGCCTTTCCGATGTCGTGAAGCATCCCGACAGCCTGTGCGGCGATTTCTGCTCCGATGGGCTTCGCAAACGCAAGGGCAAAACCGGCTGTTCCGGCAGCGTGATCCTTGAGCGGCTGTGCGCGAAGGTGATCTTCTGAGACATGTGCAAGAGGGATCGACATATACTTTCCTTTACATCGTTTTTCACTTTTTTCGGCTGCGGAAGCCATGGCCGATGCTTGAACGTTCCGGATCATGGCTGCCTTTTCGGTGATTTTCGTTCCGACAATGCGGATTTTTCGCTGCTTATAGGCGTCTCGGAGATATGGAGATCAATGATCCTCTAAGGTACAGTATACCATATTCCGCCGGGATTTTCAACAACCGTTTACAGAACCGCCGACTATACTGCAAAAAGGGCGAAATCTGCCCGACCGCCCGCTGCGCGATGGCAAAGCAGTCAGCCTTACGCCGGGCAAGCCGAATCTTTGATTGCTGCGGGTATTATCCCCATGTCGGTGATCGGAGCGGCGTGAGAGGCGGAAATGAACGTCCGGTTTGCGACGCGGGGGACGCCATACGGAAACCGTTTTCGCTTCCCGCAGCTTTCTGCCGACAAGTTGTTAAAAACGGTGCGGTGCAGATCTTGCTCCCACCCTCTGCTTCTCCGGCCAGACCGGAAACCTCACCCAAACCTCCCGCCCCCATACTCTGCCGTTTCCGTCCCGAAAATCTTCCGACGCGGATTTCGGCTTTGACGTTCGTTCCCCCTTGACAACTCCCGCGGGATTCTGTACAATAGAATCGGGCCTCCGGATAAAACCGGGACAGCGCCGCGCGAAAGCACGCTCCGGGCGGCCTCCGGAAGACCTGCCGCACCTGTTTCAACGGTCTTTGCGGCCCACGATTTTCTCAGGCTGAAACTTTAGGAGGTTTGAACATGCGGAAATCCGGAATCCTGTCCATCCTGCTGCTCACCGCGCTGCTCTTTTTGACGCTGACGGCGCTTTCGGGCTGCTTCCGCATCCAGAAGATCGATCCGGGGGACGGACCCTCTGCGGCCGATCCGACGGTTTCCCCCGACGCCGGACCTGCCCCTTCGGTCGGTGGAGACGATTCCCCCGGCGGGGCCGAGACCGAGACCGAGCCCGTCGAAGAGCCCATCCCGGTCAATTTCACGCTTGAAATGCTCGTCG
>JAFTDL010000061.1 GCA_017454215.1 Lentisphaeria bacterium | reverse complement strand
TGGGAGACCCACACCCCCTACTTCGAAAAGCGCAACATCCACTTCTACGTGAACAAGTGCGGCTTCCACATCGTGGAGTTTTACAATCCGCACCATCCCGAACCGCACGGCCCCTGCGACACCCCGGGCGGGGAGTACTTCTTCCGCTTCGAAAAGGTGATGAAATGACCAGTCACCAACACGGAGCGGGGACTTGCTTATTCTTTGGGACGTTCGGCGGCCGGGCCGGGATGGCGCCGCAGATCCCATTTGGCGCCGATGACGAATATCAATGCCCATGACAGGCGGTATGCCAGCAATTTACCGATAACGATCCATATTGCGGCGTCATAATCGCCGCAAGCAGGAATACCCAATACTATTGCCGCCACCAGCAGCAGCCACGCCGGAACGGTCAGCAGCGTTATCAGCCAGCTCGACGGGCGGGCATGGTTCAGTTTGACGCCGAGCCATCGGTATTTTTCATCCACACAGATGAAGGTGCGCGGATCGTTTCGATTGCGGTAAAATACGGTTCCTCGACTCCCGATTGGCTGGATCGCCGCTATAATGATGGCAATCAGGGCAACAATTGTCATGTTTTGATTTCCTCCCCGGTCAGTAAACTTCCCGCAGGCGGAAAACGCCGTCCGGCGCTTCATCGAAGAGAAGCGTAACGGTCAGATTCCTCGCGCTGGACGATCCGGAAGTTTCCGTATTGAGAAAGAAGTATTCCGCAAAGCCGAGGAGCTTGGTATTCGGTCCCTTCCCGCCGAGCGTCCGGTAACTGTCCGGCTTGCCGAGAACGGCGGCGGTCTCGCCGGGCGTCATTCCGCAGCGGAGCCGTTTCAGTTTTTCCGCCAACGCACGGAACTCGGCGACGCTCTTTTTCACCTTGAAGATTTCCTCGGACCGATTTTCTGCGAGATACTTTTCCTTGAAGGGCATGTTCAGGAAAAACAGGGTATACGGGCGGGGAGCAGGAATCGGCAGAACGACGGTTCCGAAGACGGCTTGCTCCCTGATCAAAAACTTGTAGTAACGGCCCGTCGTTTCGAGCGGGATTTTCAGTTTTCCGTTTTGATTCGTGAGGTCGCGTAAAGCGTAATAATGCGTGCCGGGTCCCATGCGGACCTGTTCCTCTGGCTTCAGAGATTCGAAGATCTGACCGTCATCCGCGACGACGCAGGAAAAATTGCGCGCCCCCTGTTCCCATCTTTCCTTCCCCGAATATCCCAGATACCGGATCTGCACATCGATCTTTTTCCGGTCCGGCGCCTGACAAATCAGAACCAGCGCATACTGGATTTCCTCCCGCCGCAGCCAGACGCGCCTTACCCCCCCCATCAGAACGGCGTGGAAAAACGCCGTGTGATCCGGCGGGGGCAGATCGAATGAACATCCGTAGAGACGGATCTTCCTCGCGCCCTTCGGAATGTCGAAATCGAGCGTTCCCTTGCCCGTGAGTTCCGTCCGGATATCCACCTCCAGCGTGTCGCCCCGCAGGGCGGTTTTGATCACCGGAATCCGGGCGGATTCGATATTTTTCCCCGTGGCTTTCCCGCCGCGAATGGCCGTCGTCACAAAACCCGGGCGGGCTTTCCCGCCGCGAATGGTCAGCGTCACAAAACCCGGGCGGGCTTCTCCGGCCCCGCATCCGACTCCGCAGAGCAGCCCCGCCGCCAGCGCGATACAGAAAACGACGATTTGCTTCATGACGTCCCTCCCTTCATCCGGTTCGCCGGTTTTCAAAGGCGAATTTTTGTTCCATACGGATAATTTACTCCGCGGAGATCCGAATTGCAAGCAAAAGGATCGTTTTTTTCAGTTTTTTCCATGTTGTTGGCGGGTGTTTCCGGTGTTTTTTGATTAGTCAACTTGCTAATTGGATTAAGATGTGCTATATTATCTGCAAAGGAGGCGTATATGGATGAAATACTGCTGCTGAAAGCGCTGTCTCACGAGACCCGGCTGGGGATCGTGCGGCAGCTGCTCCAGAGGACGATGTGCGTCCGGGCGCTTGCCCGTCACTTTTCCGTGTCGGAGCCGACGATCTCGGTGCATTTGCGCGTCTTGCGCCGGGCGGGACTTCTTTACGGTGAAAAGAAGAGATACTCGATGCATTACCATGTTCACCGGGAAAAGCTCCGGGAGCTTGCGGCCTGTTTTTCCCAATTGGCGGAGCTGCCCGCTCTGCCGCGCAATGGCTGTGCAAACCACGGGCAGTGCAAGTGCAAATGTCATGATAAAGGAGACCCTTCCGCATGAAACGTTCAGTCAAAACGCTTGTGGGACTTGCCGTTGTCATATCGATCGCCGCCGCCGGACTTTACCGGTTCAGATTCGCCCCTGTTTCCGCGAAAACCCGGACCGTCGGCCGGGAGGATCTGGTGAAAACCGTCTTCGGGACCGGGACTCTGGAGCCGAAAACACGGGTGGCGATCAGTCCGCAGAACACCGGTCTGCTGGTCAAGCTTTACGCCGATCAGGGGGACACGGTCAAGGCGGGGCAGCTGCTGGCGGTCATGTCGTCCGAAGACATCACCCAGCAGCTGAAAGTCGCCGAGGCGGAAATGGCGGTCACCCGCGCGGGGCTGGACCGGATCGACTCCGAGATCGCCTCGGTCAAAGCAAGTCTGGAATACGCCCGCGCCGCATTCCACCGAAGCGAACGTCTGCTGAAAAACCATGCGGATTCCCAGTCGAACTTCGACAAGAACCGGGAAGCGTTCCTGGTGGCGGCTGCCGCCTTGGAACAGGCGAACAAGAAGAAAGCGGAAATGCAGGTCAGCCTTACCCGCCATCGGGCGCAGATCGACTACTACCGGAGCAAACTTGCGGAAACCCGACTGCATGCGCCCTTCGCCGGACTGGTCGTGCGGCGCAACCGGGAACAGGGCTCCATCGTCAACCCCGGCGTTTCCATCATGGACATGATCGACACCTCCGAGATCTGGGCTTCGGTCTGGGTGGATGAGGCGGCTATTTCCATTCTGAACCCGGGACAGAACGCGCAGGTGATTTTCCGCGCGCTTCCGGACCGGCGTTTCCCCGGAAAAATCCGGCGCACTTCGCGGGAAACCGACCGCGAGACCCGCGAATACCGGGTGGACATCGCCCTCGACCGTCTTCCTGAAAATTGGGCGGTCGGGCAGCGGCTGGAGGTCTATATCGAAGCGGGCCGGAAAAAGAATTGCCTCGCCGTTCCCACCCCGTTGATCCGCTGGCGCGAGAACACCCCCGTCATCTTCGTCGAAGAAAACGGGAAGATCGCGGAACGGGAGCTGAAGATCGGGATCCAGACGAAGGACAAAACCGAGGTGATCTCGGGTCTTGCGGAAACCGACCGGGTGGTTCTGGAGCCGCAGAAACATCTTTCCCATGCCGGACGCAGGATCGAACGATGATGAACCTCGCCCTTCGCGACATCCGGTACAACCTGGGGCGCTTCTGCCTCACCACGGCGGGGATCAGCCTGCTGCTCATCGTCGTCATGGGCATGGGCGGGATCTACCGGGGACTGATCCAGGAGGCGACGCTGATCATCGACCGTTCCGGCGCGGACATCTGGGTGGTGCAGCGGGATACCAAGGGCCCCTTCGCCGAAGTCTCAAAAATCCCCCGCAACATGGAATACCGCATCGCCGCCGTGACGGGGGTCCGCTCCGCCGAACCTTTCATCTCCCACGCGGTCCAGCGGGATCATCGGGGGCGTGTGCTGAGACTGACCATTCAGGGGCTGCCCGACTCCGGAGCGTGGCTGCCCGTCATCCGGGGACGGGCGCTTCAGGCAGGACACTACGAAATGCTGGCGGACAAATCCGCGAAACTGCCGCTCGGGACACGATTGAAGCTGGGCAAGGACACCTATCGGGTGGTCGGCATCACCGACCGGATGAATTCGCCTTCCGGCGACTCCATGGTCTTCGTCTCGCTGAACGATGCGCTGGCGATACAGAATGACACGCCGCCGGAGGCCCTTCGCGGGGAACGCAACGCCCGGTTGCGGCGGTTCGACCGCATGGCTTACGGCAGCACCTCGGTGGACCACCGGGAAACCCTCGTCAGCGAATCCGAAAGACCGGCGGCGCTGCCGGGACAGCAGATCAGCGCGGTGCTGGTGAAGGTCCGTCCCGGCTTCGATCCGGCCGAAGTGTTGCGGAAACTGCGCACGCTGCCGGATATTTCCGCATACACTTCCGATGACGAGAGGCAGATCATGCTGAGCGGATTCGTCGCCCGGTCGCGGCGACAGCTGCTGCTCTTCCGCACCATTTTGATCACCGTCTCCACCGTGGTCATGACATTGATCATCTATACGCTGACGCTGGACAAACTCCACGACATCGCCATGCTGAAACTGATCGGAGCCCGCAACCGGGTCATCGTGGGGATGATCCTGCAGCAGGCGCTGCTGATCGGGGTGCTGGCGTTCGGCATCGCCCGGTTCTTCGGTCAGTGGGTCTATCCGTACTTTCCCCGCCGGGTGGTGCTGGTGCCCTTCGATCTTCTGCTCCTTTTCGGGATCGTGATCGGCATTTCCGTGCTGGCGAGCGTCGCCGGGGTGATGAAGGCGATGCGGACCGACGCCGGGGAGGTGCTGTCATGACTCCCGCCATCATCGCCGAAAATTTGTGCAAGACCTACGGCCGCGGAAACATTTCGGTCAAGGCGCTGGACCGAGTCTCTCTGACCTTGAACACGGGCGAGACCGCCGCTCTGCTCGGCCCTTCGGGGGCGGGCAAATCCACGCTGCTGACCATGCTCGGGCTGATCCGTCAGCCGGACTCCGGGAAGATCGTCATCGGGAACGAGACGGTGTTCGACGACGGCAGCCGGACCGACATCCGGACCTTCCGCAGGAAGAACATCGGATTCGTCTTTCAGAAGGCCAATCTTCTTCCGTTCCTGAGTGCGCTGGACAATGTCCGGCTGGCGATGGAGATCAACGACGTTTCCGGCAGGGAGGCCAGAAAACGCGCGGCGGAACTCCTGGAACAGTTCGGGCTCGGCGACCGGCTCCGCTTCATGCCGAAGGAGCTTTCCGGCGGACAGCAGCAGCGGGTGGCCATCGCCCGCGCTCTGGCGAACCGGCCCCGCATCCTGCTGGCGGACGAGCCGACGGCCGCGCTGGACAGCGCCATGGGGCGCAAGGTGATGGAACTTCTCCGCGACGCGGCCCGGAATCACAACGCCGGGGTGCTGGTCGTGACTCACGATCACCGGGCGATGGATGTCTTCGACCGCATCTGGGTCATGGAGGACGGCAAGATCGAAAGACAAAAGTAACTTCCGGCGACTGCAAAAAGGCGGCTTCAGGCCTTGCGGGTGAGGATCGCCTTGACTTCCCGTGCGTCCTTCGCGGCGATGAGCGCCTGACGTTTCTCCTTGTCCGAAAGGATCTTCGCGATCTGCGCGATGAATTGCAGGTAGGGCCCCGATTCGTAACGGGGGCAGAGGGAGAGAATGACGATCTGCGCCCGGCTGTCGGGATCGTCGTCGTATTGGAGCCCTTCCGGCTTGATCCCGACGGCGGAGATGAATTTTTCCGTGCCGGTGGTGCGGGCGTGGGGCATGGCGATGCCGTCCCCCTGATAGGTGGACATCTCCTGCTCCCGTTCGCGGAGGTCCCTGGCGCAGCGCTCCTTGTCATGGAGAGGGGCGTGTCCGTCGATGGTTTCCAGCAGTTCCCGGAAGGCTTCTTCTTTCGTCCCGGCCTTGAGGCCGACGATGATGTTGTCCGCGGAAATGACCTTGGAAAGCAATGCGGCTTCCCGGTTGGTCGGTTTGGTTTCGGTGCTGATGAAAAGCTCGTTCTTGATGTTTTCCGGCTTGGCCAGCTGGCGCAGGTCGGAAAGGGACCGATGGAGCTCCACGATCGATTCGTAGACGGCGGCCTTGACCAAGGGGACATCCGCCGTATTGGAGGTGAATGTCAGAGCGTTGTTGGTGATCTGCAGGGAAAATTGCGTGTTTTCCCGGCGGAACTGGATGATCCGGATCCCCTTGGAATAGAGGGAATGCAGAAAACCGTCGTGGGTGAAAAGGTCCAGAATGGTGTTGAGCACCGACAAGGTGATCGCCTCGTTGGGGAACGAAAAGCTCGTGGTGGTCTCCGTCGCGTCCCGGACTTCCCGTCGGATGCCCTTCTTTTTGATGGAAAGGGCCAGATTCAGGAGCGGCGGCGCGAGAAGCGCCGTCACCAGCGTCATGATGATGGCGACGCCGAAAAGCTTGCTGTCGAAGATCGGAACGACCTGAGGAATGTTCCCGGCCGCGGCAGCCCCTCTGGCCAGCGCCGGATTCTTCATCATGCTGGTGGCGGCGATGCCTGCGATGATCAGCACGACTTCGCAGCGGGGCACCATGCCGACGCCGATACGCAGGCTGCCCACCAGGTTGAAGTTCATCAGCAGCGCGGGGAAGAAACAGCCGACCACCTTGCCGATGATCGCCATGGCCGAAAACAACAGTCCGATCATCAGGACCTGCGGGTCCCGCAAAACGCGGATGTCCACCAGCATCCCCATGACCACGAAGAAGACGGGGACGAGGAAGTTGTAGATGGGGTCCAGCTTATCCCGGATCTTGAAGGAGATGTCGGTCTTGGAAAGGCTGAGGCCCATGACGAAGGCGCCGACGATCATCGCCAGCCCCGCCTGTTCGAAGAGCCCCGCGAGGATGAGGGAGAGGCCGAAAGCGATGACCGCGAAGACCCGGGACGATTTGAAAAGTTTCAAAAACCCCGCGATGCGGCGGGAAAGCAGGAGACCGATGGCGGTGACGCCCAGCCAGATGCCGAAACTTTTCACCGAGATCCCGGCGATGGCGGCCCATGACATGCTGCCCCCGTTCAACTCCACGCCGGCGAGGCCGACCACGACGGCGAGGCAGATGATCCCCAGCACGTCGTCGATTACCGCCGCGGCCATGATGGTCACGCCCTCGGGGGACCCCATGGCCTTGTGTTCGGAAAGGATCCGCGCGGAGATGCCGACGCTGGTCGCCGTGCAGAGGATCCCGAGGAACAGCGTCCGGGGATCCATGAAACTCCAGCCGAGCATGCAGCCCACGGCCGCGCCGCAGAAAAACGAGCAGAGCACACCGCCGATGCCGACCACCGTGCCCACGATGGAATATTTGAAGAAGGTGCGGACATCGGTTTCGAGTCCGGAAACGAAGAGCAGCAGGATCGACCCCAAGGTGGCGATGCTGTACAGCTTCGCGTCCATGGGGACGCTCTGATTCGCGATCAGGGGGAAGAGCCCGTGTTCGAAGTTGGGGATCCCGAGGGGCAGGGACCCCAGACAGTAAGGCCCGAGCAAAATCCCCGCCAGCAGTTCGCCCATCACGGGGGGAACCTTCGCCTTGGATGCCATCATCCCGAAAAAACGCGCCGCAACCAGGATGATCCCCAGTTGTATGGCTAAAACCGCAACCTGTACAGCCATCTCTTAAAACCTGAAATCAATTACACCCGATCCGGAAACCGCGGGTCACGCGCTCCTGCTTCCGAACCTGAAAAAACTGTTTTTCTCCCCGAAGACGGTATCAGTGGCAATGCCCGTTCCCGCAGCCGTGATCTCCGCATTTGTGACCGCTGCCGCCGTCGTGGTGGTGACACTGGAAATTCGGATCGACGCTGAGTTCGCCTTTCACGAAAGCGGCGACGACCTCGTCCACATTGCCCGATGCGCCGCCGATGAGCTTGACCCCGGCTTCCGCCAGGGCCATCTGGGCTCCGCCGCCGATGCCGCCGCAGATCAGCAGATCCACGCCGCCTTCCTTCAGGAGCCCCGCCAGCGCGCCGTGCCCGGTGTCGCCGCAGGGGAGGATCTGCTTCGAAACGATGTTTGCTTCCTCGACCGTGAAGACCGCAAATTCCGGTGTGTGGCCGAAATGCTGGAAGACCTGGTTGTTTTCGCATGTGACGGCGATTTTCATGGTATTTTCTCCTGTTTTGGGATTGTTGCGGTAGATTTCGGCACAAAAGCGGCAGCCCCGCTCGCGGCAGACCTTTTCCGGATCGTGCCGCCCTTCGGTTTGAAGGGTTTTGCCGTAGAGCAGCGCGAAGGCGATTTTCTTGTGCGCGGAGTAGAGCAGCCGCTGAAGCGTTCCGCGGGAAATGTCCATCTCCCCGGCCGCGGTTTCCTGCGAGTGCTCCTCCAGATCGCAGAGACGCAGAGCCTCCAGCTCGTCCACCGGGATCTTCACCACCTGGCTGTCATCGCTCCCCCGGAACCGGTATCCCCGGATCCCGGGACAGACTTTGCGTTCTTTCTGCGGTCTCGCCATGATCGTTTCCTGTTTTTGTGCATCTGCACATAATATATCACGATCCGGCCGATTTTTCAAGTTGCGAGGTAAAGATTTTTCGACTCGCGGGACCGGATCTGCAGCATACAAAAAGGGGCCGCCGCAAAAACGGTTTTGCGGC
>JAFTDL010000060.1 GCA_017454215.1 Lentisphaeria bacterium | reverse complement strand
GTCTTCACAAGCGACCGGAGGGAGCGACTTCACAAGCAAGGCTTCACTGGGGCAGGGGTGAAGATGTGAAGAAAAGCCTGCGGCTTTTGAGTGAAGTTGTGCTCCGCACAGTGAAGTGAAGCCTTGCGGCTTCGTTCGCCATTTTTGGACACAAAAATGGCGGAGAGAGAGGGATTCGAACCCTCGGTGACTTGCGCCACGGCGGTTTTCAAGACCGCTGCCTTAAACCACTCGACCATCTCTCCGCGGTCGGATCCTATTTCTTCGGAGCGAGACCCTTGAGCATCAGTTCGGTGACGTTTTTTACGAACGCCGCAGTGTCCTTCAAAGGACTGCCTTCAGAAAGAAGCGCCTGATCCCACAGAATGTCCGCGTACTTCTTGAGACCGGACTCCTCTGCGCTTTCCACCAGCGCGTTCAGGGCCGGGATCAGAGGATGATCCGGATTGAGTTCCAGAATGCGCTTGCTCTCGGGCACCGCCTGATGCATGGCGCGGAACAGACGCTCCATGTGCGGGGGCAGGGCGCCGCCTTCGGTGATGAGACAGCAGGGACTGTCCGTGAGACGCACCGAGAAACGCACGTCGCTCACCCGGCCCTCGAACTCCTTCTTGAGAAACTCCAGCAGTTTGCCGAATTTTTCCGCCGCCGCCTTCACCGCTTCGGCCGCGCCGTCCAGCTCCAGACCGTCCTTGGTGATCGAGACGAAATTCTTCTTGCGGTACTGGTTGAGCGACTGCATCACCCATTCGTCGATGGGATCGGTCATGAAAAGCACGTCGAAACCCTGCTTGCGGAAATACTCCAGCGCGGGATTGGACTCCACCGACTCGCGCTTGTCGCCGGTGATGTAATAGATCGCCTGCTGGCTTTCGGGCATGGCGTCCACGTATTCGGCGAGCGAGATCTTCTTGTCGGCGGGCGTGTTCATGGAGCCGTAGAGCACCAGATCCTTGAGCTTTTCGCCGTTGGTGAAATCGGTGTGCAGACCCTCCTTGAGGATGCGGCCGAATTCCTCGAAGAACTTGTTGTAGTTCCCGCGGTCGTTCTCGATCAGCTTTTTGAGTTCGCCGAGGATCTTCGCCGTGATCGTCTTTTCGATCTTGGCGATGTGCGGATTGTCCTGCAGCATCTCCCGGGAGACGTTCAGCGGCAGATCGCTGGAATCCACCACGCCGCAGACGAACCGCAGATAGTCCGGCAGAAGCTCCTTGCACTCGTCGGTGATGAAGACGCGCTTGACGTAAAGCTGCAGACCCTTTTTCTGGATGTCGGGCATCAGCAGATTGAAGGGGGCCTCCTTGGGCAGGAAAAGCAGGGCCTTGAACTCGCTGGCGCCCTCGGCGGAGACGTGGATCGGCTTGAGATAGTTCGTTCCCGAAAAATTGGCGATGTGAGCGTAGAAACTCTTGTACTCATCTTCGGTGATCTCCGAAGGCTTGCGCAGCCAGATGGCCTTCTGCGAGTTGACCGTCTTTTCGGTGACGGTCTCCTTCTTGTCCTCGCCGACCTTGGTCTCGGGCACGGTGATGGGATACTCGATGTAGTCCGAGTACTTGCGGATGATGGACTCCAGCTTCCACGTCTCCAGATAGATCTCGGCGTCGGGCTTGAGGAACATCTTTATTTCCGTCCCCGGCTCGGTGCGCTCGCAGGATTCGATGTCGAAGGAACCCTCTCCGGTGCTGCTCCAGCACACGGCGGGATCGTCGGTTCCGGAGCGTTTCGTGCGCAGTTCGACCTTGGAGGACACCATGATGGCCGAGTGGAAGCCCACGCCGAACTGTCCTATCATTTCGGGCATGTCGGAAGCGCCGGTGCCTTTTTCTTCGAGCATCTTGAGGAAGGCTTTGGTCCCGCTTCTGGCGATGGTGCCGATGTTGTCGATGACCTCCTGTTCGGTCATGCCGATGCCGTTGTCGGCGACGGTGAGGACTTTTGCGGTCTTGTCCACAGAAATCGAGATCTTCCACTCGCGGGCCAGTTCGGGACTGGTGAGGCTCTCGAAGCGGGCCTTGTCGATGGCGTCGGCCGCATTGGCGATGAGTTCCCGCAGGAATATGTCGCGGTTGGAATACAGCGAGTTGATCATCAGATTCAGCAGCTGGCTGACTTCTGTTTTGAACTCACACGAACGTTTCGTCATGGTCTTCCGGACTCCTCTCTTGGTGACGGCCCCGCCCGAACTCCTGTTGCGGCTTCCGGCAGCACCGTCTCTTGGATTGATCGTCCTTGAATATAACTTTTTTTTGCGGAAAATTCAAGCCGGGAACGGGAAAATCTGTTGCAAAATACGGGAAAACGGGGTATAATTATAAAAAGGAACGTCGCGTCTCAATTACGGAGCTGGGCTGAAGAGTTTTATGAACGAAACGAACACCACCGAATCGTCCGGGCATACCGAAAGTACGATCCCGGAAGCGTTGAAGGAGAAACTGCATCTGTGCGAGGCCGTCTGCCGGGAGCTCGAAGTTCTGGCCGACAGTCCCGGAGCCGACACCGCCGCGGAAGCGGCGGCGTTGCGGGCGCGCTTCGACGGGGTGTCCGGTCTGCCCCCCGAATTCGAGGAACTTCTCCGCAAACGGTTCGACGCGGCCATGAAACACCTTGAGCTGTCGAAAGAGGAGAACGCCCGCCGGGACGCCCTCTTCGCCGCACTCAGAAAAGACATGGAGTCCCTCGTCGCGGCGGGGGAACTTGCCACGCTCAGGGAACTGGAACAGCTCGAGAAGAAATGCCGTCGTTTCGCTTCCGAAAACCCCGGCGCGGCACAGGCTGTGGAGGCGGAATTCGCCAGGCTTGCCCCTCTGCGCGAAAGACTGCTGGCCGAGGCCGAGCACGAAAAGAAGACCGTCGAACAGGCCGACGCGCTGACGGCGAAACTCGCCGCGCTCACCGCGGCCGAGGACATCACGCCCCTTCACGACGGCAAGGCGCGGATCGAAGAAGCCTATGCGCGGCTGGGAAAAGTTCCCGCCGAGGCCGCAAAACGCTACGGCGAGGCCCACCGGCAGGCTTCCGTGAGACTCGCCCGGCACTATGAAACGCTGGATCTGGCCCGCTGGGAGAGTTACACTCTCAAACTCGATCTCTGCAAGAAACTCGAAGAGCTGAGCGCCCTGCCCGGATCCGAGATGATGAGCGTCTCGAAGCAGCTGCATGAGATCCGGGACAAGTGGAAGGCCCTCGGCAGCGTCCCCCGCGAGAAGAGCGAAGAGATCAACCCCCGTTATCTGGAGCTGACCCGGGCTCTTCAGCACAAGGTGGACGAGTTCTTTTCATGCCGCCGGCAGGAGCAGAAGCAGGCCGCCGCCGAAAAGAAGAAACTCTGCGACCGGGCCGCGGAGCTGGCCGGTTCCACCGACTGGGCCGCTTCGGCCGAAGAGTTCAAGGAGATGCAGAAACAGTGGAAACTTCTCCCGGGAGCGGGTCCCGCCGAGCATGAACTGTTCGCAAATTTCCGCGCTTCCGCCGACGCCTTCTTCAAGGCAAGAAGCGTCGTGCTTGAGGAACGCAACCGCAAATTCGGTGAGGCCGCTTCCGCCAAAGAGGCTCTGATCGCCGCCGCGGAGCAGCTGGCTCCCGGCGATGTCCGCGGTGCGAAAAAACTGCGCGAAGAGTTCATGAACACCGCCTTTGCCGGGCGCGGGGAGCATGAACTGCGCCGCCGTTTCGACGCTGCGATGAACGCCTTTTTTTCCGCCGTCAGAGACGATGCCTCCAGAAAGGAGACCATGGTGCGGGAACTGGCGGCCGAACTGGAGACCCTTGCCGCCGATCCGCTGGCCGGACAGGCCCGGGCCCGGGAGATCCGGGAGGAGTTCCGCCTGCTTTCCTGCCGCGCCACCGCAGCTCTGGAGCGTGCGGCGCTCGACAAATTCGGCAGGGCCTTCGAAGCGGCGAGGGCCCGGGCAAAGGAATCGCTCTGCGAATCGTTCCGTCCGCTGGCTTTGCGCGTCGCGGCCTGCGCCGGGGATGCCGGTGCGGAGCTTCCTGCCGAAACGGAACTTGAAAACTATCCGAAACTGCGGCAGGCCGCGCGGTGCATCGCCGCCTTGCGCGCGGGCGAGGCCGGGGCGCAGGAACGGCTCGACAAATGTTTTTCTTCCTCCCGGAACGAGTACGAAAAGATCGTTTCCGAACTGGAGGCGCTCGGCGCGGAAGAGGCGAAACCGCTGACGCTTGCCGAAGAGCTCGAGGCGGCCATCCTGGGCAATTTCGCGGCCGCTCCGGCGGCGGCGCGCAAAAAGGATCCCGCCTCCGAGATCAGGCGTCTGCGCGAGGCCTGTCCCGGCGCGGGGGTGCTTCCCCTTGCGGAACTCGAAGGATTTTTCCGGCGGTTCGACGCGGCTCTTGCTGCGGCGGCCGCAAAACACAATACCGTCAATCAGTAAAAAAACGAGGTCAATATAATGAGTGACGCCAAAGTGAGAGTTGCCATTTTCGGAGCCAGCGGTTATGCGGGAGAGGAACTGCTCCGCATCCTTCTGCGCCATCCCAACGCCGAGATCGCCGCCATCACGTCGAGAAAAAATGCCGGAGAACCGGTGGAAACGGTCTTTCCGCGCTTCACGGGATCGGGACTGAAATTCGTCGCGCCCGACACGGCGGAGATCGCCGGGCGCTGCGACGCCGCCATTCTGGCGCTGCCCCACGGACTGGCCACGGAGTTCGCCATTCCCCTGCTCAAGGCCGGGGTCAAGGTCTTTGACATCTCCGCGGATTTCCGTCTGCGCAGCGAGGCCAAATACAAGGAATACTACAAGGTCGATCACCCCGCGCCGGAATTGCTCAAGACCGCCGTGTACGGTCTGCCCGAGCGTTACCGCAAAGAGCTGCGCACCGCCGATCTGGTGGCCTGCGCCGGGTGCTACCCAACCAGTTCCATTCTGCCCTCCGCGCCGCTGCTGGCGGCGAAGCTGGTCAGCACGAAAAACGTGGTCGTTTCCAGTTGTTCCGGCGTGACCGGAGCCGGACGCAAAGTCGATCTGCCCTACATCTTCCCCGAATGCAACGAAAGTCTCCGCGCCTACGGTGTCGTCGGCCACCGTCATCTGCCCGAGATCGAGCAGGAAATGGCCGCCGCCGCCGGAGTTCCCGAGATGGCGATCAATTTCATTCCCCATCTGGCGCCCATGAACCGCGGCATCAACTCGACCCTCATCATGGACGCCATGCCCGGATGCACCCTCGAGAAGATCACCGAAGTCTATCAGGCGGCCTACGGGAAAGAGCGTTTCATCCGCATTCTGCCGCCCAAACGCACGGCGGATACGAAGTACGTGTTCATGACCAACTGCTGTGAGATCGGATACAATTTCGACGCCCATACCAACAAGGTCATCGTGACCAGCTGTATCGACAACCTGACCAAGGGCGCTTCGGGACAGGCGGTGCAGTGCATGAACATCCGCTTCGGACTGGACGAGGCGGCGGGACTGCTGTAACCGCAGATGCACAGGCGAAATCACGGCGAGTCCCTCGTCGAGGTGATGGACACCACATTGCGGGACGGCGAGCAGACTCCCGGCGTCTCCTTTTCTCCCGGCGAGAAACTGGAGATCGCCCGGCTGCTCCTCGACAGACTGCACGTGGACCGCATGGAGATCGCTTCGGCGGGCAGTTCCGAGGGCGACCGCGAGGCCGTGCGGGCCGTCATCGACTGGGCCGAACGCCGGGAATACCTCGATTCCGTCGAGATCCTCGGCTTCATCGACAACGGCAAGTCGGTGGAATGGGTGAAAAATGTGGGCGGCCGGGTCATAAACCTGCTGGCCAAAGGCTCCGAGCGGCACTGCCGCGTCCAGCTCAAGCGCACCCCCGCGCGCCATTTCGACGACGTCTGCCGCGAGATCGAACTCGCCGCCGGCGCGGGCCTCAAGGTCAATGTCTATCTCGAGGACTGGTCCAACGGCATGCGCGAGAACTTTTCCTACGTGAGCGGCCTCGTCAGCCGTCTTGCCGGACTTCCCGTCGAACGCATCATGCTGGCCGACACCCTGGGCGTCCTCACCCCCGCGGACGTGACGCGCTATTTCGACTGGATGTACCATCTGTGCGGCGACGCGAGATTCGACTTCCACGGCCACAACGACTACGGTCTGGCGACGGCCAACAGTCTGGCCGCCGTCTGTGCCGGAGCGGACGGCATCCACGTTTCGGTCAACGGTCTGGGGGAGCGGGCGGGCAATCAGATGCTCCAGCAGCTGGTGGTCGCCGTGAACGATCTCACCGAGCGCCGTACCCGCGTGGCCGAAAAGGAACTGCAGCACGCCACCGATCTCATCCAGAGCCTTTCGGGCAAGCGCTGCGCGTGGAACACGCCGGTCGTCGGAGCCGATGTCTACACCCAGACCTGCGGCGTCCATGCCGACGGCGACAAGAAGGGGGGACTGTACATGAACCGTCTGCTCCCCGAACGCTTCGGCAGACAGCGGGACTATGCGCTGGGCAAACTGTCGGGCAAGGCCTCCATCGACCAGAACCTCGACGCCGTTCCCGGCGGAGCCGGGCTGGATTCCGAGATGCGCGAAATGGTCCTGCGCGAGGTCGTCCGGCTCGGGGACCGCAAAAAATCGGTCACGGCGGCGGATCTGCCCTTCATCATCGCGGGCGTGCTCCACACACCCAGCCGCATGCGCATACAGGTGATGGATTTCACTTCGGTGAGCGGCCGCTCGGCCGCTCCGCGGG
>JAFTDL010000059.1 GCA_017454215.1 Lentisphaeria bacterium | reverse complement strand
CCCGACGCCGATCCCGCCGGGACCGCATCCGGTCCGGCGGCGGATCCGCAGGGCAGGACCGGGGCCGCCCCCGGAAACACGACACCGGGCGGAAATGACGCCTCCGTGCGCCGGGGAGCCGAGGCGGCGGCCGGTTATGAAAAGGGCAGGCCCGGACCTCAGGATCCCGCCCCCGTGAACGACAAGCCGCTGATCCCTGCCGAAAAAAGCGATGCGGGCGATGTCGATCGCCGGTTGAAGGAACTGACCTCCGCCCTCGAAAAAAAGGACTTCGCTGCCGTTTCGTCTTCGGCGCCCGAAATTCTTTCGTCGCTCACCCCCGGTTCCGGGCCCTTCCGCACGGTGCTGCGCATTTTGACCGAAGCCAACTGGGCACGGGTGATTTCCCGCGACGTGTCGGGCGGTTTTGCCGTCATGCACACCGTCAGGGCAGGGGAATTTCTCGGCAGGATCGTGCGCAAAAACAAGACGAATGTCTCCCTTGTCATGCTGGTCAACAAGCTGAAAAAAAGCGATATCATGGTCGGACAGAAGCTCGTTCTTCTGCCCGGTCCCTGGAAGATCACCGTTTCGAAGAAACGCCGCCAGCTCGAATTGTGGCGCAACGGCGTGATCTTCATGGGCTTCGATGTCGGGATCGGACGTTTCGGCAGTACGCCCTCGGCGCTTTTCGTGGTCTCCGACCGTCTGAAGCACCCGGTTTACCGCACCCGTGACGGCCGTGTTTTTCAGCACGGCGAGTCCGGCAACGAACTGGGCGATTATTTTCTCAAACTGGCGGCCGCGGGTACTCCTGATCGTCCGCTTCTTGGATACGGCATCCACGGGACTCCCGATGAGAGCAGTGTCATGCGCAGTTTGAGCAGCGGATGTATCCGCATGCGCAACGCTGAGGTGGAGAAACTTTATCATATCGTTCCGGCGGGTACGCCCGTCGAGATCGGAGATTGATGTCAACTTGTCACACACGTGAGGAGATCAGAAATGGCGGAAATATATCTTGATTTTGAAAAACCGATTTCCGAGTTGCAGAAAAAGATCGACGAGCTGGAAAAACTCTCGCAAGGCAGTCAGATCGACGTCAGCGACGAGTTGAAGGCGCTCACGGCCAAACTTACGAAAATGACGAAGGATATCTATACTCATCTTTCGCCGTGGCAGCGCATTCAGCTTTCACGTCACCCCGAGCGCCCCTACACGCTGGATTATGTCGCCCATCTGTTTTCGGAATTCACCGAGTTATCCGGCGACAGACGGTTCGGCGACGATCACGCGGTCGTCGGCGGTTTTGCCCTCTTCCGCGGCGAGCCGATCATGGTCATCGGCACCCAGAAGGGCAGGGACATGAAGTCCAACGTTTACCGCAATTTCGGCTGGCCCTCGCCAGAAGGCTACCGCAAGGCCATGCGGCTCATGCATCTTGCCGACAAGGCGAATGTGCCGGTGGTGACTTTTATCGACACTCCCGGAGCCTATCCCGGCGTCGCCAGCGAAGAGCGTCACATCGCCGAGGCCATTGCGGTCAATTTGCGGGACATGTTTTCTTTGCGTATTCCGATCGTCTCCGTCATCATAGGCGAGGGGGGCAGCGGCGGAGCCATCGGTCTCGGCGTCGGCAACCGGCTTCTGGTCATGGAAAACGCCTACTATTCGGTCATCACTCCCGAGGGGTGTGCCGCGATCCTGTGGAAAGACCGCAAGTTCGCGCCGCAGGCCGCCGACGCCCTTCAGCTGACCGCTGACCGGCTCCTCGAACTCGGTGTGGCCGACCAGATCATCAAGGAGCCTTTCGGCGGCGCACACCGCGACTGCGCCAAAGCCGCCGAGTTCATCGGCAAGGCGTTGCACACGAATCTGGCGGCTCTGCGCAAACTTTCCGGTGAAAAATTGCGCGAGCAGCGGTATGAAAAATTCCGTTCCATCGGATACTTTCAGACAAAAGATCCCGCCAAAAGGGGAAAAACCGCAACTGCCGCTGCCGCAAGCGGAAACGCCGAGTGAAAAGCCTTTCCCGATGAACAGCGATTTTCTTGTCCGCCAGGCGACCGCCGGAGACGTTCCGGCTATTTTCGATCTTCTCGAACCTTATGCCCGGCAGGGGATCGTCCTGCGCCGCACTCGTGAGGACATTCTTGATTACATAGGCAATTTTCGCGTTGCGCTCTGCAAAGGGAGCGTCTGCGGCTGCGTGGCCGTCAGGGATTTCGGCTCGAATCTGCTCGAAGTCCGTTCTCTCGTCGTCGCGCAGCAGTTTCACGGGCAGGGGGGCGGTCGTCTGCTGGTCGGTTTTGTCATCGACGAATTGACCGCCCGATACCCTTCCGTCAAATGGCAGCTTTTCACCCTGACCGGTCGCCCGGGATTCTTCCAGCGTCTCGGTTTCAGGATCGTTTCCAAGGAGCTGTTTCCCGAAAAGATCTGGACCGACTGTTCCAAGTGTGCCAAACAACACTGCTGCGACGAGACGGCGCTTCTTTTCGAACCCTTCTGACAGACATATCTTTCCGCCTTCGCGGCTCTGCCTTCCTCGTGCTGTCTTTTCGATCTGCCCCGGTCGGCCTGGCCGGCACTTTCTGAATTGAATGCCGTCGATCCGGCCGCGTGGCCTCTGCCCCCGCGCGCCGTTCATCCCGATCTTCTTTTTTTACACCCCTGTTTTATTTGCTTTTTTACACCGTTCTCATCGTCGTCGCACTGACCGCTGTATCGGCTCCGTCCTCTTTGCAACTCGCGTCAAAAGTGCTTTTTTCTTTGCTTTGTAACGTCGCATAATATATGTTATGTAAAATCAAGTATGCCTGAAAATATGGTTGTGTATATTTGTAATATTTTAATAATAAGGCTGTTATGATTTTTGCACAGGCGGGTTGTTAATAACTTTTTAATAAAAATTCGTCCGCCTTGTGAATATCGGTGTCGGACTTATTGAAAGCAGCCGAAAACGACGGCAAGGGCGGGATCAAGGTCCGATGCCGCAGGAACGGGAATAAAAAAAGACTCCCGGGAATGACTCCCGGGAGCAACACGAATACAGCCGGTCAAAACTCGTCGTCGAGGACGGACATCTCGTCTTCGACAAACTCGAGCGCCTTCCGGTAGGCTGCGGCCCTGTGGCTTATGCGGTTTTTGACCTCCTGAGGAAGTTCGCCGAAGGTCTGATCGTAACCGTCCGGCCGAAATACCGGATCGTAACCGAAGCCGCCCTCGCCCCGCGGCGCGGTGGTGATGACGCCGTTGACGGTCCCTTCAAAAGTCTCGATGACTTCGCCGTTGATGGCAATGGCGATGGCGCAGACGAAGCGCGCCTTGCGGTTTTCACAGCCTTCCAGTTCCTTGAGGAGTTTTGCGATGCGCTCCTGATCGGTCGGAGCATATCTCGAAGAAAACACGCCGGGGCGGCCGTCGAGGGCTTCGACTTCCAGGCCGGAATCGTCGGCGAAGGCCGGAACATCGCAGTATTTGCACGCGGCGAGGGCTTTGATCGAAGCGTTTTCCGCAAAGGTGGAGCCGCTTTCCTCAACGCCTGGAAACCCCGGATAATCCAGAAGAGACTTCAGCTCCACCTTCTGATCCGCGAGAAGTTTGCGGTATTCATCCACCTTGTGCGCATTCGATGTCGCAACGACGATATAGGCCATTTATCAAATCTCCCCTGTTCCGTCAAAAAAACTGGCTCTTTTGCCAAACACACGCTATATTATACTGGTAAAAGCAGCGGATTGCAAATATGGACAGCGAACTTTGCCGAAAATTTTTCACTTCGTGGCGCGGCGGTCATCTGTGGGTCGGGTTTTCCGGCGGCGCGGACAGCACGGCCGCCCTTCTCGTCACGCTCGAATTCAGCCGCGAATTCGATTTTGCCGTGACCGCCGTCCATTTCAACCACCACCTGCGCGGGGCGGAATCTGACGCCGACGCTCTTTTCTGCCGCGATTTTGCCGATGCACGCGGCTGTGAACTGAAGATCATAGACCTCGATCTTGAAAATTGTTCCGGAGGTCTGGAAGAATGTGCCCGCGCCGCCCGTCTTGCCCACTGGCGGAAACTTGCCGGCGGACATCCGGACAACGCCGTCGTGCTCGGACACCATGCCGACGACAGGATCGAAAACTTTTTTCTCCGAACTCTGCGGGGAGCAAACCTCTCCGGTCTGCTGATGGCGCCGCTTTGCCAGGTCGCCGACGTTCAGATCATCCGGCCGCTTCTCGCGTTTTCACGGCAGGAGATCGAATCCTTTCTGCGCCGGAACGGCGTCACCCAGTGGCGGGTCGACTCGACGAATAAGGAATCCTGCTGTGCGCGCAACAAGTTGAGACTTGATATCCTGCCCGCTCTGTACGAGTTTTTTCCGGGGGCGCGCGCAGGGATCGGGCACTCGCTGGAAGTGCTGGCCGAAGATGCCGACTTTATCGACAGCGCCGCCCGGCAGGCTTTCGAAACCGGGCGTTTGCAGGAGAGAAGTTTCTGGCGGCAGCTCTCCCCTGCCCTGATGCCCCGGGTGATCCGTTTGTGGAAGCAGGAAATCCCCTCCGGCAAGTTTCTGCACCGGTTGCGGCGGGAGCTGTCGCTTCCCGCTCCGTCCGGCCAAAGGACCCTGCCGTGGTCTGATTCGGAATCGCTCGTTTTCGAGAGGGATGCCGTATTCTGGAAAACTGCCGGCATCACTTGCGTTCCCTCCGTGTCCGTCTCGTGGAATCTTCTTGAGGCGGACTCCGTCCAATGGGGCAAGTGGATCTTTTCCGTCTTTCCTGCCGACGATTTCCGCACCGGTTCCCGGTACGAAGCGGTGTTCGACGCGGAGGCTTTGGGAGATGCCTTGAGCATCTCCCCTCCCCTGCCCGGCGACAGGATGCGCGTGTTCGGCACGGGAAAAACCGTTAAAATCAAAAAACTCCGCATCGATGCGAAAATCCCGCGCAGTCTCGAACTTCCGGTCGTGAAGAACGCTGCGGGCGACATCGTGTGGGCTCCGGGAATAAGACATTCGGCTCTGGCGGGCGTCACTGACGGCACGGCACGCAAGATCCGCCTGTGCTGCCGTCAGCGCAACTCCGCGTCCGTGTCGGGGTCGACCAGCCGGAATTCCTCGTAGTGCAGAGACGGATCGGCTCTGAAACTTAACTCGTGCTTGTATTTCTCCTCCAGTTCGCGGAGGAACACCGCGTCTTCGTTGCGCAGCCGGGCCAGCACCTCCGGATGCATGAAGACCCTGACGGACTCCACATCGCGGTACTTCCTGTCCCGCAGGACGGAATTCAGCCGCCGCTGGATCTCGGCGCTCATGGTCACGACCGATTTGACCAGTCCCCTGCCCCCGCAATAGGGACAGCTGGTGTAAACCTGATCGAGAATGCTCTCCTGTTCCCGCTGGCGGGTCATTTCCATGAGTCCCAGTTTGCTCAACGGCAGCACTTTTGTCTTGGCGCGGTCGTTTTTGACCAGTTTTTTCATGTAGCGGAAAAGTTCGTCCCGGTCGTGGGCCGAGCGCATGTCGATGAAATCGAGCACGACCAGTCCGCCGACGTTGCGCAGCCGCAGCTGGCGCGCGATCTCGTCCGCCGCCTCCAGATTCGTTTTGAGGATGAACTCCGGCTGATCCGCGCCGTTGTGCCCCCTGCCCGTGTTGACATCGATGGCGATCAGGGCCTCTGTCTCGTCGATGCAGATGCCTCCGCCGCTGGGGAGTTTCACTTCGCGCTGAAAGACGGTTTTCAGCTGATCGCTGACCTTGTATTCTTCGAAGATCGGTTTGGTGCCGTTGTAAAAGATGACCTTGCCCGACATCCGCCCCACGCCGATGCGGCGGAAGGTCTCGATGATGTGCTTGCGGACGTCCTTGTCGTCGACGACGATGCCGCCGATCTCGTCGGTGACGAAATCTCTGATCGTCCGGTCGATGAGGTTCGGTTCGGTGTAGAGAAGTTTCGGAGCCCTGTTCTGTTTTATGCCTTCCTCGATGCCGTGCCAGTAATCGAGCAGAAGCGTCAGATCGCGTTTGAAGAACGTCGAACGCCTCCCCTCCCCCACCGTGCGGCAGATCACCCCCATGCCTTCGGGGAGTTTGAGATCCTCGAGGATCTTGCGCAGTCTCTCGCGCTCCTGTGCGCCCTCGATCTTCGAAGAGAGACCGATGTGGTCGTTGTTGGGCATGAGCACGAGGAAACGCCCGGGAATGGAGATGTCCGTCGTGACCCGGGCGCCCTTGGTGCTGATGGGCCCCTTGACGACCTGGACGAGAATGTTCATCCCCGGCTTGAAAATGTGCGGAATGTCGGCGGCTGTGACCTTCTTTTCCCTGACGGCGTTTTCGGACTCCGGCGCGTCTTTTTTTCTGCGCCGGGAATTCTTCTGTTCGTTCTTTTCCTGCTGCCGGGCGGTTTCCTCCCGGTATTTGTCGGCAAGATCGCTGTAACCGGGCAGCATTTCATGAAAATGCAGAAACGCGTTTTTGGGTGCGCCGATGTCGACGAAGGCGGCCTGCAGCAGGGGATCGAGATTGACGATCCGGCCGAGGTAGATATCCCCGGTCCGGGGCTCGTTGTCCCTGCGCTCGATCTGATACTCCTCCAGTTTGCCGTTATGGAGCAACGCGAAACGGCTCTCCATATTCTCGCAGTTGAGAAGTATTTGTTGTGTGTCTTTTTCTTCCATTGAAAATTTTTCCGTAAATCGTTATTTCACAGTTTCCTGTCCGGCGGCGGGAAAGGTCAGCGGTACTCCGCGTGTTCCGTTGCGGAAGGCCGCGGCTGTCATGCGCCGCCCCCCGGACGGGATGAGTTCAAGTATTTCCACAGCCCCGCCGCTGCCGCAGGCTACGATCATGCTCTTGCGGTCGGCCGAGAGAAACGCTCCGGGCGCTCCGGCAAGTTCCGGGCGCACCCGGCACGCGGCGACTGTCGCCGCAGCGGCGCCGCCCTCCCCCGCCCGCACAACAAAACGGGCCCCAGGCCATGGAAAGTACGCACGGACCATGGCGTCGATCTCACAGGCATTGCGCGTCCAGTCGATGATGCCGTCGGATTTCTTTATCTTGCGGCAGAAGGTGGCCGCTGAATCATCCTGCGGCTCGGCGGTGAGTTCCCCGCTGCAGATCTTGAGCAGGACATCCTCGACCGCGGATGCCGCCAGCTTTCCCAGTTCGAGTTCGAGCTCTCCGGCGAATTCCGTTCCGTCGAGCGGCCGTTCGAGCCGACAGTAGACAGGTCCGGAATCCAGCGCCGGAGCCATGCGCATGAAGGTCACGCCCGTCGTTCTGTCCCCTGAGAGGATCGACGAAACGATAGGCGACGCCCCTCTGTGGGCCGGCAGAAGCGAAGCATGGATATTGACGCACCCGTGCCGCGGCGCGTCGAGACACGGCTGTTTCAGAAGCTGTCCGAAGGAAAGCACAAGAGCGATGTCCGGCTCAAGCGTCCGCAGACGCTCGAGGAATTCCGGCGTATTCACCGAGGGGATCTTGTCTATCGCAAGCCCGATCTCCTCCGCCGCCGCACCGACCGGCGTCGGCACAAGACGGCATCTGCGCCCCGCAGGACGGTCGATCTGCGTCCCCGCGCCGATCAGGGCGATCTTATCCGACGCGCTCAGCGCCTTCAGAACCGGAACGGCTATGGCGCCGGATCCCAAAAAGTATATCCTCGGTCTTTCCATGACTGAAACAGTCGCTTCCTTTGTGTCTGCCGCGGGAAACGCACTCCCACTATGTAAATATATATCCCCCGCGTCAAAAAAGCCAGTCTTTATATGAATATTTTTGCTTTTTGATTGAAAGCGGGGATAAAACGGTGTATAGTATGGCGCTTTCGCGGTCCGGGCGCGGCTGGTGGAATTGGCAGACACAAAGGACTTAGGATCCTTCGCCGCAAGGCATGCGGGTTCAAGTCCCGCGCCGCGCACCACATCAAAACAAAACGGATTTTTGTTTTGATGTGTTTCCCGTCGCAGACTTTTCTGACGGGTTGCCGCGCCCTTTCGGGCACGGCTCTGCGGCGGCTCCGCCGCCTTGTCAAGTCCCGCGCCGCGCACCACATCTAAACCAACGGATCTTCGTTTTGATGTGTTTCCCGTCGCAGACTTTTCTGACGGGTTGCCGCGCCCTTTCGGGCACGGGCGTTTTCGCATGATCCGGTCGAGCTCCATCGTCCGTTCGTCTGCGTCAGGTTTCAACGGCAGGGGGGATTGCTCCGCGCGGGATAAAAACAGACAATCAGTCCGCGGATAAGCACGGAAATGAACGCCCCGGCGAGCATGAACCCCGAAAAACGCAGACGGGCCCCCCGTTTGTGGACCTCCGGAACGTGCCGTCCGAAAGATCGTTCTGAACTGCCATGATCCACCCATCCCTGCGTTCGGACGCCGCAGGCACGTCGCCGGCGCGATCTGCGGCGACGGACGGCGAAGGTCAATAGGCGCTGTCAGTAGTTTTTGACGTAAACGCCCTTGACCTGAAAATCGGCGTTCAGATTGGCGCGGACGGCCAGCGCGTCGAGAATGGAGCGCAAGGTCGGTTTCTCGACATCGAAACTGACCGTCCTGTTCAGCGTCGGCCGGTCGATGGCCCAGCGGACGTAGGTGGTGTTGTCGAATCTCACATCGTTGAGCACCTTGATGAACTTGAGGACGTTCTCGACGGTCACATCCTGAAAACTGACCGCCGTGAAATCAAGCGGCACATCCAGACGGCTCAACCCCGAGGCGACCCGGGGAAGAACCATGGGGGAAAGTTTTTTGACGGTGATGCCGTTGAAACTGAACAGTCCGCTCTTGACGATGACGTAACTTGTTCCGCAGCCGGAAACGTAGCCGTAAAGTCCCTGCGCCAGGGTCAGACGCTTCAGAAGTTCCCCCGCCTGCGTGTCGGGCAGATCCATCGAGACCGGCTCGGTCGGCTTGCCAGTCTCCCATACGACAGGGAGCCCCTGATGCGTCCTGTCGGAAGCAAGGCAGCGACCGCTGATCTCATCAAGGATCTTCGCAAAGGGAACGCTGTCGAATTTCAGATCCGAAACCGTCATCTTGAGCCGCTCGGCAAAAGCCGCACGGGCCCGTGCCGGATTCGGAATGAGAAGGATCACGCCGTTGGACATATAAAGCACGCGCAGACGCAGACATCCGGCCACGGTCTCGAGCGCATCGGTGATCTTGATGCCCGATATTTCCGCCGGCACACTGGCCCGGTAGTGTTTGAGCGAAAGTCCGCTCATGTGCAGAAACACCCACGCTGTCCCGCTGTGGGCGCTCTGCATGAACTTGGCCACGGGAAGAGAATGTTTGACGACCGGATATTTGACCGAGACCATTCTCTTTTCAAGCGCGGGATCGGTCGGATAGTAACCCACTCCGCTGCCCTTGAGAAAACGGATGCTCTGATTGTTGACCTCGCAATCCCACCCGGTCGCCATGCACACCGCCGTGAGAAACTGCCGGAGCTGGACGTTGCCCGCCGCAATGGTCAGCCTCACCTGAGGCCTCCCGGCCGTGGAGACTCTGTATTTCTGGGCCCGCAGAAGTTTTTCCACCTCCGAGAACGGAGCATTTTCAAGTTTGACATTCCTCACCCGCGAACGGTTCACCCATGCGGGGTTGCCGTCCATGAGCTTCATGCTGCCGAAACCGGTCTGCCACTCGGAGGCCTTGCCGACGGGATTGATGGTGATGTTCTGCCCCGTTTTGCTCCAGACGTAACCGAACTTGGCAAAATCGCCCAGCACGGCGCGCAGAGTTTTGCGTTTGGCCGCGTTGATCGTGACACAGCGCTCCTGATTGGGAGGGATCTTGACGATGAGTCTCAGTTTGAAATTGGGCTTCGGCGGCTGCTTGACTTTTCCGTCGGGCCCCGGCTGGGGCTGGGGCTGTTTTTCCGCGCGTTTCGCCGCCTGCTCCTCCATGGCGGCGGCGATGGCGTCGATCTTTCCCTGCAGCAGAGCAAAGGCCTTTCTGGCGGGACAGGAATCCACCACGTAGCCGGAAATGTAATACCGGCTCAGTTTGTAGTCAATACTGCCCACTGCCGGTGCCGCGGGGGGCGCGCCTGCGGACGATTGACAGACAAGACACAGCAGCGCAGTCAGAAACAACTGCGGGAGTCCTCGAAGCATTTTCATGATACCCGATCCTCTCTAACTCTTATTTCAATAAAAACAGAGGGGCCGCGGTTTGCAGAAACACCCCTCTGCGCGCGGTCCTTCCGGCGGAACGCCCCTCCCCTTTCCCGGGAAGGCGCCGATCGAATATATCGTTCCTGACTCAGAAAGTATACCCGTTCCTGACGAGATACGCTTTGAGTTCGGGAATGTCTATCATGTGAAAATGAAAAACGGAAGCGGCGAGCAGGACCCTGGCCCCGGCCTGAGCGGCCTCGAGAAAATCCTCCATCCTGCCGGCGCCGCCCGAGGCGACGATCTTCGCACGACACGCCGCGGCCATCGCCTTGATGACGGGAATATCATATCCCGTCCGGGCGCCGTCGCCGGCCTTGCTGGTCGGCAGGATGACTTCGACGCCGTAATCGTCGACTTTTTTCGCCCACTCCACGGCATCCGCGCCCGTGGCGGTCCTGCCGCCGTCGATGTAAACCTCGTACCCCGAGGGCATTTCAGGATTGACGTCGAGGTCGATCGCAACAGTGACGGCATGGACGCCGAACTCCTTGATGAGAGCCGGGATCAACTCCGGATCGCGAAAGGCGGCGCTGCTGGTCGATATCCTGTCGGCCCCGGCATCCAGGACGGCGCGGGCGGACTCCACATCGCGGATCCCGCCGCCCACGGTGAAGGGAACGGTGCAGACTTCGGCAACTTTTTTCACGACTTCGACAAGCGTTTTGCGGTTCTCGACCGTGGCGGTGATATCGAGCATGGCCAGTTCATCGGCTCCCGCCGCGCAGTAGGCCTTTGCGCACTCCACGGGATCGCCGGCATCGGCAATGTCCACAAAGTGGACTCCCTTGACCACGCGCCCGTTGCGCATATCGAGACAGGGCATGACAGTCAGATGATTATCCATCGTTCCCCCCTGCGCTCTTATATCTGGGAGCCCGCGCGGTGGGGGGCCCGGTCAGGCTGCGTCGAAGCGAGTTCCTGGATCCACTCGACACCGGGGAAGTAATCGTGGTAGAAAGCCCGGATCAGCGTCTCAAGCCCCTTCACGCCGTATTCCCAATCGAGGATCTTGTCGCCGAGCTCCCGGCGGACATTGGTCTGGTCGAACTTGATGTCCCCCGAAAAATAGGGGAAGAGATCGCCCAGAAAACGCCCCATCAGACGGTCGTCCTGCGTTTCGAGCTGTTTGTGGGCTTCGACCGAAACGCCGTCGAGACGCAGAATGCGGCAGATGGTGTCTTCGATCTGCCGCGTCGTCACCGGACTGTCGCCGGTGATGTGATAGGCCTGATTTTTGACCGGCTTCTGGAAAAGCGCGGTCACGGCTTCCTGAACGTAATCGATCGGAACAAAATACACGTGCTCGGACGGCTGGGTCGTGAAATTCAGTCCCAGATCGATCCAGTTGCGGGGATCGACTCCGGCCTTGGAACAGGTGTGACTTTTCATCTTGCCGAGAAACTCGAGGACCCGGTAAAACGCCAGCGGCTTGCGGATGCGCCCGTCGGAACGCCGTCCCGTCACAATGGCCGGCCGGTACACAGAGAACGGAATGCCCGAATTGCGCACCAGCATCTCGGCCTTGAATTTGCTCTCTTCGTAAGGATTGTTGAAGCCGCTGTTGACAGGATTGTCTTCCATCGCCGTTCCGAGCAGTTTCCCGGCGACATAGGCCGTCCCGACATAGTGGAACGCCGAAACCTTGAGCAGCTGAGCCAGACGGAGGATGTTCTTCGTCCCTTCGTAATTGATCCTGAAAGTCTTGCCCGTGGGATCCTTGCCGAGATTCACGTCGGCGGCGCAGTGAAACACTTCGCTGACGCCGGCGAGCCGGGGATCCTTCGCAAGGGCTTCGGGATCAAGCGTGACCACGTCCCCGTCGATGACGGTCATGGCGGCGAGGATCTTCCCGGCGATCTCCGGACAGCCGTCGAAACGGCACTCGTCTCTGATGATGGACTCGGCGCGTTCCTCCGCAGTCCGTCCTCCGCCGTGGCGCACGAGGCAGACCAGAGAATAATCGCTCCGCTGACGGAGCAGTTCGACAACAAACGCACTTCCCACCAGTCCGGTGATACCGGTCACAAACAACTTTTTCATAGATCTTCCAAAATTATAATTGATGTTGAATCAACCTGCGCTGCAATTTGTGGTTAGGTAACATACACCCCGATTCACAGATATGCAAGTAAAAATGCAAAAATAAATCGACTTTATACCGTGAATCCCCCTTTTTACCCATAATATCGCGTCGGATCGGCGAGTCCGGCTTCGATGAACCCCGCCCGTCTGAGACGGCAGCTGGCGCATTTTCCGCAGGCCCGTCCCGACCCGTCGGGAGAATAACAGCTGACCGTCTGCGCATAATCGACCCCCAGCCCGGTCCCGAGCCTTACGATCTCGGCTTTGCTGAGATCCTGCAGCGGCGTCTCGACCGACCATGACCAGCCTTCATCCGCGGAACGGGTGCCGAGGGTGACCGTCTTCCGGAAGGACTCTATGAACTGTGCGCGGCAATCCGGGTAGTTCGAGTAATCGACGCTGTTCACGCCGATGAAAATGTGCCTGGCCCCCAGCGTCTCTCCCCATGCCGCCGCCAGCGAAAGAAACACGAGATTGCGCGCGGGCACGTAGGTGACCGGGATCCCCACGGCCCGGGTCTCGGGCACGGGAATGTTTTTGTCGGTCAGCGCCGAACCTCCCCACAGGGAGAGGTCCAGTCTGAATATCCTGTGGTCGCGGCAATTCTGCTGCGCGGCGATCTTTTTTGCCGCCTCAAGTTCGCAGCGGTTGCGCTGTCCGTAGTCGAAACTCAGCGCGTGAACGGCAAAGCCCCTGCTGACGGCAATGGCAAGACATGTGGCGGAGTCGGCTCCGCCGCTCAACAGAACGACCGCATGTTTCGGACGATCACTCACTTTTCACATCTCCTCTATACCCCCCGCCGGTCACCCCAGATGATCTTGTGCATCTGCAGCTGCAGACGGAAGGGATGAACGGACGCGAGGAGCCAGTTGACAACTTCCTCCAACTCCGCCCTGCCCCGCACGGGAGATATCAGCAGGTGCGGCGTCCTGGACGCGAGAGCGTATTCCGCACAGATCTTTTCGGCGTACTCGAAATCACGCTTCGAAGAAACGACGAACTTGACTTCGTCCCGCTCCGTCAGAAGCGCGTAATTTTCGAACAGCATGCGGTCGGCCATCCCGGAATCGGGAAGTTTGCAGTCGACGATCCGCCTGACCTGCGCCGGGATCTTCTCTATGGAGTGCGCGCCGCCGGTCTCGAGCATGACCTCGAATCCTCTGTCCAGCAGCGCCCGGCACAGAGACGGAGTCTCCGCCTGAAGAAGCGGTTCGCCGCCGGTGATCTCGACGAGAGGCGTCCGGGACTTTTCGGCAAGTTCCGTCAAGTCGCCGATGCTCATCGGCTTTCCTCCTGAAGCGGCATAGCGGGTGTCGCAGTAACTGCAGGCCAGATCACACCCCTCCAGACGGATGAAAAAACATTTGCGCCCGGCCTGGGTCGATTCGCCCTGGATGCTGACAAATGTTTCGACGACGCGCAGCATTTTCAGTTCTCGAAGTACACGACATCAGAATTTTCGGATTCCCCGACCTTGACCCGGTTGACCTTGATCTCGTCGGTGTTGAGTTTTTTGCTCATGCGGCGGTAGATGTTGCGGGCGAGGATCTCGCTGGTCGGATTGACCTCGGCAAATTCCGGCAGGTCGGAAAGATTGTGGTGATCGTAGGAGCCGATGACCTCGTCGAGAGTCTTTTTGAGTTTCTTGAAATCAAGGGCGATGCCGATCTCGTTCAGTTCGCTGGCATGGACGGTCACGACGACGGAATAATTGTGACCGTGAAGATTGCGGCAGTCGCCGTCGTAGCCTTTGAGGCGGTGGGCGGCCGAGAAAGTCCGGCGGATTTCTATTTCAAACATTTTTTCCTCCCATGTTTGATCTCAAAGATTGAGTTTGTCGAGTTCTCCCCACGCGAGTGCGCCTCCCGGCGTGCCGGAACAGCCGCACTTGCAGCGGTTGAGGTCCGCGCCGCACCGGGGACAGAGGCCCCTGCAGTCCTCTTTGCACAGCAGGATCATAGGCAGTTCCAGAAGGACTTCCGAACGGATGTCCTCGGAAATGTCGATCTCTTCCGCCGTCTGCGGCAGGGCGATGAAAAGCTCTATATTTTCGGCCGCGATTTCCCTTTCGACCGGAGCGAGACAGCGGCCGCATTCTCCGGCGATCGTGACACGGCACGAGCCGGAGACCAGTGCTCCGCCCGAAACGCGCGACACGAGCAGGTCGTAGTCAACGGAAGAGGCGGCGCTGTAAACATCGCCGGACGCAAGGCCCAGAAACTCCGCAGGTTCGCTCCCCGCAAGCTCGATGGGTTCCTTGTCCAGTCTTGCAACAGAAAATTTGATCATGACGAACGATCCTGTTTCCCGACAGCCCCGGCCCCCGCGTATTCATCCCACTGCCGCAGGACTTTTGCGAAGATCTCCCGCTCACGGGGATCGACCGTATCCATGAAACCGGCGGTGACGTTGTCGAACAATTCCTCGCTGTGCTTGAAACGGCTCTGGTACTCGTCGGAGATGCTTATGGAGATGGCTCTGCGGTCGCGGGAGCTTTCCTGCCGCGTGAGGACTCCCTTGCGGACCAGCGTATTAACCATTTCGCTGGCCGCTGCCGGAGTGATCCCCAGTTTCTCGGCGAGACTCTTGAGCGAAAGTCCGGGACCGCAGACGTACACGCACTGGATCATCCGCAGCTGATTGTACGTCAGCCGGTAAAAATTCTTGTCCTCGGAACCGATATTCCGTTCGCGCATGTAGCCGCCGATACGGAAGACCGCTCTCCACAGATCACTGTACGCTGTTTCCCGATTTTTCAAAACCCGCTCCGGTCGACAGGGAACAGCTCCGGTTCCAGAAAATCATCCGGCAGATGCCGTTTCCTGCGATAATTCTTTTTGATCCCGCAATTCAGCCGGGCCTGCGCCCAGCTGCCGTTGCCCAGTTTGCGGATACCGTATGTCAGCAGATAGGAGAAATTTTTGCGCATATTGGGGTACGCGAGGTTCTCACCGCTCTCGAAAAGGTTGATGATCTCTTCTCTGACCTCCTCCACGGTGAGTCTGCGCCGCTGCCGGATGCTGTTGTAATCGACTCCGGCGGCGACGACCGCACTGTTCCAGGCGCCGAACTTGTGGATCGCCGCCATGTAGAGCGCCCGGCAGTTCAGCTGAACGAACTGACAGGAGATCGGTTCATGGGCGTCGAAACGCTGCCGGATCGCCGCCACGACGTCGGCCTTCTCCCATTTCTTGTATTTGCGGATGGACGAATAATCAAGCCCCGCCGCGACAACGGCGTCCTTCCAGGATCCGAACAGGCGGCACCCCGCCGAATACAGATCCGAATGGTTCGTCGAAACGTAATGCGAATTCAGCGGCTCGTTTCCGTACATGCCGTTTATTCTGTCACAAACAAGTTTTTCACTCCAGAGTTTGACAAACATGCCGCGATAACATCCTCTTTCCGTAAAGATTAAAACATTTCCCGCCGCCGCTTGCGAAGCGTTTCCGTACCGGTTTTGACCAGTGCCAGAAGCTGATTTTTTCTCTCATCCGGCGGCAGCGCGAGGAAGAGACCCATTATCACGTTCTCCTCATCCGACAGGCTGCGGAAGGAGGACGGTCCGGCATCCGCCGCCCCGGCGGTCCGAAAAGCGGCGACCGCGGCTTTTTTCTGCGCATCGCTCAAAATATCGAAGACATCGAGAAGGACCTTCTGGTCGCTGAGCATATCCACCAGTTCCAGGTGGCGGCGGTAAGGCGAGCCGATCCTGAGCGGCGGACTGTTGCGCGGCTCGGGGCCCAGAAGCAGCGGTTTGAGAGTCGGATAGATCTTGTCCCAAGTCTCGATCCGGGCCTTTCTCGCCCTGCGGTTGATGAAGCGGCGGAGCAGTTCGATCCGCACCCCGGTGACCCGGGAAAACTCCGAAAGGGAAAACGCATTGATACAGCTTTCGAGAGCCTTGGCGGCGTCTTCGCTGAATTTCTTATGACTGTTTTTCGTATCCATCAGACAACCTCGATTCTGAAAACTTTTTCATCAACGGGATTCAAACAAACTGTCCAGACGCGCCGCCCGGGAGATCAGCTCAGAGAAATCCTCTTCGCTGTAGGAGAACTTCGTGTGCAGAAATCCCGCCATGCGCCTGATACTGCGGCAGTTCTCAAGTTTGAACAGGGCGACGCCGCCGTCCCTGAAGACGACGTGGAACCGGTCACTGTGATTTTCCGGGCGGTCGACGAGCAGCGGCAGCTTCGGATTGCCGTTCTTCTTCCACGCGCCGAAGTAGATGTAGCTGCAGCTGCTGAAATCCAGCTGTTCCGCCGAAGGGGCGGCCACCTCCTCCGAGCCGGGGCATACGAGATCGGCGGGCTTGATTTTTCCATCGGCAAGAAGTTTGCGCAGTCCGGAAATGTCCGTCCCTGCGGGAACATCTCCATGCTTTTCCGCATAGGCTTTCAACGCACCGGCGATCCGGGTCAGCTGTGCGCCGCATCCGGCGACAGATCCGTCTTCCTGCCGCTGCGGTTCGCTTTTTTCCGCTTTCCGTTCTGCGGAGAGCACGCCGGAACGGGGCAGCAGCGGAGCAAGTTCGTCCCAATGCGACGCAAGAAGAAGAGCAGGAGCGATGAAAACGGAAATGATCCCCGTGGTGGGGATGTCGAAGCCGCTGTTGGAGGTCACCGACAAACCGTTGCTTTCACGTCTGACGACCACCAGCCGGGGACGGTCGAAATCGGCGGGATCGATCTGCAGACCGCCGAATCGCCTGGGAAGCGCGATCGTCTTCGTTTCGGGAAGCGTTCCCGCCGAATAGAACACGGCGACGCCTTCTCCGGGCAGACCGTCGGAGAGGCGGCGGAAATCGGGCTGCTTCGCCAGACCGCCGTCGGAGGAACAGAAATGTTCCCGGGCGGCGGCGCTGGAGTAGATCGTGATCCTGTCGTCGGCTCCCGTGCACAGAACGGGAGCCTTTCCGGGCCGGAACCGCAGGGAGATCTCGGACCCGTCGATCCTGGCCGACGGGAGATTCCTGACGAATTCCGATATCCGCCGGAAGAGATGCTGCCCCCTGTCGGGAAACGTCAGAACGAAATCATTATACATGCCGCTGCTTTTCTGCGGGAATACGGCAAATCCCCATTCGCCGGATATCCCGGCGCAGAGTTCGCGTATCCCGGTTTTGAAAAGCATCCGGCAGGACATGTCGACCTTCTCCCCGCCGAAAGAACTTTTTTCGAGCATTTCCCCGAGAGGTTCGAGGTCAAGAACGAAATCCCCTGCCAGGAGCGTATCCGCGGGCAGACAGGTCAATTCCCTGAACAGCGGACGGTTCTCCCTGCCGGGAACGGTCCAGAAGACGCCCCGCGGTCTCTCCGGGAGAAGGTAGAATGTCCTGTTCCTGAAAGTCGTTTCGAGCGCGTCGGGGATCCGGAGGGAACTTGTCCCGCTCCACCGGCATTCCGTGATGCCCGAGAGACGGACGGCAAGTTCGACGACAGAACTTGCGATCATCAGCTGTTCGCTGTCGAATTTTTCGGAGGAGCCGGCGTCAAGAAGCGTTTTCTGGAATTTTTTGAAGAACGTCTCCGCTTCCCTGAAAAGAGGCTCGTTATTCTTTATCAGGTAATAACTTCCGCCGCGGTCAAGATGGGATGCGACGGCATCGAACGAAGCCTCGTCCTGCGAACGGCATCCCGCCGCGGCCGCGGCGAAAAACGCTCCGCAGGCAAGCAGCAGAAGACACCTGTCTTTCCCGATTCGGCGTTTCGTCACAGTCACGGCGGTCCCCTTCCCTGTCAGAGATGTTCCGCGATCTGCACGGCATTGAGCGCCGCGCCCTTGAGGACCTGATCTCCGGCGACAAAAATGTCGAGTCCGCGCCGGTCGTCCCGGGAAATGTCCTGACGGATGCGGCCGACGAGAACATCGTATTTCTCGGTCGCGTCGACCGGCATGGGATAGAGCTTGTTCGCCGGATCGTCGACAACCTTGATCCCGGGAGCGGCCGCAAGAATGGCACGGGCCTCGTCGGGCGTGATCTCATCGGCGAATTCGAGGTTCAGCGCTTCGGAATGGGCGCGCAGGACCGGGACCCGGACGCAGGTGCAGGTGACTCTGATGGAGTCGTCGTGGAGCATCTTGCGGGTCTCGTTGAGCATCTTGAGCTCTTCCTTGGTGTAGCCGTTGTCATAGAACACGTCGATGTGGGGGATCAGGTTGAATCCGATCCGGTGTGCGAAGGCCCTGGGCTCAATGGGCTGTCCGTCGAGCAGCTGGCGGGTCTGCGTGACAAGTTCGTCCATGCCCTTGGCGCCGGCGCCACTGGCGGCCTGATAGGTGGCGGCGACCAGACGGCGGAGTTTTTTCGCCCGGTGCAGCGGAGCGACGGCCACCAGCATGATGATGGTTGAGCAGTTGGGATTGGCAATGACGCCGTTGTGTCCTGCGATGTCTTCGGGGTTGACCTCGGGCACGACGAGCGGCACATCGGGGTCGAGTCTGAACGCGCTGGAGTTGTCGATCATGACGGCTCCGGCGTCGACGACGCTTTTACGGAATTTCTTGGAAATGTCTCCGCCCGCGCTGAAGAGCGCGATATCGATCCCCTTGAAGGAATTTTCGGTCATTTCCTCGATGACGACGTCTTCACCGCGGAACTTCATGGTCTTTCCCGCGGAGCGGGCCGAAGCCAGCAGGCGGAGATTTCCGACCGGGAAATTTCTCTTTTCCAGCGTCTTGACCATTTCCACACCGACGGCGCCCGTGGCGCCGGCGACAGCGACATTGAAACTTTTCGACATAGTTTGGAACTCCAATTCTTTTTGACGACAGGCAAAGCCCCCCGGACATCGGACCGGCTTTCCGCCGGCGCATCCGGTCCGGAAAACCGCCTCCGCGGTCCGCCGGACGGGGACAGTCTGTCTCTTTTTCGCACATCGACTTCCGATTAATATAGTCCTTCACCTTGAAAAATTCAACCTTCCGGGTTATATTTGTTGTCTCATTGCGGATATTGTCATGGATAAAGTCAATTTTGATCTGGAAGCCCTCGGACGGGATGAGCTGGTCGAACTCCTGGAGTACCACAACCGCCAGTACTGGGAAAAGAATGCCCCGGAGATCTCCGATGCACGCTACGACGAGATCGTAAGAGCGCTGCAGAAGGTTGATCCGGACAACCCGCTTCTGTCGCAGATATTCACGCCCTCCGTGGCGGGAAACGGCAAGGTGCGCCACACGACGCCGATGCTTTCTCTCGACAAGGCCTATTCTCTGGAGGCGCTGCTGGACTGGGCGGCAAAATTCGCCCGCTCGAAGGATGAGATGCTTTTCGTCGAACCCAAGTACGACGGCATTTCCGCAAGTTTTGACGGACGTGTCCTGGCGACCCGCGGGGACGGCGAATTCGGCGAGGACATTTCCGACAAGATCCCCCTTGTCGAACTCGAAGCTCCCGGCTACACGGGGCCCCTTGACCGTCCGGCCCGCGGAGAACTTCTCATCCGCGAGGACGACTTCAGAACACTTTACGCCTCCATCCGGAAGAAGGACGGTTCCACCTACAAGAACACGCGGAACGCGGTCGCCGGCATCATGGGGCTCAAGGACATCACCGCCATGATGGTCCAGCATGCCAAAATAACTCTGGCCGACTATTCGCTGTGGCGGCGCGAGATCCCCCTGTCGGAACTGAGTTCCCGGTGGGAAGCCCTGAAGGAGGAGCTGGCCGCCCTGCCCTACCCGCAGGACGGCATCGTGCTGAAATTCGCCGACGAGGCGTTCCGAAAGTCCCTCGGCAGCACGGCGCATCATCCGCGGGGAGAGATCGCCTACAAGTTCACCAACCTCAAAAAAAACACGGTTCTGCTCGACGTGGAGTG
>JAFTDL010000007.1 GCA_017454215.1 Lentisphaeria bacterium | reverse complement strand
GCTCCGCCGAACTTTGCGGGGAACAGGGCGCGGGAAAGCGCCGGAGCCTCAGCTGCGTTTGGAGAGCCCGTCCTTCTCGTAGGAGGCGATGTCGCGCATCATGTCGAAATCGCCGGGCACGCCCTCTCGCTCGCAGAAGTAACTCCACACGCTGCCCCAGGGCAGGGTCTTGATCTCCTCCTGCCGGGCCATGCGGGCCGAGAAGTCCCAGGCGTCCTCCTCCTTGCGGAGCAGATCCGTGGGCTCCAGCAGCGCGATGAGCAGCGCTTTGCGCATGTTGCGCGCCCCCACCGCCATGGCTGCGATGCGGTTGATGCTGGCGTCGAAATAGTCCAGGCAGAAGAAGATCCTGTCCAGATACCCGTAGACCGCCGCTTCGCGGGCGATGGCCAGAAGCTCGTCGTTGAGCAGGATCACGTGGTCGCTGTCCCAGCGCACGCCCCGGCTCACGTGGAGCAGGATGCGTCCCTGCTGCGAGACGATGGCGCTCAATTTGTCGCCGATGGACTCCGTGGGATGGAAGTGCCCCGAATCAAGGCAGATGAGTTTGTTGTTCCGCGCCGCGTACATGAGAAAGAAGTCGTGGGAACCCACCGTGCAGCTTTCGACGCCGATGCCGAAAAGTTTGGATTCCACCGCGTCAAGTTCGTATTTTTCGTCGATCTTTTCGGCAAAGATCGCGTCGAGGCTCTCCTTCATGCGCATCCGGGGCGCGTAACGGTCGGCGGGGATGTCCTTGAAGCCGTCGGGCATCCAGAAGTTGCACACCGAGGGCGTGCCGAGCACCCGCCCGAACTCCGCGGCGACGCGGCGGATGTTGAGCCCGTGGTCGATCCAGAATTTGCGGATCCCCGCGTCGGGATGCGAGAGGGAGAGGCCGTGGTCCAGTTTGGGATGCGAGTAGAAACAGGGGGCGATGTCCATGCCGATGTTTTTTTTCTGCGCCCACGCCAGCCAGTCGGAAAAATGCTCCATCGTGAAGCCGTCGCGGTCCACGCCGGGGATCATCTTATCGACCTGATGGCCCTGCAGACAGACGCGGCTTTTGCCGGGGACCAGTTTCAGCACGAGATCCAGATCGGCGCGCAGTTCGTCCGCGGTGCGGGCCCGTCCGGGATAGTTGCCGGTCACCTGACAGCCGCCCGTGAGCGCCGTCTCGAAATTTTCGAATCCCACGACGTCGTCGCCCTGCCACGCGTGGAGCGACACGGGGATGTTCTTCACCTTTTCCATCACTTCGACCGGATCCACGCCGTGTTCGCGGTAGATCTCGCACGCCAGTTCGAAAGCCTTTTCCGTTCTGCTCATGGGTATGTCCTTTCTCCGTTCTTTTTTCGGGGCCGCCGATAATATACCCGCGCCCGGAGGCGAAATCAAGCCGGAACGACTTGAAATGTATCCGGCGCCGGAGTAAATTAGGCGTGCGGACATCCTCCGGTCACAATTATCAGGGAGCTGAAAGAATGTATCTGGATTTTCACGCGCATTTCAATTCCGGCGACCCGGAACTGGTGAAAAAGTTCGTCGCCAACTGCGAAAGGAACGGCTGCCGCGCCGCCATGTCGGGCGGACTGCACTACGGGGGGCACGATTTTCTTCCCAACGACGAGGTGATCGACTTCTGCAAACGGTATTCCGACTGGCTCGTCCCCCTCGTCAAAGTCGAACTGTGGGACGCCCCGCCCGACCTCGACGCCCTCCGCCGCTGGGCGGACCGGGGCGCAAAAGGCGTCAAATGCATCTATCCCTATTATCCCTACGATCACGATCTCTACATGCCCCTTTACGAGGAGTGCGAAAAGCTGGGACTGCCCATGCTCTTTCATACCGGCAACTACCGGCCCAACGAGGAGGACATGCGCGCCAGGCGTCCCACCCTCAAAAACATGGATCCCCTCAACCTCGACCGTCCGGCGAGGTCCTTTCAGAAGCTCAGGATCGTCGTCGCCCATCTGGGCACCACCTTCTGGCGGACTCAGGCCGCGGAGCTTGTCAAGATGCACGCCAACGTCTACGCCGACCTGGCCGGCTCCGGCAGCTGGATGGCCCTCTCCGCCGAGGAGGTCGCAAGTCTGCTCCGTCCTCCCGTGCTGCTCTGCGGGGACAACACGAAATTCATCGCGAAACTCGTCCTCGGCACCGACTGCTACGTCACCATTCCCCGGATCCAGACCGAGGGGATACTCCATTACAGACAGATCTTGAGCAAGATCGGCGTTTCGCAGGAGATCCATGACGCGGTCATGGGCGGCACCGTCGAGTCCTGGTTCTGAGTTCTGTCTTTCCGGGGAATGTGTCCGTTCCGAAAAAAGGGAGAAAAGTTATGATCCGCAAAAGTATTCCCGGCGGTTTTTCCGGAATTGCCGTCCGCTTTTCGGCTGCGCGTCTTCCGATGGAAGAGAGCCGGAGTTCCGGCGTCGCGGAACTGCCCTGTCCCGTCGTCCGGGGAATTTGAACTGAAAGCGAAAACGACATGAATCTGCAGTGTCCGTACTGTTCCGGGAACCTTGAGGCTGACGACTCCGTCATCGGCGGCAGGGCCCGGTGTCCGCTCTGCGGGCGCAAGTTTCTTGTCGACAGGACCGGAGCGGGGCTCAAAATGGATGAACTCTCCGTCATCTGCCCCGGCTGTTCCGGTCGGATCGTGCTCGAACGCAGGAACATCAGAGGCAAAAAAGCCTGTCCCTGCTGCGGCCGGCATTTCATCGTGGCCGCGCCCGGAAAAGCTCCGCCGCCCGACTCCACCCCCGCGGCCGCTCCCATATCCGCGGTGAGGAACAATATCGTCAACGCCTGTATCCTCGCGGGCGTGATCTGCTTCATCATCGTCTGCGCGGCGCTGTGCGTGTACCTCCTGCACTGATCCGGGGCCCCGAAAACGCCGTTTGAGGCGGCTCACCCCGGCCTGTACCGGGGCTTCGAGTGCTTTTCTGAGGCCCCGCGCGCCCCCATCCCAATGCTACTGCGCTTTTCCCTGTTCAGCTTTCTTTTCCCGGGGAAAAGAGAGCTGGCGGGTGAGCGTCTTGTCGAGGGGGGCGATGTCGGAGTGTTCGCTGCTGAGAGCAATGATGCAGCAGATGAGCTGAAAGATGCCCCAGCAGGCGAAGATGAGGACGAAGTGAAAGGCGGCGCGGAGGACTTCCGGGCGGCAGGTCCTGGCGATATGGAAGCGGAAGAGGGCCCAGACGGCGGCGAGGGCGGTGAGGGCGCAGAGGCCGAGGGTGGGTCCTTCTCCGGCGGGGGAGATCTCCTGATGGAGACCGAAAAGCCAGCGGATGACGCCGAGGATCTCGAGGGGGATCCAGCCGGTGATGAGGAGAAACCACATGGCGAAGCCCTGGGGATTGGCTTTGGAGAGGTCGTAATCGCTTCCGGCGGTGCCGATGGCGGAAACGATGATGGTCAGTCCGAGCACGAGGCAGGCCCAGTCGAGCTTGCGGCAGAGGTTCTTCTGCTTGTTGCGCATGGAGGACGAACGTTGTTTTTTCTGTTTCTTGGCCATTCTGTCACCTCTTGGAAGCGTTGTTGGTGCCGATCTTGCGGACGAGGAGGTAGGTCACGTAGCCGATGAGCACGAGCACGAGGACGAGGGCGCTGTAGGCGTGGGGCCACCAGATGCCGTTGGTCATCATGGTGAATTCGGACATGCCGCCGAGACCGGTGATGACGGTGAGCGGCAGGAACACGATGTTGATGATGGCCAGATATTTCATGATGACGGCCAGATTGTTGCTGACGATGGAGACGCGGGCGTCGGACATGCCGGTGAGAATGCCGGTGTAGATGTTGGTCAAGTTATCACACTGCTGATTTTCGACGGTGATGTCTTCGAGGAAGTCGATCTCGTCCTGATCGAATCCGATGCGGCCGGCGTCGTTGCGGAGCCGGCGCAGAAGGACCTGATTGGCGCTGGTGGCCGATTCGTAGTAGGTGAGGCACTTCATGAGTGCGAACATGTTGACCAGAGACTTGTTGGTGACGGCGAATTCGATCTTGTTCTCGATCTCGTCGGAGATGTTGCGGATGATGCGCAGATGCTGCAGAAAGTGGTGCGTGGCGTGGTGGAGCAGCCGCAGCAGGACGCCCTGAACGCTGTTGCCGCGCAGGGGCATCTTGCCGTGTTCGAAGAGGGGCATGACGTCGGACTGGACGACGATCATGCGATCGCGGAAAAGAAAGGCGCCGACGCTGGAGACGCGGAAGGCCATGCGGCTCTGGATCTGGACGTTGCCGGGGCGTTTCATGATGACGGCGACGTGATTTGATTCGTATTCGACACGGCTGATCTCGTCTTCGTCGAGGGCGGAGGCGAGGGTATGGCTGTCGATGCCGCAGTCATTGACGAGGTAATTCTTTTCTTCTTCCGAGGGGTCGCTGTAGACCTGAATAAGGCCGGGCCGGCCTTCGGGGCACATCTGGACCCGGCCGTCGATAAGATCGTAACATCTCAACATGAGGATATCCTCCCTTGGCAACTGCTGATATTTTGCGTGATGAAGCCGGGGAGGCGAACCGTGAAAAAGGTTCTTTACGGGAGAGGCAAGGCCGCGTCAGTCGCCGGACTCAAGCGGCGCAGAACTCCTGTCCCCGGCTCCGCGTCCTAACGGGACCGCATCGTCTGAATTGGCAGTCATAGTTCTTTCACCGCTTGAGTTGACACATAAAAAGACCGCGCCGGAGTTCCGGCGTCCGAACGGAGTTAAAATATAGCTTTCGCGGCGCGACTTGTCAAGGGGGAAAGAGAAAAATTTTCATGATCGTCGGGGTAACAGCCCGGTCAAGCTTCCGCCGCGGCACAGGAGTTGGGAAGGGGGCAGCGTCATCAGATCAAAAAGGCAGAGCGGTACTTCATCAGTACCTGATGCTGTGCCGGGAACTTGAAAAAAAACGAAAAGAATGCTATAGTAACCGGGTGGGAGCAGCGGAGGGCTTGAACTTTATCCATACCATGCGTGATGTGTGCCGTGATGTGCCGTTCGGCTCACTTCGCTTTGGATGTGAATTCGGATATGAATTGGATATGAAGGATATTGCGATGGCGGACAATACCGGTTTTCAGCAGCGCGATATTGCAGCGGGAAGAACCACGGAAAGGATCATTGCATTTTATCTTCCTCAGTATTACCCGACCGGGATAAATAACAGCAATTACGGAGAAGGTTTTACCGAGTGGACAAATGTCGGCAAGGCGAGACGGCTTTTTCCCGGTCATTATCAACCGCGAGTTCCTGCCGATCTGGGCTATTACGATTTGCGTCTTTCGGAAGTTCGGGAAGCTCAGGCGGAACTTGCCCGCGAAGCCGGCGTGGAGGGCTTTTGCTACTATCATTACTGGTTCTCTGAAGATCACGTGGAGTTGGATCTCGTTTTCAATGAGGTTCTGCGATTGAAGAAGCCGGATTTCCCGTTTTGTCTCTGCTGGGCGAACCAGTCCTGGTATTCCAAATTCTGGAATGCGGACGCGGCATGCCGGCCTCGTCTTGTCGCTGAACAGCTGTACGACGATTCGGCCGGAATCGAGAAGCATTTTTATTCTCTCCTGCCGGCGTTCGAGGACAAGCGTTACATCAGGGTTAACGGTAAATTGCTCTTCATGATCTATCGGCCTCTGGACTTTCCCGACGTCGGCAAGTTCATGGAGCAATGGCAGAATCATGCCCGTAAAAATTCTCTGGGGGGCTTTCATTTTGTCGGGCAGGCGACAAATGATTCCACGGCGGAACGGATCCTCGCACTTGGATTCGACGGCGTGAACATTCTCAGGAAGAATGCGTACACCAAACGCCCGTATTGGAAGGGGGTCAAATTTTGTCAGCGATTGCTCGGAATGCCGTTTCATGCGGATTATCGCAAGGTTTTCAAATACTTCTTTGATGAGAAAGGTATGGAAGCTGTCGATCCGCGGGTTTATCCTTCCCTGCTCCCGAATTGGGATCATTCTCCGCGCAGCGGAAAGCGCGGATCCATTCTGACCCATTCGGATCCGGCAAGTTTCAAAGCGCATGCTCTGCATGTTTTGAACGGATGCCGGAACAAGGCCCCCGAAACCAATCTTATTTTTCTGAAGTCGTGGAACGAATGGGGCGAGGGGAACTATATGGAGCCTGATTTGCGCTATGGGAAGGGGTTTATCAATGCCCTGCGTGAGGCAGTCGATCGCCAGGAAGAGTCCGCTGCGGACAAAACAGCTTTGAAATGATGGAGCAGTGAACCATGAGCACCTGCGACACGCTCGACCGGTACCGGCCGGTGCCGTTTTATTTTCTGACCACGACGGATCCCGGTGCGTACACGCCGGAGGCGGTCTCTGCCGCCATGGAGGACTGCCGGAATGCGGGCTTCGGCGGGATCGTGCTTTTCAACAAGCCGCCGCAGGGGTTCGACGAGAAGGGATACCTTTCGGAAGCGTGGTTCGACCTCACCGGAAACTTCATCGACGCCGCCCGCCGTCTCGAAATGCAGTTGTGGATCAACGACGGCTTCAACTATCCTCCCGGCGACGCGGCGGGCAGGATAGCTCAGGCGGCGCCCCATCTCAAACAGCTGCGTCTGCGGCCGAACCCGGAGGGGGAACTCCGCATCGCCGAGGTGCCGTGGGGATTTCCCGCCTTCGAGGAGCCCGAGAGTTCCGAACTCTTCATCAAGTTCGTTTACGAGGAGTATCACAAGCGCTTCGCGCCCTTCTTCGGGGACGGCATCACGGGCTTCTTTTCGGATGCGGACAACCGACGGGTCAACTCCGCCGTTGCCGCGCAGTGCGGCGAAAGGTACTACCCGTGGAGCAGGCGCTTCCCCGAACTTTTCCGGGAGCGCTTCGGATCCGACATCACGGCGCATCTGGCTGAACTTTTTTCGGGACGCGCCCCGGATATCTCCGAAAAATACTGGAGCCTGTGCGGTGAACTCTACCGGCAGTGGTTCGCCGGCAATCACCGGTGGTGCGCCGCGCACAACGTGCTCTACACCTTCCACACCTCCGACACGGGGCCCCTTGCCTACGGGAAGTGCATCCGCAGTTCGGCCTTCACCGAGGGGGATCCGCTGGCTCTTCTCGACTGCGCCGATCTGCCCGGGACCGATCACGAACTGCTGGCCCTCGACGGAGGAACGCACTACGACAAGCGGCTGTTTTCTCCCCGGGTCTCCTTCGGCGCGCCGCCCGAAAAACTGCCTCATCCGGCCTTTTCGGACACCTCGTGCGACGTGCGGGCCAAGTACGCCTCCAGCGCCGCGTTCCTTGCCGGAAAGGAGCGGGTCATGTGCGAAATGTTCGCCGCCACGAACTGGGGCGCGGCGTTTGCGGATCTGCGCCGCATCGCCGCCTGGCAGATCATGCAGGGGGTGAACTTCATCGTGCCCCACGCCGTCCATCACCGTCTGCAGGGGGATGTCAAGCACTTCGCGCCGCCGGAGTTCCTGCGGAGCGGTCTGCGCCCCGGACTGCGGCAGTTCAACGACACGCTGGCCCGTTACTGCCGCGCCGCCTCCGCGGGAAAGTATCTTGCCCGGTACGCCGTCGTCGATCCCACCCGCAGAGCGTGGCGTGACGAGGACACGGCGCCGTTTTTCACTTTCTGCGACCGGCTCGCCCGCCGCGCCGAGGGGTACGTCATCGTTCCCGAAAACTATTCCGGAAATATCGAATGCGTGATCGATCCCCTGCAGGGGTTTCCCGAACTTCCGCCGCCGGAGATCTATTTCACCGGCGGGGAGCTCGCCTTCATGCGCCGGGAGCTGGACGGAAAAGAATACCTGCTGGCCGCCAACGTCTGGAGTCCCCGCTCCCTGTCGGGCACGCTGGTTTTCCGGGAGAGGACCGTCGAACTGGTCCTCGAACCCGGCGAGATCGCCGTCATCGGCGGCCCCTTCGAGTCCTTCCGGAGCCCGGAAAAACGCCGCGTCAAACGGCGTTTCACCGGCAGTGTGCCCGTCACATGGGAGGAGTCCCAGCTGGTCCCCTTCGAGAAAACGCTGTCCTTTTCCGCGACGGAGGAAATGCTCCTGTCCCTCTTCGTTCCCGCGGAGAACGGCGGGGAGGTCCGCGTCAACGGCGTGCCCTGCGGATTGACCCGCGAGACCCGCATCTGCGACGATCTTTATCTTGAAACCGTATTTACTGCGCGCAAGGGTGAAAACGAGGTCGTTCTTGCCGTCCCCGCCCTTTTCACCACCCCCGCTTTCGTCGGCGGAGCCGTCGATGTCGAAGTCCTGACCCGCGGCGACTACGCCCGGCGGGTCTTTCAGCAGTACATGCTTGCCTTTTTCGAGCCGGAAGAAAAGACGATCACTCTTTCTCCCCGCCGCTCCCGGGTGACCCTCGGAGAGTCGTGGGAGAAACAGGGCCAGCCCTTCTGCTCCGGCTCCGCCGTCCTGGATTTCGGCGAGGTCGTGTCCGCTTCCGGCGACCGGCTGGAACTCCCCGGATTTGCCGGGATCGCCGAAATCGTCGTCGACGGCAAGGCCCTCGCGCGCTGCGCCCTGCCGCCCTTCGCCTTCGATCTTCCCGCCGGAAATCACGACCTCTCCCTGCGGCTGTGGTGTTCCTGTGCCAACCGCATGGAACGCTATCCCGCCCCCGCCGGCCGAAACGTCGGCTTCGAGATAACCGCGCCTTGCCCCGAAGAGTAGGCTCTGGCGGGAACAGGGCCGTGCCCTGCACAGCGGCGGAGTGGCTCCCGCAGATCGGCGTCCGCTGCCGCACGAACCGTTTGCGGCAGCCCGCTTTGTCCGCCGCCGCGACTGCGGCCGGCCCGGATTGTGAACACCGTCTCTTCGAATGTACGGAGGTTTTTTGCCGGGAAGGCTCTGCCCCATCGGGAGCACTCTCCGGCGGCGGCTTGGATCCTGCGAAAAAATTGATTTTTCAGGCATTTTCCCGTTTGCAAATCTGTATCCCACACTTTAAGATATAAGTGACGGCACAATGCTGGATACAGATTTCGGGGATTAAATGCAGATTCGGAAAACAGTTGCACTATCGGACCGGGCGGCGGAGATCTACTCCATTTTGCGCGAGGAGACTCTCCTGCTGCCTCCGGGAGCGGCACTGCCTCCGATCCGGCGTATCCAGAAGCGGTTCCACGTGGGACAGGCGACGGCGAGTCAAGCCCATCACGCGTTGGCCGAGAGTTTCGGTACGGCCAGTTCCGCCCGGAAAAAACTGCGGAAACCCGCGGCTACCGCGGTTCGGCACAAATTACGGGACTGCGTCCTCATCATCTGCAGCCAATGCCTTGACTACTGGCTTCCCGTCATCGACGCTTGGAACCGGGTGAGCCGCTCCGCTGTCGTGCCCTATCCGGTCGATGATCTGGCCGCATGTGTTTCCGCCGCGCAGGAGGGAAAAGGTGATTTCGTCCTCTTTCCCACAAATCCCTTCATGTACGGAGTCGTGGAGAACTCTCTGCCTTGGGTGAACCTTGCCCAGCTGGCTGTCGGGATCGACCGCAAGGCGTTTTATCCGGCGGCGTTCCTCACCGATCCCGATGGACGATTCTGGGGAATTGCTCCCGCGCTCAATGTGATGGTTCTCGCGGGATATTCCGACCTCATCGATCTGCGCGGCGAACATCTCGACTGGCAGTTTCTCGCGCCCCGCTGGGAGACGGTCAAACGGGAGCATCCGGAACTGGAATATGCTTTTGTGCTCGACGGATATGTCACTTTTCTCTTCGACCACGGGATCGAGATGACCGACGGCATCACCGGGCGCCTGCGCTTCGATCCGGATTCCTTCAGAGAACCTCTTTTTTATCTTAAGGACAAGATCGAACAGCAGTTGACACCGTGCTTTTCGGACATCTACCTTCACCATTGGGACCGGGACCGTCTCTTCAGGTCGCGAAAAGTCGCCGCGGGGCAGTTTTTCATCTCACGCCTTCCCGCGAACGGCCGCATCCGGGCGGTCCCCTCGCCGAGTTCGGTTCAGGCCCGGCCCTGCGTGCTTTCGGAGGTCCTCAGCATCTGCTGCGGCTCGCTCAATTATGACGGCGCATGGGATTTCATCAACTACACGCTGACTCCCGAGGCGCAGAAGGTTCTCAGCCGTTCGATGATGCCCGCTCTGCGCGGACTGCGTCCTGCCTGGCTGGAAGAGAGCCTTTTTCCCGCGTTCGAACTTGCCGCTTCCCGGGCAGTCAGCCGCCCGGAAGATTATTTTTTCACCCTTCAGGCAAGGCTGACGCTTCAGTCCGGGCTGGACATGTGGTTTCGTCACGGCGGCGAACTGCGGTCCATGCTCAAGGATCTGGAGCGCTCCTGTCAGCAATGCGCAGATTTCACTTTGCGACGTCTCAGGCGCTGAGCAACCCAAAATAAAAGGAGGATTCATCATGTCACCTGAACAAACAATTCGGCCGCGGGAAAGAAGTTTCACGCTTATCGAACTATTGGTCGTGATCGCCATTATCGCGATCCTGGCCGCCATGCTCATGCCCGCGCTGCAGCGGTCCCGGGATACGGCCAAGACCATGAACTGTCTCAACAATCTCAAGCAGTGCACGTACGTGTTTTTCACGTACCGCGACAGCAGCGACGGGTGGATCCCCGCGGCGTACAACGGTTCGGAGACCTGGGTGACCTTCATGGGCAACGGAGACGGGGTCACCAACCAGTACCCCTCGCGCATGTTCATGCAGGTGATCGCCAAGGCCGGCTGGTATCCCCTCGACGGCTACACGGTGAAGCGCCAGTTCCCCAAGGCGGGGGCGTGGGGGTGTCCGTCCGACATGCGTTTTTCCGCGCCCGGGAGTCATTTCGCGTATCCCACCTATGCTTTCAGTTACGCCATGAGTTTCGGGCTTTCGACCGCATCGCGGGGGATCAGTTATGCGGGAAATCCGGCCATCCAGAAATCGCCGTGCAAACTCGACCGCATTGCCAAACCGTCCCGGGTGACGATGCTGCTGGACGGCTGGCATTATACCGTGACCAGCTGTGCCGCGGACAATCCGCAGAGTCCGGCTTTTCGCCACAACGGCGGAGAAGCGCTCAACATGGCCTTTGTCGACGGTCACGCCTTGACGTGGAAGGGAACTCTTCCGGAGTGCAATGTGTTTCCCACCAGTCTGCAGTATCCGTGGAACAATTTGCTGTGAGGTGAAATCTCATGAAACTGTTTTCGTTTCTTCCGGCGCTTCTGCTCGCCGCGGGAGTGCCTTCCTTCGCCGCCCCCGCGGAGATGCTTCTGCCCGTCGAAAAATGGAAAGCTTACAATTACCGGGACGCCAAAGCCGCCGCCGGCGTTTTTCACGGGACGACCGTGTTCGTGCCGCGCAAGACTTCGCCCTTTCTCTTTTCGCCTCCGGTCGAGTTCAAAGGCAGAGGGGTCTTTGCGTTCGAAATGCGTTCCGGCAAGGCGGGAACGGGCAGGCTCTTCTTCCGCTCGGGGACTGAGAAGTTCAGCGACGACAGACGGCGCGACTTCAGGGTGGACGGCAGGGGAAAGTGGAAAAACTACCGCCTCGATCTGCCTGAACTCGCCGGGCCGCAGACGTTTTTCCGTCTGGACTCGATCTTTGCCGACGGCGTCGCCGTCGCCATACGGAATATCAGGATCATGCCTCCGGCCGAACCGAAACTGACCGTGCGTCCTTCGCGGGACCGGTTCCGGGGGCGTCCCTCCATCGTCTTCGACGGAACGGGGGAGACGATCACCTTGCCGCCGGGACCGGAAGTTCCGGTCGAACTTCCCCGCGGCTGGCTGAATTTCCCCTCCGGGACGGGGCGGTACAAAATCGTTCCCGACGCGGGCGGGCCCCTGCCGGAAGGAATGAAACTCGAGGTGTTTCCCTTCGATGCCTTCAAAAAAGCTCTTGCCCCGGCAAGTGCGCCATTTCTCGGAGGTGAGTTTGTTCTGCCTCCCGCCGCCGCGGGATTCGACGCGCGCCTCGTCGTCCCTCCGCGCAAACACACTCTCATCCTGAGAAGCCTGCGTCTGGAGCCCGTGAGAGCTCCCGGCGACATCTTCGGACCCTGGCCCGCGCAGTGGATCTGGCTCGGCGGAGAAAAGGCAAAGTCCCACCAGGCGGAGTTTCAGACGAAATTCACTCTCGAAGAGAAGCCGCGGCGGGCTGTTCTGCAAATCGACGCCGACGATGTGATCGAGCGCATCGTGCTCAACGGCAGGGAAATATCTCCGGGCCCCAACGCTTCGGATGTTTTTTCCATGGACGAACATGAAGTTGCTCCGCTGCTCGTTTCAGGCGAAAACACGCTTTTTCTTGCCGTGCGCGATCTGGGCGGCGCCCGGGGCGTTCACGGGGAACTGATACTTTATTTTCCCGGCAAAAAGGTGCGGCGCATCGGCACGGGAGAAAATTTTCAGGCCCGGCTTCCGGGCGGGGCGTGGGAGCCGGCCGTGTCCCGGTCCCAGCCGCTGCCCCTGCGTTCGGTGGAGGGGCGTTTCATCGGCGGCGAGCCTCCCGCGGCGGCGGTTTGCGCCCCGCGGTACAGAACACCCGAACTTCCCGCGGCGAAGATCCGTTACGGAAACAACAACATTCCCCTGCTGGAAGTCGACGGCAGAACGCGTACGCTCAATCACCTGTGGAGCGACATGTCGGAACGCTGGATAAAAAACGTGCGCGACGCGGGTATTCACCAATACTGGATAAGTTCGGGCAAATTCGGCCGTGCGCAAGATGGAAAATACGACTGGTCGCACCTCGATGCGCTGTGCCGAAAAGTCATTGCCTGCGATCCCGAGGCGCTGCTGCTCGTGGAGATTCCCGTGGGCACTTCGATCTATGAAAACCGCGCCATGGAAAAGTGGAACGAGGAACATCCCGGCGAACTGGTCGCGGACGAAAGCGGCAATACGAAGCTTTTCATTTTTCAGGACAAACGCCGGATCTCCGCCGCAAGTTTCGCCTCGAAACTGTGGCAGGAAGAGGCGAAGCGCATCATGCGTTCGGCCGTCGAACACGTCAAAAAATCTCCTTACGCGGGACATGTCATCGGATTCTTTCCCATGGCCGGACTCGGACACGAGTGGCAGTACTACGGAGCGCACAACCGGCTTTTCGTCGATTACAGCCGTCCCTTCCGCGAGGGGTTCGCCGCCTACCGCGTCAGGCGCCGCGGAGAAAAGTGTGATACCGCCATGCCGGACAAGGTCGAAAGGGAAGCGCCCGAACCTTCCGAAAAAGTCCGGGATATGCGCGACTACTTTTCGGAGCTCGTCAGCGGCATTCTGCTGGATCTCGCTCGTGAGGTCAAGCTGGCTTCGGGCGGCAGGTCGCTCTTCGGAACCTACTACGGCTATCCGCTTTACATCGCCCGGCCCGACTGGAATGAGACCGGCGGCTTCATGCTCAAGCGGCTGCTGGAGTCTCCCGACGTCGATCTGCTGGTCTCCATTTTCCGCTACGACAACCGTCAGGTCGGCCGGGAATCGGGTACCATGACCGTGCCCGGCAGTTTCCGTCTGCGGGGCAAGGCTGCCGTCCTGCAGGCGGACCACCGGACCCATCTGGCCGTGCGCAACGTCTTCGGCGAACCGGCCGACGTCAACGGCTCCATCGAGGTCGTCAAGCGGGAGATCGCCTGGTGCGCCGTCCTCGGCGCCGGATTCGAATTCGGCTATTTCAACCACGGCTGGATCGCCGGAGATCCGCGCCTGATACAAGTCGTTTCCGCCGGAGAAAAACTGATGAGACAGCTCTCCGTCATGCCGCCCTCATCTCCCGTCAAAAAGGTTGCGCTGGTCTTCGACGAGGACGAGGTGCGCCGCTCTGCCCAGCGGTCGAAGGTGCATTTTTTCGCACGGGAACAATTGAAGATAATTCCTCACGGAGGATTCGCATTCGATCTCTTTCTCAAGGAGAAGCCGGAAGTGCTCAGAAATTATCCTCTGGTCATCTGCATGAATTTCCGGGATGAAGCATGGGCGTCCGTGCTCCGTTCTGCCGGATGCCGGGTGGAAAACATGTCGGCCGCGAAACCCCTCGATGCGGAGGCGTGGCAGAAACTTGCCGCCGAAAGCGGGATCCATATCTTCAACGAAAACTGCAGTGACATCACGCTTGCCGGAAACGGCGTCATCGCCGTGCATACAGCGGAAAACGGCGGGAAGCGCACGCTCCGTCCCGCGCCGGGAACGAAACGTCTCCGGGACGTCTTCACGGGGAAGACGATCCCGGTCAGGGACGGCGGAGCCGAGGCGGAACTTTCTCCTCTGAGTACCGGGATATGGCTGGAAGAAAGATGAATCGCTTCGTCAAATGCGGTCCCGTCCTGCCGGGGATCGATTTCACCTGGTTCCCGACCCGCTGGCAGGCGGTTCTGTGGCGCAATGCGGAATTTTTTCCGGCGGAGAAACTGGCTTCTCTGCTCCGCTGTGCGCCCGAAGTGTGCCGCCGGGCGCTGGAGGAACTGGGCCTCGGCGGCATCCGTCCCGATCCCCGCTGGCGTGAAATGGGCTACCTCACCATCATCAAAAACAACTGGCATTTGCTGAACTGTGATCAGCTACTGGAACTTCTGGAGTGGAACGCCGACCGTTTCAACCGCTGTCTCCACGAAGAGGATTTTCTCTTTACCAAGGTGGGAAAAGGCAAACCGGAGTGTCCTCCCGTCTTCTGGGCCCCGCTGACGGCTCCGCAGAAAGTGCAGACGGACCGGATCCGCAAAATTCTCGCGGGAACGGATCTCCGGTACGGCGAACGGCCGTTTTCCTTCATGGGCCCCGGACATCTGCCCATGCCGCCCGTCTCACCGTCCGGGCCGGACGAGCCGTTCAATTTCATCCACGGCTACTTTTCCGGATGCGGGGACGTATTCGACGACAGTTTCGAACGCGATCCGCTGCCTGCGGAACTGCTGGAACGCTACGCCGCGCTGGGTGTCAAAGGAGTCTGGCTCCATGCCGTGCTCTACCGTTTTCATCCCGTTCCCGGCGCGGAGGAGCTTTCGGGCAACTGGCGGAAGCGCCTGAAAAATCTGAACGCTGTTTCCCGGAGGTGCAGCGAGGCGGGCGTGCCGCTCTATCTTTACCTCAACGAACCGCGGGGACTGGGGTACGATTTTTTCAAACTCCGCCCCGACTGGGCCGGAGCGGACTGTCCGGCCAAACTGACGTACTGCTGCTGCACAAGTGTTCCCTCCGTGCTCGATTGGATGCGGGAAGCGGTGCGGACGGTTTTCTCCGCCGCGCCCGATCTGGCGGGAGCCTTTCTCATCAACATGTCCGAGAACGCGACGCACTGCGATTCCCGGGCCGGGAAAGCCGCGTGTCCCAGGTGTGCTTCGCGGGACACGGCCGACCTCCTCGCCGAGAGCGTCCGTGCTCTCGAAGAGGGCATTCACGCCGCGAATCCCCGTGCCCGGGTCATTGCCGAGGATTGGGCTTGGCAACAGTGGACCCCCTCCGGCAGTCATGACCGCAACTGTTTGCCGTTCAAACTGCGCGTCCTCTCCAAGCTTCCTAAAAACGTCGCGGTCATGTGCATCAGCGAGTGGGGTGTGCCGGTAAAACTCGGCCCGGTTGAAAATTTCGTTTCCGATTACTCCATCAGCCACCCCGGGCCGAGCGACGACTCCGTCGCGGTGTGGAAAGCCGCCCGAAGCCGCGGTATGGCCCGTGCCGCGAAGGTGCAGATAAACAACTCGTGGGAACTTGCCGCACTGCCCTACATACCGGTTCCTTTTCTCGTACACGAACACTTGGAAAATGTCAGAAAACATGGCGTCGAGGGGCTGATGCTCAGCTGGACTCTGGGCGGTTATCCCGGCGGCAATCTCGAACTCCTGCGGCACACCCCTGGAGAACTGGCGGAGAGGGATTTCCCCGGCGCGGAAGAACTGGTCCTGCGCGTCTGGAAGATATTCAGCGACGCCTTTCGGGAATTTCCCTTCTCGATCGCGGTCGTCTACTTTTCCCCCATGACCTCCGGGCCCGCCGCGCCCTTCTTTTTGAAGCGGACGAACGAAGCGGCCACCATGGTGGGTTTTCCGTGGGACGATCTGTCTGCGTGGCGAAGCTGCTGGCCCGAAGCGCTCTTCGAGGAACGGTTCGAAAAAATGCACGCTCTCTGGCAGCAGGGACTTTCTCTCTGGCGGCAGGGTGCGCCCCGGACCCCTCCCGCACGGGAGTTGACCGTGATCGCCGAGGCCGCCGGGTGCCACATCAACAGCGCCTGGAATCACATTCGCTTTGTCCGCCGGCGCGACCGAAATGCTCCCGCCGAGGAACTGCTTGCCATTGTCGACGACGAAATTGCCTGCGTCAAGCGCCTTCTGCCGCTGGTCTGCCGGGATTCGCGTCTGGGATTCGAGGCCAGCAATCACTATTTCTACACCCCGCTGGCCTTGGCGGAAAAGATCGTGAATTGCGAAGAACTCAAACTTGCGCTCAGGCGAGAACGAGTCTGACGAGATCGGAAAAGGTTTCGGCGCGGAAGGTCGGCACGGAACTGCCGAGGGTGCCGAAGCCCCATGCGCAGAAAATGCTCCGCACTCCGGCGGCCGCGGCCGCGTCGATGTCGGTGTGATTGTCGCCTGCGATCCACGCGTTTGCGCTTGAAACGGCGTGCTTCTCCAGAACGTGCAGAAAGGCGTCCGGCGCGGGCTTGAGCGGAAAGACGCCGCCGCCGATGTTGTCGCACAGCAGGGGCTTGACTCCCAGACCGGCAAGGATCTTTTCTCCCACCTCCTGCGGCTTGTTGCTCACCACGGCAAGCAGAAATCCCGCGTCGGCCAGCTGCCGCAGCCCCTCCGCCACGCCGGGATAGAGCCGGGTGCGGCAAAGCGGGTCGGCGGCGTAGTTGGCCACCATGATCTTCACCGCTTCATCCATCGGGCAGGGACACGTCACATCCGCGAGGGAGCGCTCCAGGAGTTTGCGCGCCCCGTCCCCCGTGAATGCCTTGACCGTTTCCTCCGGCAGCGGGGCGAAGCCGAACTGCCGCCGGGTCACGTTGACGGAGTTGGCGATCCCTCCCGACGAGTCGATCAGCGTTCCGTCCAGATCGAACATGATGATTTTGCGCATTCTTGCCCCTTTCCGAAGTATGTGCTTAAAATACACCGGGGAGACGCCGATGTCAAACCGCCTGTTTCTTTCATGCACGCCGGGGAATGATCCCGCCCGCAGAGCGGAATGGGGAACATGAAAACGCATCCTCCCAAAAGTGCGCATTTATGTGATATGCAATTCGTTTTCAATAAAATTGTTACGAGCATAGGAAAAAATAATTGCGCACATTTTTTGCAAATCTTCTTCCGGTTGTCTATATTAACTTTCGGAAAAGGGAGGAAATCCATGGCGAAACGAATCACTTCAACGGACATCGCGCGGCTGGCCGGCGTCAGCCGTTCGACGGTATCGCGTGCGCTGAATCCCGACACATGCTGGCGCATCAGTCCGGGCAAGTGCGAAGAGATCCGCGGCCTGTGCCGCAAGTACGGCATCATGCCTTCCCGGGCGGCGCGTAAGAACCGTCTGAAGCAGACGCGGCGCATCGCTCTCGTACTGGGGGCCATGGAGCGGGATCTTTCGAGCGCGGGAGCCGGCGCGATGATCCGGCGGATGTGCGACATTTTTCAGGGGAGCGGCTATATTCTGGAACTGATCCGGGCGGATTACCGGCCGGGACGGCTGGCTTCGCACATCCGGCGGATCCTGGAGTCCTCTCTGGCGGACGTTTACATCGTCGGCGGTCTGATGCTGAACGGGCAGTCTCTCGAACTGCTGCACAGAATCGCTCCGCGGCTGATTCTCACGCTCAACGAGGAGATGAGCCGCGATCCCTATCCCGACCATCACTGGCTTTCCTATTTTCAGTACGATACCGGGGCGGCCTCCGCGGAGGCCTTCGATGCGATCCCGCGGGAACACCGGAAAAAGATTCTTTTCTTCGGCAGGGATGCCCGGCCGTCGAAGATCAAGATCGAAAAGATCCGCCGTCTTATTTCCCGTCACGGAGGATTTCCCGGCATGCTGCAGACGTGTCTTTTCGGCAGTGAGACGAAATTTTCGGACGGCGAAGCGTGGCGGCAGGCCGCCTCAGCGGTGAGGCGGCACATCGGCGAGCTCGCGGAATACACCGCCTTCTGGGGCGGCGGCTGGAGCGCCCACGTGCTCTACGACGAATTGCTTGCACTGGGCAAAGTGCCGGGGCGGGATTTCACGATGGTCACCGATTGCGTGAGGGGGCAGTTTCTGCCGCCTCTTGAGCCGGGCATCAATTTCATCTGCTGCGACATGGATCAGGCGGCGGAAACGCTCTGCGAGTACGCGCTGCGTCTCATTGACGCTCCGCACCCCGGACGGGTGGTGCAGAAGGCAGTTTTCCATCCGGCGAGGTACGAACTTTTGAACCTGTGAAACAGGTCCGGCGGCAGGATGCCGGACCCGCAAGCGAGAAAAAAAGGAGGACACTTGGAAATGCATGAAAAAAGCCGCAGGAACGACGGCGCGGAGAACAACGTCTCCCGGTTCACATTAATCGAACTTCTGGTCGTCATAGCGATCATCGCGATTCTGGCTTCGATGCTGATGCCCGCGCTGGGCAAGGCGCGGGAGCGGGCGCTGCGTTCCGACTGCATGGCGAACATGAAGTCTCAAGGACAGGGGGTGATGCACTACAGTCAGGACTACGGCGATTATTTCCCGGCCTGGAACAACTATCCCTTCAAACAGCTGCTCAACGGCAAGTACGTGACGTTGGGGATCCTCGACGACAAGGCCGATCCGACGCGCACGCCGGGGGTGGATTTCAAAAAAGTGGACTGGATGAAAGACGCTTCCGGCAACTACCGCAACCGCAGCTACATCGTGGAACAGTCGGCGGGGCAGATATGGAACGGCACGACCTACATGACGCCGCTGAAATTCACGGGAAAATATGTCAACATGACCATCCTCATATTCGAGGGAGACGGATATACTGCGTCTTCGCCGGGCTGGTCACGGGGGACCGAGATGTTCTATCTGCACTGCGCACCGCTTTCATACAACAACGTGGCGCTGGAGCTGGGCCATCACAACATGATCAAGAACACTCTCGTCGGCGATCTGCACGTGGAGGCTTTCCGGATGTCCTGGAACGAAGAGGAAAACAAGGCCCGTTATCAGTGGGAAAAGACGGATTATCCTCTGGCGAAATTCGGCACGTTCCAGAAACTCGCGGGCAAAAAGTAGGCGGGGATGACGATGAAAAAAGGCCGATTCGTCCATTCGGGCAAAGCCGTGCCGGAGGCGCTTGTTCCGCTGCTGGCCTCGCTGGCGGAGGAATACGGTCCGGCGGCGGAGGGGGTCGATCCGGTCTTTGAACGGCTGCCCGGAAACGGTTCACGGGTGCGGGTGGTCCGGGAAGGGCGGGGGTACCGGATCGGTTTCACGTCGCTGCTGGCCGCCGCCCGGGGCATCGGCTGCGCGCTGGCCGGAATGGAAGGGGAGGAGACACTGCCTTTTTCGGTGCTGGGGATCATGATCGACCT
>JAFTDL010000058.1 GCA_017454215.1 Lentisphaeria bacterium | reverse complement strand
GGTGCTGGGGATCATGATCGACCTTTCGCGCAACATGACGATGACGGTGCCCGCGCTCAAACGCTGGTTCCGCCGTCTGGCTCTGGCCGGATACAACATGGTCATGCTGTACTGCGAGGATACTTATGTTCTCGAGGACGAACCCGTTTTCGGATTCATGCGCGGCGGGTACTCCGCCGGGGAGATCAGGGAGCTGGACCGCTGTGCGCGGGCGCTCGGGATCGAACTTGTCGGCTGCATCCAGACTCTCGGGCATATGGAGCAGATCCTGCGCTGGAGCCGATACCGGCCGGTGCGCGACACGGCTTCGGTGCTGCTGGCCGATCGGCCGGAGACTTTTTCTCTGATCGGGAAGATGCTGGACTTCTGGAGCGGGGCCCTCTCCTCGCGCCGGATCCACATCGGCATGGATGAGACCCACGATCTCGGACGCGGCGTCTTTCTCGACCGTAACGGATACGAGCGCGGGTTCGACATCTTCAACCGCCATCTCGCCCGGGTCTGCGCCCTCTGCCGGGAGCGGGGGCTGGAACCGATGATCTGGTCCGACATGTATTTCCGGCTCTCCAATCCGGAGCAGGAGTATTACGACCGCACTTCACCGATCCCCGATGATGTGCGCAAGGCCATTCCGAAGGACGTGCAGCTGGTCTACTGGGACTATTATCATGCGGATGCGGATTTTTACGCCGCCATGATCCGCCGTCACCGGGAACTGGGATTCGAGCCGGTGACGGCCTCCGGCATCTGGACCTGGCCCACGCTGTGGTATGATCACGGGAAAACCCTCGAAACCGTGCCGCCGTGCCTTGAAGCCTGCCGCCGGGAACATGTGCAGGAGCTGATTTTCACCATGTGGGGCGACGACGGCGCCTTCTGCGACATCGATTCCGCGCTGGCGGGCGTTTTCTACGCCGCTGATCTGGCGTGGGGCGGCGACGGCGGGGCGCGTGCGGCGGCCCGCTTCGACGCCGTCTGCGCGCCGGCGAATTACCGGGCGTACCTCACTGCCGCAAGGATCAATGCCGTCCGGACCGGAGCGGACGGCAGGAAGATGAAAATATTTTCCGCGTATCTGATCTGGGACGACCCGCTGCAGGGCATCGCGTTTTTCGGCTGCCGCAGACTGGATCCCCGCTTCGATGCCGAACTGCTCGCCGAACTCGAGGACATCCGCGCATCTCTCGCCCTTCCGGCGTGCGGAGAGGGCGACGGAGATCTGCTCCACGCGGGCAACATCGTCGATCTGCTCATCAAAAAACTGCGGTTCCACGCGGCTCTTGCCGACGCCTATGACCGGAAAGACCGGGACGGCCTGCGGAAAATCGCGGAAAAAGACATTCCCGAGCTTGCCGCCGCCGTCCGGGCGTTCGACGCGAGCTTCAGGGAGCAGTGGATGCGCAGTGCCCGGCCTTTCGGTCTGGAGCGGATCCAGGCCCGCAATGCCGCGCTCATCGCCCGGCTGGAGGAAACGGCTGTGCGGATCGGCGGACTTCTCGACGGCACGCTCCCGCGGATCGATGAGCTCGAATGCCGTCTGCCCGACGGGATCCCGGCCGACAGCCAGGACTTTGCGCGCTATGCGCTGGTCTCGTCCGGAACGGGGATCATTTGACAAAAGCGGTATCGGCGTATATATTCAATGAAGGAGAAAAGAATGATGAAAAAATTTGTCTGGCTGTCCGCGGCTCTGCTTTGTGCGGCTGTCGCCGCGGCGGGAACCGTTCCGCGGTATCTGGTCACGGGGGCGGCCCCCTCCCGGCTGGAAAAACGGGCGGAACAGGAGCTGAAGCATTTTTACAGACTCATTTACGGGCGGGAACTCGCCGTCATTCCCGAATCGCAGAGCGCGGGCAAACCCGCCTTCTATCTGGGACGGACGAAGTTCGCCGCCGAAAACAAGATCGATTTTGCCTCTTTCGATCAGGAGGAGTGGCTGCTCAGGACCGTCGGGGACAGCCTCATCATCACCGGCGGGCGTCCGGCGGGTACGCTCTACGGCGTCTATGAGATGCTGGAAAAACTGGGCGTCGCCTTTCTCGCGCCCGAGGAAACCGTCATCCCCAAGCCGGGGAAGGATTTTCCCTCTTTCGACGAAAGGCGCAAGCCGGCCTTCGTCGGGCGGGTGATTTACGACGCCATTCCCGGCACGCTCCAGCGCGGCAGATACGGCAAGTCCCGTGCCGCCCAGTGGGCTTCTCCCGAGGCCATCGAAGCCTACCGCATGTGGATCCTCAGAAGGCGCATCAACGGCAGCACAAGCAAGGCTCTTCCCCCGTACTACGCCGGGAAGATCTACAACCTCTGCCACTGGCCGGAGTGGCACACCATGTCGCTCTACGTCGATCCCAAACTTTACGACACCCATCCGGAATATTTCGCCATGAACAAAGAGGGCAAACGGGTCAGGCCCCGTTCCTTCACCATGCGCGGCGACGTGTGCATGTCCAATCCAGAGGTCCGCAAAGTCGCGCTGGCGTCCCTCCGCGAAATGATCCGCAAAAACCGGGCGGAGAAATCTCCCGAGGAGTGGTCCGTGGTCTACGACGTCACCCGGCTGGACGACACGCCCGAGTTCTGCCAGTGCAGGGAGTGCCGCCGGATCGCCGAATACGACGGCTCCGACACGGGACTTCTGGTGGATTTCTCCAACTATCTGGCCCGCAACATCCGCAAGGAGTATCCCGACGTCATCATCCGCATTCAGGGCCACGCCGGACGGGGGCGCAAAATGCCGAACCGGATTTTGCCCGAAAAGAACATCCTCTTCCGGCTCTGCGACACCTTCAGCACCCGGGATCCCTTCCGCCCCATCGAAAAGGTGAAGGATCCCGAAGCGCTGGATTATTTCGACAAGTGGACCAAATTCGGCACGCCCCGCGTCAAGATGCTGTGGGACTACTGGAATCTGGGCGGAAGCTACTTCCGGCCGCCCCGGGTCGAGACCGTGTTCGACGCCATCAAGCCCGATCTGCTCTTCTTTCTGCGGCACGGCATCAACGCCCTTTTCATCGAAGCGGGCAAGGACGCCTATTCTCCGCAGAACTTCATGACGCTCAACTACTTCGTTGCCGGGCGGCTCATGGTCGATCCCCGTCAGGATCCCGAGGAGCTGGCGAAGCTCTTCATCAGAAACTACTACGGGGAGAAGGCTTTCCCGGTGGTGTACAAGTATTTCAAGCTCATCCGCGAAGGCGTGGCCCGGGATCCGCAGAAGCCCTCCACTTCCCACGTGAGCGAGTGGCAGTTCTGCACGCCGGAGTTTCTGCTCTCCCTCTACCGGGACTTCACCGCCGCGGCGAAAAACGCCGAGGATCCCCGGTTCGCCCGCAGGATCCGGTCGGAACTCATCACGCCCGTCTGGCGCATCCTCGTGCGCTGGCCCGACAATGAAAAGACCTTCACCGCCGCCGGGATCCCGCGCAAGCGGCTTTTGTCCGAATGCCGGGCTTACGTCAAAGACCACATCCGCCGCTTCGCCTGCGAAAAACCCGAAAAAGGCGACAGGCTCTTCGAGGAGAGATTTCAGAACGTGGAGTTTCTGCCCGTCCTGCCGGAGCGGTTTAAAAACATTCCCGCTTTCGACATCCGCGTGGCCGCTTTCGCCGATTTCCACACCGACAGGGGCGTTCACAGCGAGATCGTCGACGATCCCGATTCGCCTCAGGGCAAGGCGGTCAGGTCGGCTCACCCCGACCCGGCTTTTCACGGCGTCAACAAGGTCATGCCCGGTAAGCACAGGTTCCGCACCACGGCGTTTTACATGTCGAGCCCCGGCAGCCGGATAAGTCTGGTCCTCAAAGAGGTCCCGCAGGATGAAAAGTACCACTGGTACCGCATCCCCGGCTCCATCGTGCTGGACACCCGCTCCAACTTCTGGGGCCACGGCTGGGGCATCAACGCCCGCACCAATCACTGGTACACATTGACCTACGGCGACCCGAAGGACAATACATGGGAACAGATCTGGTTCTCCGCCAAATTCACCGGTCCGGCCTACGTGAAGGGGTCGACAAAGGAGAACGCGGTCTGCGTGGACACCGTCGTCGCCGTCCGCCACGATCCGGAGAAGAAAAAATGAAGATCACCTTTCTGGGAACCTCACACGGCGATCCCGAGACCGGCCGTTACAATACCTCGCTCCTTCTGGAGGCCGCGGGAGCGGGGTATCTGCTCGACTGCGGTTCACCCGCCACGGCCTCGCTCGTCCGCCTGAACTTCGACTTTTCCGCCCTGCGGGGCGTTTTTCTGACGCACATGCATCTGGATCACTGCTGCGATCTGCCCAATCTCCTGAAACACCTCGTCAAGCGCGGGATCCCGGCCCATGCCTATCTGCCGGACCCGGATGCGGCCGCCCCCGTGGACGCTTTCCTGCGTATGGGCTACACGATCCCCTCCGGGGCGGCCCCCGCCTACCATACGATCCGTGCCGGGCGCTTCTTTGCCGATGAGAACGTGGTCATGACGGCCGTTCCCACCGACCACGGCCGGGGACGCTTCCCCAGTTTCGCCTTTTCGATCGAGGCCTCCGGGAAAAAGATCCTCTACACCGGCGACCTGAGCGCAAGTCTCGACGACTTTCCCGTCCAGGCCGCGGAGGAGGCCGATCTGGTCATCTGCGAACTCACCCACGCCCTGCCGGAAGTCATGGAGAACAAACTGCGCCCGCTCGCCTTGAGGCGGGTCGTCTTCACTCACATCGGTCCCCGCTACGAAAAGGCGGGCGTCCTGACCCTGCCGCAGGGACTTCCCTTCGCCGTCTCCGCCGCTTCCGACGGGGATGCTCTTTCCCTGGAGTGAGGGCGCGGTCGTTTTCGTCACCGGATGCCCCGTTGTCCGGACTTCGGGAAAAGCTCCGTCCCCGGCACGGGCGGCAGTATGCCTGCCGCCGGACAAAGCCGACACGGCGGACATTGCGGATGGACGGCGTCATGGCAAAAATCGACTTTTACCGAAAATTCTATGGAAAATCGTTTGAAATACTTGTTTTTCGGGCTATATTTACGCAGATACAGTTTAATTTCCATCGAATATTTTTGTCAGGGAGGAAGAGATCATGAGGTCGTGGAGGATCGCGGGAAACGAGGAAAAGTATCTGCTGGAACTGCTGGACGGCGGATTTCCGGGCAAGTCGGAGCCGAATTTCACGGGGAGACTTGAGGCGGCGTTCGCCGAAAAGTTCGGGACGAAGTTCGCCGTCACCTTCGCCAACGGCACGGCCACGCTGCACGCCGCCCTGACGGCGCTGGGCGTGGGACCCGGCGACGAGGTGATCGTGCCGCCGCTCACCATGTCCAGCACCACGCTGGCGGTTCTCCACGCGGGCGCCACGCCCGTTTACGCCGATGTGGACAGGGACTCCTTCGTCATGACGGCGGAGACGGCCAGAAAGAAGATCACGTCCAAAACCAAGGCGATCATGCCCGTTTCGCTCTACGGACTGCCCGCGCCCGTGCCGGAGTTGAAAAAACTGGGATTTCCCGTGGTGGAAGACAGCGCCCAGTGTTTTCTCGGCAGGATCGGGTCGCGCATCGCGGGAACTCTGGGGGATCTCGGGTCCTTCAGTTTCCAGAACTCCAAGCACATGACCTGCGGCGAGGGGGGCATGGTGGTGACGAACGATCCCGGACTCGCGGCGGCGGTCCGCCGGTTCAGCAGTCTCGGTTACGGCCAGATCAGTCCCGAGCCGGGCAAATCCAAGATCGACAAAAACGACATCGCTTCTCCGGAGACGATCCGGCACACCCATTACGGCTTCAATTTCCGCCTCTCCGAGATCTGCGCCGCCTTCGCGCTGGCCCAGCTGGAAAACCTTGAAAAGTTCGTGGCCATGCGCAGAAAATGCGGAGAGGCCTTCTTCGACGCCGCTTCGTCCTGTTCTTTTCTTGCGCCGCAGAAAAGCCCCGAAGGGGTCGAGAATTCCTTCTGGGCCGCGGCCATGTGCCTCGATACCGATCGGGTGCCGTGGCATGAGTTTCACGACGCCATGCTGGCCGCCGGATCCGACGGCTTCTACGGCGCGTGGCGTCTGGCCTACCGCGAGCCCGCCATGGCCCGTCTGGCTCCGGAGGAGGGGTGTCCCAACGCGGAGTATCTCCAGCCGCGCATGATCCAGATGAAGACCCACTACGGCACGCAGGCGGAACTGGACCGCGAGATCGGCATTTTCCGCTCCGTCATCAAAAAATTCGCGGACCGCTGACGGGATTCACCGGCTCCGGAGTCTGCGCACCAGAAGTTCCATGCGGTACGGCAGACACAGGAGCCTTTCGTCGCAGCCGGGATCGGCCAGCGCCTGACGGAGTTTCGGGGTCGCCTCCTGATAGATCTTCTGGTATTTGTCCTCTCTGAAAAGCCGTTCCGGCTGAAAGTAGGGGGCAAGGCGCAGAACGAGCGCCAGCGCGGGCAGAAGGCAGGTCCACGGCAGGGGCTTCTTCGGCAGGTGTCCCAGCGCGGCGAAGTAAAAGAACGACAGCGCCATGGCCGACGGCAGAAAATAGTTCGAAAAGATGACGTCGTCGCTCAGTATCGCCGGATGCCGGGCGGCCATGAGGCCGCAGCAGACCGCGACGCAGGCGGCGGCTCCCGGAAACATCCACGGGGGAATGTGCCGGT
>JAFTDL010000057.1 GCA_017454215.1 Lentisphaeria bacterium | reverse complement strand
ATGACCTTATTGGTGTAGGAGACGCCGACGATCGCGCCGACCGGGCAGACGTTCACGCACTGACCGCAGAAGGTGCAGTTGGATTCCGCCAGCGGGATCATCGAGGCGGTGCCGACCTTGGCGGGGAAGCCGCGGCCGTTGCCGGTGAGCACGCCCACCGTCTGGACCTTGTTGCAGACCGTCTCGCAGCGGCGGCACATGATGCACTTGGTGAGGTCGCGCATGATGGCGGCGGACTGGTCGATGGGATAGCGGTTGCGCTCGCCCTGGTAGGAGATCTCGCGGATGCCGAATTCGGCGGCGAGCTTCTGGAGTTCGCACTCCCGGTTCTTGGCGCAGATCAGGCAGTTCTGCGGATGGTCCGAGAGCAAGAGCTCGAGCACCGTGCGGCGCGCCTTCATGGCGCGCGCCGAGTTGGTCCAGACCTCGACGCCGTCACGCGACAGCGGGGTGGCGCAGGCGGGCACGAGCACCGGGCGCGGACGGATGCCGGTCGCCTCGACGAGGCAGAGGCGGCAGCTGGCGGGCTTGTTGGCGACGCCGCACCCCAGATCGGGGCAGTAGCACAGCGTCGGGATGCGGACGTTGATCTTATTCGCGGCGTCAAGAATGGTTGCGCCGGCGGGGACCTCGACGGTCTTCCCGTTGATGATTACTTTGACGTTAGCCATGGCGATTGACTCCTATTTCTTGACGATGGCCTTGAACGGGCACGCATTGATACAGGCGTTGCACTTGATGCACTTGGACTGGTCGATCACATGCTGTTGCTTGACCGTGCCGGTGATGGCTCCCACCGGACAGTTGCGGGCGCACTTGGTGCAGCCTTTGCAAGCGTCGGTGATGACGAGCTGATAGAGCTTGGTGCAGGTGCCGGCGGGGCACTTCTTGTCGCGCACATGAGCGATGTACTCGTCGCGGAAGTAACGCAGCGTACTCAGGATCGGGTTCGGGGCGGTCTGTCCCAAACCGCACAGCGCGGTATCCTTGACGGTGTTGGCGAGGTCCTCGAGTTCGACGAGGGTCTTCTCATCGGCCTTGCCGTCGCAGATCGCCTCGAGCATTTCGAGCATCCGCCGGGTGCCGATACGGCACGGCGTGCACTTGCCGCAGGACTCGTCCTTGGTGAAGCCGAGGTAGAACTTGGCCATCGCGGGCATGCAGTCCTTGTCGGAGAGGACGATCATACCGCCGGAACCCATCATCGACCCGATGCGCATCAGCGAGCCGTAGTCGATCGGGGTGTCGAGGTTCTCCTTGGTGATGCACCCGCCGGAGGGTCCGCCGGTCTGCACCGCCTTGAACTCTCTTCCGCCGTCGATGCCGCCGCCGATCTCGAAGATGATCTCGCGGAGCGTCGTGCCCATCGGGACCTCGACGAGGCCCACGTTGTTGATCTGGCCGGCGAGCGCGAAGAACTTGGTGCCGGAGTTGCCGCTGATGGTCTTGACCCAGTGGCCCTTTTCATCGCGTTCGACCTTCCAGTTGCCGATCTTGGAGTACCAGTCGGCGCCCTTGCAGATGATCACCGGTATCGAAGCGTAGGTCTCGACGTTGTTTACGTTGGTCGAGCAGCCCCAGTAGCCGCCGCCGATGTTGGCCGGGAAGGGCGGCTTGGTGGTCGGCTCGCCGCGCATACCTTCCATCGAGTGGATCAGCGCGGTCTCCTCGCCGCAGACGAACGCGCCCGCGCCGAGCTTGATCTCGATGTCGAAGGAGAAATCGGACCCCATGATGTTGTTTCCGAGGAGTCCGGCCTCGCGGGCCTGTTTGATGGCGAAACGCAGACGGTTGACCGCCAGCGGATACTCCGCGCGGATGTAGACCAGTCCGTGACGGGCGCCGATGGCGTAGGCGCCGATGGACATGGCCTCGATGATGCTCTGGGGGTCGCCCTCCATGATGGAGCGGTCCATGAAGGCGCCGGGATCGCCCTCGTCGGCGTTGCAGACGATGTACTTTTCTTCGGCCTTGACTCCTGCGGCGATCCGCCACTTGAGACCGGTGGGGAAGCCCGCGCCGCCGCGGCCGCAGATGCCGGAGTTGAGCACTTCCTGAACGACCGTTTCGGGGGTCATTTCGAAGAGGCACTTGGCCAGAGCCTGAAATCCGTTGTTGGCGATGTACTCCTCGATGTCCTCGGGATCGATCATGCCGCAGTTGCGCAGAGAGATGCGCTTCTGTTTGGCGTAAAAGGACATTTTCGCGTAGTCGTGGATCCGGGCTTGAAGCTGGGGTTCGACGTAGAGCAGACGTTCGACGAGTTTCTTGCCGACGATGTGGCTCTCGACGATCTCTTTGGCGTCGTCGGGGGTGACCTGAACGTAAAAGACGTTGTCGGGCATGACCTTGACGATGGGTCCCTGGGCGCAGAAACCGAAGCAGCCGGTCTGGATGACCTTGACGTCGTTTTCGAGGCCGTTCTCTTTGATGTACTTACGGAGATTCTCCATGAGCTCCTGAGAGTTGGAGGCGTGGCATCCGGTACCGCCGCAGCAGAGGATCTCTTTTTTGGCGGCGTTGATGTCGTGGATGTCGGTGCAGCGGAGAGCGAGCTTGCCTTTGGCGGCGTTGAAAGCGTTGATGAGAGCTTCCCTGGAAGTTATTTTATTCATAAAGACTTACCCCAGCTTTTTGTATTCGTTGACGATCTCCACGGCTTTGGCCGGAGTGAGTTTGCCGTAGACCTTGCCGTTGATGACCATGACGGGAGCCAGTCCGCAGGCGCCGACGCAGCGGAGAGAGGAGATGGAAAAGAGTCCGTCCGGCGTGGGCGCCGTATCGCTCTTGACGCCGAGGACGCGTTCGACCTCGGAGAGGACCTTTTCGGCGCCCTTGACGTAGCAGGCCGTTCCCATGCAGATGTTGATGCAGTACTTGCCCTTTGGTTCGGTGGTGAAGTAGTTGTAGAAACTGACCACGCCGGAAACGTGGGCCTCGGAAAGATAAAGTTTTTTCGCGACGTGGCTCTGGACTTCGCGCGGCAGATAACCGAAGATCTCCTGAGCGCGATGAAGCACCTGGATCAGCCGTCCGCGGCGACGTTCATCGGTCCGCTGTATGCCGAGACCGTCGATGAACGCATCGAGTTCGGCAAATTTGGCGGCAGCTCCTTCCGACAATTTTGTGCAGCACATTTTCAAACCTCAATTATTTGATTTACCTGCGGCTCTTTCCTTTTTTTCCGGGAAAAAGACGCAAACTTTTGAAATTTTTCCTCCGATGCCGCCGTTTTCGGCGGCGGTCAAACACATACGATTCTTCATCAGCTCCGATTTATCAATGGATCGTTCTCTTCGCGCGCCTCCTGTTCAACCGTCATTTTCAGTCCGGTCCTGTTTGCGCCTGACGGAGAGCATGGCCAGCCCTCCGGCGATGACTTCGCGCTGAACGACCACGTGCGGCGGCACCTGAAGCGATACATTGGCGAAGTTCCAGATATACTTCACGCCCAGGGAAACCAGTTTGTCGGCGACCCCCTGAGCGGCTGAGTTCGAAACGCAGATCACGGCTATCTCGGGCGGATTTCCGGCGAAACAGGCCGCCATGTCGTTGACGTCGCACACCGTGCGGCCGTAGATGTCGCGGCCGATCTTCTCGGGAGAAATGTCGAACACATGATCGATGCGGAACCCGTAGTGAGCGAAATCCGTGTATCCCAGCAGAGCGGTCCCGAGGGAACCCGCACCGACGAGAACACCGGAAATGATCTCGTCCCAGCCGAGGTAGTTTTTGATGTACCTGATCAGTTCGTTGACATCGTAGCCCACGCGCCGCTGACCGGAAATGCCGGTCAGAGAAATGTCCTTGCGGACGACGATGAGCTCGATCTTCATGTAATCGGCAAGTTCCGTGGACGAAACGCTGCTCCTGCCCTCAGCCTGCATTTTCAGCAGCTTGTGCAGATAAGTCGGCATCCTCCGGATGGCCGGGATATTGAGCAGCTTCTCCTTGCGCATGAAAAACTCCGTGAAAAAAATCCGTCCCGGTCCCGTGCAGGCCTCCGCGCGCTCCCGCGCACATGCCCGGCGCCCTCGCGCACACGCCCGAAATTCCCTGGAAGGTCCGGAAGGAAAAGGACCGTCACGGGACCCGGTGAACAGCGGCAATTTCCGTGCCGCTTTTTTAATATATCACCAAAAATATCTATTTCAATAGCAAATTACACAAAAAATATCTATTTATTTATGGAGCTCCGGACGGACGGCGATGCAAAAAAAAGGGAGGCATGCCGGGATCCCGGCCGTGCATTTACGGACAGACCCTGCTGACAACCCTATTGAAAAGCTGTCAATAACCTGTCAGCCGCCTGTCGGAAATCTTTGTCTGCACCGCCTGTTAACGGACATCACATCAGGTTTGCTGACAGGAAATTTTTTTATAACTCTATTATAATGAATCAATAATAAAGTTATTAACAGAAAAAACCTGTCTCTTCTTCTACTCTGATTTCTCCTTATGGATTCAATTGAAAATAGAGAACAGAGGTCAGAGATCAGAAACTAGAGAACAGAGATCACCACCCCCGGCTCTGCTTTGATTTCTTCTTATGCATTCAACAGGGAAGGGAGATCGCGGCATAAAACATCTGCCTCCTGCTCTCCCCTGATTATCTCCGGCGAATCCGAGCTGCTGGATGACGGCGGGGTTGAAATACGCGGTCCGGTTCCGGCGGCGGGCCGTTTGAGGGTGATGAGCAATATCTCGGACCGGCAGCCGATGCGGACGGGAAAGCCGTTCCACAGGCACGTGCCGCTGCTGACTTCGAGGTGCATATCTCCCACCTTGTACGAGCCGCGGACGAAGCCGTCGTTGAGGGCGGCGACGATGCGGTCGAAGCCGATGACCATGCCGCCGTGGGTATGGCCGGAAAGCTGGAGATCGGCGCCCAGGGCGGCGTGTTCGCGGGCGCCGCGGGGACGGTGGCAGAGCAGAATTTTCCAGGAATCCTTTTCGGGACAGGCAAGGGCTTTTTCCGGGTCGGACGGCGTTTCATTGAATCTGGCGGCCTGACTGTCGGTGACGCCGCAGATGCGCAGTTTCAGCCGGGGGATGAGGCGGTTTTCGTTGAAGAGGAGGGGGATGCCCAGAGCGGCAAAGTGATCCGTGAGGATCCTGTAGCCGCTGTAGTATTCATGGTTGCCTACGACGCCGTAGACGCCGTATTTCGGCCGCAGTTCCGTCAGGGCTTCCAGGGCGTCGAGATGGCGCTTTTTTACGCCGTCGGAGAAATCTCCCAGCAGGCAGACGATGTCGGGATGGAGTTCATTGGTCAATTGGACGATTTTTTCCATCTTTTTCCTGTCATTGATATTGTCCACGTGGAGGTCGGTGAGGACGGCGACGGTTTTGCCATCGGCCTCGGGCGGCAGGTCGGGAGAAGTTACGGTCAAGTGTCTTACCTGCGGCAGGGCCAGACCGTTGACCATTCCGAAAACGGCGACGACGGCCGCCGCCGCCAGTTCCGCGGCGTGGACCTTATTGAGCAGCGGATGCTGACGCAGCAGTTTTTTTGCGTCGCATTTCTTTGTTTTCAAGAGGGTATGGAGCGCCTCTCCGCAGGTCACTCCGAAAAGGAAGGTGTCGCCGATCACCATGAGGAACATGAAGATGAAGACCGTGACGAAGACCCATGCCGAAAGCAGGATGACTTCCCGGGGAAGGTCCGGAGCGAAATAGTGGCCTCCGAAGATCTGGATGATCTTGAACTTGAACGCCGCGATGAACGCCGCCGCGCCGGCCGCTGCCTTCAGCGCCGGACGGCACTTGAGCGGCAGGACCGCCCGCCACATGAGAAATGCGAAAATGAAAATGCCGATGAAGATCATGCGTCCGTCCTTCTCCTTGAAAAGATGTTCCGTAAACGCTCCGTTCCCCGCAAGGGCCGGTGACGGTTTTGACGATGGCCGAACCGGACGATGCGGACTGATTCAAAAAGACTGTCCGCATTTCACTTCTCAAAACACTCCGCATCGGGAACAGAACCTGCGTAAGATATATTTTGCACGCCGATTTTTCAAGTATGTTTCTTTGAAATCGGCGGCTTTTCCGCCGTCACGGCAGAGCGCGGCGGTAGTTTTTGGGTGACACGCCGTAATTGCGGCGGAACTGGCGCGAAAAATTGTTGGCGTCGGCGTAGCCCAGAGCGTCGGCGATCTCGGTGATGTTCATTTCGGTCGTATTGAGAAGCTTTATGGCCTGGTCGAATTTGCGCATCTGGCAGTAACGGATCAGCGGCTGGCCCATCCGCCGCGAAAAGAGCGTCGCCAGATAGTTGGGGTGGCAGTGCATGACTTTGCCCAGATGTTCCAGCGAGAGAGGGCGGTCGAGGTGGCCGTCGATGTAGCGCAGAAGCGTCAGGAGTTTCCCGGCCGTCGCCTGCTGCGGCATCACCTGTTCGATCTGCTGCAGGAAGGGGAATATCAGCAGCCGCAGGGCGCTTTCCGCTTCGAAGAGCGCTTCCGGCGCGACCTCCCGCGGAGCGTATTTTGCCTCTCCGATGCAGCGGCGGATGATCCCGAACAGGCGGATCCTGTACTCCTGATCGTCCACGGGCAGTTCCCATGCGGGGAGCTGCCGCAGCGAAAAGATGTCGATCATGTCGCTGCCGATGAAGGCGTGGAAATTGATCCAGCCCAGATAGCATTTTTCTTCGCAGCGGGCGGTGACTTCTGCAAAGGGCGGAACTATCTGCATGACGCCCCGGCGCATAACGTAGCAAGTTCCCCTGAAATCATAAGACGCCTCTCCGGAGAGCGGCAGGTAGAAGCGGGTATGGGGAACGATCCGGTAGCGGCGCTCGAAATTTTCGGTGCGCCAGTTCCTGTCGAGCATTTTTTCCCGGGCGGAAATGATCTCAAACCGCAGATTCTGAAAGATCGAACTCATTTTTTTCAGGTCCGTTCCCCGCGAGGGTCGATGACGTTTTTGAAACGTTCCGTTCCCCACACGGGGCGGTGAAAAGTCCGCCCCGTACCGCGCAGACGGTTTAACAGGCCGCTCCCGTCGCGCGTGATCGGCGACCTCGCGCTTCTCCTCTCAAAACACCCCGCTTTTCCCGAAAGGGATGGGTTCCGGGGGAAGGGAGCATTTTTCCATTCTTTTCATGTCGATAACATAGCACTCGTTCAGAAAAAGTCAAATCTTAGAAAAAGCCTTATTTTGCTTTATTTTATACGTATTTTTATGAAGAAAAGGTTTTGAAAAGGCACTTTTCACGGGCTAAATTATTTTCTGGCGGCGGAGAGGGGCGGAACCGCCCGGAGTCGCGGCGGGAGTGCCGTCGGGCGGCTCCTCAGCCGGAGCCGTCGTCGGCTTTTCGGGGAGACAGGACTTGTATTGCATGTAACATTCTGTTTCAGAAAGGATAATGATCATGTTCGAATGTTGTTCTCTGACCGGACGGACGGTACCTTGCGCCTCATCTCCCGCATGCGTCCGGCGCTGCCGGTTCACGCTGATCGAGCTTCTGGTGGTGATCGCCATCATCGCCATACTGGCGGCGATGCTGATGCCCGCTCTGCAGCAGGCGCGGGACCGGGCCAAGACCATCAACTGCACTTCCAACCTCAAGCAGCTGGGCAATTATTTTGCGGCCTACGTGGACAACAACGGCCGTTTCATGGCCCGCGAGGGCGTCTATCACTGGAGCGGTTTCATCGAACGCGATCAGGGCAAACTCGACAGTTCCCTGCTGCCGTCGAAGAGCCGCAACATTCTGCGGATCGGTTACGCGAGTTCTCCGCTGCAGTGTCCCGGAGGGGTTTTCGTAAAGAAGGACAGTTTTCAGCTCTACAATGTAAGTTACGGGGTCATTCTGGGCGGTCCTCTTTATTTTGCGGACAACCCGCAGGACTGCAAAGCGGGATTCGCCGGCACCCTGAGCACGGCCGTCAAGGCGGGGGCCACCTACTCCCAGCTGCGCTTTCCCTCGGTCACCGTGACGCTGCTGGATACCGACTGCGCCTCCACCGACGCGAGCATGCACGGAACGGGGTTCTATTACATCAACGCCAACGCGCACACCTATTCCGACATCACCCACGGCACGTTTGCCACGCGGCACAACAACAGTTCCAACATTCTTTATGTGGACGGTCACGTGGGGAACGCTTCCCGCGACGCGCTGCTGAAGTGGAAGACGGTCTGGCGTCCGGCGATTCCCGGAACGCGTTATGACCATGCGGAATTTCAGCGCTGACCGGGTGATGCGCTTTCGAAACGGAGGGTCCGGCGAATGAAAAGGCTGATACTTGCGTTCATTGTGTCCGCAGCTCTCCCGCAGCTGAGGGCGGCGACGGAAAATCTGCTGCCCGGCGATGCGGACTTCGAGCGTGAGTGGACCTCTCTTACCCGGGGCACGTGGGGCTTTCCGTACGTCAATGACGGCACGTTTTTCCGCTGGGACCGTTCCGGCGGATACGAAAGTGCGGGCTGCGTGAAGATGCTCAAGGTCTGTTCCCTGAGTTCCCGGCCCTTTCCGCTGCCGGCGGGGACCTACACGGTCTCGGGCTGGTTCCGCGCCGAAAAGAAGTCGGCTTTCGTCTCGCTTTTCGCTCTGCCGCAGCGGAACAGCTGGCAGGGCGTCGTCCGGACGATCCCCCGCGCCCGCAGAAAGATATCGGACAGGTGGACCCGCGTGTCGTACACCTTTTCGACCGACGGCAAAGAGGACCACTGCATCCTGATCCGCAATCTCGATTCCGCGGTCCGGGCGGACCGTCTCATGCTCAACCGGGGCGAAACGCCGCTGCCCTGGGAACCGTCGGATCCCGACTGGATATTGTTGACGCCCCCGCCGTCGGAGTGCAACGTTTATCCCGTGGGACAGCCGGTCGCGGTGGATGTGCGTCTGCACCGCACTGGCGGGGCGAAAGACAACGGAAAACTTCTTCTCGAAGTCAGCGACGTCCGGGGAAAACGGCTGATCCGCAAAGAGATCGAGCCGGGATTCGACGACAGCGGAGATTTCCGGACCCGGCTGGAACTGCCCCGCGACCGGGCCGGCTGGTTCATGGTCAGAGCCTCTTTTCCCGGCATGAGAGAGGAAACGCTCCGTCTGGCGGTGATCCATCCGGCCGCGCCCCGGGCGCCGGGACTGGAGCGCTTCACCGCCGTCTACAACCTGGAGTATCACCCTGAGACGGCCCGGCTTTTCGGAGACCTGTGGTCAAGCCGCAGATCGAACATATCGCGCCTCAAATCCGGTCCCCCGTGGAAATTTCCGGAGCTGGAGGAACTTGAACGGCTCAAAAAGAAGGGTCGGCTGATCAAATTTTCCTTCGGTCTCGCCGGGCCCGGCTGGATGCTCGATCCGGCGGAAAAGGCCGGAGCCGCCGCGCTGAAAGTCCCCGCCTACCGTCTGCTGCCCGCCGAAGAGATGCTCGAGACTCATTGGCGGCCCATTGTGGCGGCCCTCCTCGACAGGTACGGCAAATACGCCGACATGTTCGAGTGTTCCGGCGAGATCGACGCCTCCGTCGGGCTCAACACCTATTACAAGAGCCGCGAACCCGGCAAATGCCGGGGAAATTACATTTTGGGCTCTCCCGTGCGGCGGGCCGCGAAACAGATCTCCATCACGGCGGAGGAGATCCGCCGCCGTTTCCCCCATGTGCCCGTTTCGGGCGTCCGTCCCAGCGATGTCGATTCGCATTTCCATTATCTCTTCTCGTCCAGCGTCCTGCGTCAGGTCACGGGAAAGGGGATCGACAGTTTCGGGCTTGACTGCTATCCGCGCCCGCGCTGGATCGGTCCCGGCCGCCCGGCTCCGGGAACGGAACAGCAGCTGATCCTGCGGCGGCGCGACGCCGACGCCGTCATGAAAAAATACACTTCCGGCTCCCGCGTCTTCGTCTCGGAATACGGTTATTTCATCGACTGCCGCGAAACGGAAAATCCGCTCTACACATCCATACACGCCCGGCTTTACGCCCGCAGTCTGCTCAAGGCCAGAGCTCTGGGCATGACCAGCTTCTTCTGCTTCGACGGATTCAACTCCGGACTGGAGGGCGGAAGCTACCACATGGGCATCTGGTACCGCAACGAACCGCTTCCCGCCGCGGCCGCCATCGCCGAAGCCGTTCAGATGGTCGAGAATGTCACTTCCGTTTCCGACTGTGCTCCCAACGCCCGGACCGACGGCGTCGTGTTCCGTTATGCCGACGGCAGCGCCGGAGCGGCGCTGTGGAGCTTCACCGAGCATTACGAGCCGGACTTCCGCATTCCCGGCGATCCCGCGCTCGGATTCCGGGATTACGTCGGAAGCGATATGAAAGTTCCCCTGCGCAAGGGAGAGTTCCGCATCCCGCTGCGTCAGGAGCCGGTCTACATCCGCCGCAATGTTCCGGGCGAGGACAATTTTGCCCGGCTCAGGGAGCTTCTCGCATCCGGGAATGTCGCCGATTTTCCCGCCGAAGTCGTCTTCCGGCCGGAGACGTGGAAAGTGTTGAAAATGCGCCTCGCCGCCAATTTCAGATCGGGGACCCGCCGCGGCGTCGTGCGCTGTTCGTCGGACGGCTTCTCGAAGGCGTATCCCTTCACCCTGCAGGGCGGCGGGACCGCCGTCGTCCGTCTGCCTTTTTCGATCGGCAGACCCCTTGAGGCGGAACTGCGGTTCGAGGACGTTCCCGGATCGAAAAAGTTCCGCTACCTCATGGGACGCAGGCTCTGGATACGCAGGATAAAGGGGCCCCTCAAACCCGACGGGACCACAGGCGACGGCAAAAAGATCCCCGGATTCGCTCTCGCCGGCAGCGCCCAGATCGCCCCCTTCGACCACAACTCATGGAGCGGAAACGACGATCTTTCGGTCCGGCTCCGGCTGGCTCATGACGGAGAGAACCTCTACATCGTCGCCGTCGCCCGCGACGACCGCCATTTCGGGGGGCTCAACGGCGACTCCCTGCAGCTGGCCTTCGATCCCCTGCTGGACCACCCGGATACCCGGCCCGGCTGGGACCCCGACGACTTCGTTCTGACCGCGGCCCTGACCGAAAAAGGCCCCGTCTGCCGCATAACGGAGGGCCGGGGACACCCGGAGGCCTTCGCAAAACACCGGTGCCGGATCGTGCGCGACGATGCCGGAGGCACGACCGTCTACTGGATCAAACTGCCTCTGGCGGCCCTGGGTCCCGACTGCGGACCGCACCGCTTTTTCGGATTCGATTTCAGACTCAACGACGACGACACCGGCGGCGGCGCCGACTGCTGGGTATTCTGGCGCAACACCTTCGACGGCAAGGGCCATCCCGAGCGCGGCGAACTCTGCCTTCTGGAGTAGAAAAATGTCCGATCCATCGAAAAAAGTTTATCTGCACCTCGATTTCAAGGGCATCGTGCCCGAACTGCCCCGGCTCCTGCAGTATCTCACATGGTTCCGCGACCTCGGATTCGACGGCATCGTGCCCGAATACGACCTGCGGATAGACTGGCGCACATGGCCCGGCGCGCCGGAACCCTGTTTTTCGCGCGAAGACATCGCCGGGATCAACGCGCACTGCGAAAAGATCGGCCTTGAGGTCATTCCCCTCATGCAGTGCCTCGGCCACTTCGAGTGGGTCCTGCGGCATGAAAAATATGCACACCTGCGCGAAAACGGATTCCGCAGCGAGTTCTGCCCGTCCCATCCCGAAACGGCGGCGCGGATGCGCGAGTTTCTGCAGGAGGTATTGGAACTCCATCCCCGGGCCCGTATGATCCATCTGGGCGCGGACGAGACCTGGCATCTGGCCTCCTGTCCCCGCTGCGCCGGACTTGTCCGCAACGCCCCCGAAGGGAAACTTGCCGTCTATCTCAAGTATGTTTCGCAGCTCTGCCGCGACGCCCTCGCCCGCGGCGTGCGTCCCCTGATCTGGGCCGACATGTTCTGGCGGGAGTCCCGCCTCGATCTCGTCGACAGAATGCCCCGCGAGGCGATCCTCGTCAACTGGGAGTACAGGGCCGACGCTTCTCCCGACGCCCGCAACGCCGCGCTGGCCGCCGGGGGAAACGAGGTCTGGGGCGCTTCCGCGCTGCAGTGTTTCCGCGAGGATTTCTGGGCCCGCGCCGACGCCGACCACCCCGGACGCCTCGCCAATATCGGCGTGTGGAACGCCCGGAGCGTCAATGTCATCTGCACCACCTGGGGTCGTCCCTCGAATCTGTGGCCGCTGTACGCGCCGTGGCCCTCGATCCACCGGGAATTCATGGAAGCGTCTCCCCGTCCCGTGCCGCCCCCCGCGGAACTGGCGGAGCTGGGGGAAGCGTGGGACCGGCTGGCGGAAGAGGCGGCCTCGCTTCTCGCCCGCGGCGATTCTCTGCGTCACCTGCGCGCCGTTCTGCGCGTGAGCGGAAAATACACGGGAGACGCCCCCGAACTGCTGACGACCCACTTCGAGCCGCCGCTGGCGAAGCTTGAGGCCGACTCTTCCGCATGGTGCGAAAAGACCGGCCGTTTCTTCCGGCGGGCCCGTCTGTTGTCCGGAGAGGAATTCATCGCCGAGCGCCGGGCCGCCATTCTCGCCGGTCTTGACTGAAAGTACAAAAACAGGTACGGACACCTCCGGCATATTCGCCGTGACTTCGGCTTTTACTACTTTTTATTTGACCGATTGTATTATTTTTCCCCATTGCAAAGATGGAAAAAACGGGATATATTGTGTTCCGGAGGCCCGTACGCGGGCAGAACATTCATCAGGAGGACAGTCGTATGAGCGAAGAAAAATCGTCGGGCGGTGATTTCCGTTATGCAGTGGGCGCGAGCAAGGTCCCCTGGCAGGCGGTGGGAGAGTATTACAACGGCATGGACGCGGTGGAACTGGTGAAGTTTCTCCTGCCCGACGACGGAAACGCCTCTTACGCTTCTCAGGTGCGGAACGTCGAAAATGAGATCCGCAGACTGGCCGAGGTGAGCGGACGGGCGTCGAAACTCACCCTCGGCAAAAAAGTCGCTCAGGCCGAAGAGGTCTCGAAGGCCTATTTCGGCTCCAAGTACGCCTGTTTCGTCGACAACTGGACGGGGGGCATGGAGATCGCCTACAAGCTGGCGGGCATCGGACCCGGGGACGAAGTCATCATGCCCGCCGTGACCTTCATCGCCACCATGGCCTATCCGCTGAGCGTCGGCGCGAAGATCGTCTTCGCCGACATCGACCCCGAGACAATCAACCTCGATCCGGCGGACGTCGCCCGCAAGATCACTCCGAAAACGCGCATGATCGTGCCCGTGCATCTGGGCGGCTGTCCCGTGGACATGGATCCTTTGATGGAACTTGCCCGCAAGCATGACCTCATCGTCATGGAGGACGCGGCGCACGGCATGGGCGGCGCCTACAAGGGCCGCAAGCTGGGCAGCATCGGGCACTTCGGCGGCTTCTCGCTGCACGAAGTCAAGAACATCAACTCTCTGGGCGAAGGGGGCGTGCTGCTCTCCAACGAGGACTGGGCCGGTCCCCAGTTCCCCGGCGGGCGGTTCCTCGGACTGGATTTCACCCGCAAGATCAGGGACTGGCTGTACGACATCTCTCCCCTCACCGACCGTTTCGGCAAGCCGCAGGTGGCCCTCAACCACTCCGCCACCGAGGCTCAGGCGCTGGGCATGCTCCTGCAGATGAAGCGGCTCGACGAGATCATTTCCGTCCGCCGCAAGGCCGCGGAGTACATGAACGGCGTCCTCTCTCAGGAGGAGGGGATCCTCACCGAGAAGCCCGACACCGCCGACACCTACGGGACCCATCACCTCTATCTTCTGCGCATCGATCCCGCGAAGGTCGGCGGCGACATCCAGAAACTGGCCGCGAAGCTGGCGCAGAAGGGGCTGACCAACATCACCCATTTCGGCCCGATGTACCGCTTCAAGATCATGAAGGATCTGGGCTACGACGAAAACGCCATCGCCGCCACCTGTCCCAACACCGAACGGATGTTCTACAGCTGCTACACCCATCTGCCGCTGTATCCGCTCACCCGGGAACAGCTGGAGTATCAGGCTCAGGCGGTGGTGGAAGCCGTCCGCGAGATGAAGGCGGGCAAATAATCTGCAAAAAGGGGGAGGTCCCATGCGGGAAAGACTGCTCAGGTATCTGCCGCGGATCGACGTGGACCGGGTGCTCGCCGAGAGCGCCCGGCTGCTGGCGCTGGAGCTGCCGCAGACCTTCGAGGCGTACCATGCCTCCGCCCTTCAGGCCGAGGCGTTCCTGCGCGGGTCGGGCGTGCCCGAAGTGGAGCGCCTCGTCTTTCCCGCCGACGGCAGGACTTCCTGGCAGGACAAGATCTCCCCGCTGGGATGGAGCGCTTCACAGGGCGGAATAACGGTCCTTGCCGCGCCCGGCATCCCCGCCGGAACGGTGATCGCCGATTACCGGAAAAATCCCTTCTGCCTCATCAAGGGCTCCTGCGCCGCGGCGCCGGGGGGCGAGGTCCTGCGGATCCTGAGTTACGAACAGGTGCTGGCCGGGTCCGACTGTTCCGACGCCCTCGTGCTGACTCCTCTGGATCAGGACTGCCGCTGCCGCGCCCTGCCGTATCTGCTCGATCTGGGCGCCCGCGGCGTCGTCAGCGATTTTTCGTTCAACCCCTCCGACGCGCCGCAGGGCGTGCTGTGGAACACGGCCTTCACCGAACACGACAACTGGCACGTCAACGCCGGCGACCGGGAATTCATCGCCTTCTCCATTTCGCCCGAAACGGGGGCGCGTCTGCGCCGGGCCGCAAGTCTGGGCGAAGTGCGGGTGCGCGTCCTCTCCGACGGGCGGCGGCACGTCTCGCAGCTCGACCTCGTCACCGGACTGATCCCCGGCCGCAGAAAAGAAGAGCTGTGGATCTATGCCCATCTGTACGAGCCCATGGCCAACGACAACTCCTCGGGCGTCGCCTGCGCCCTCGAAACGGCGCGGCAGATCATGCGCGAAGAGAAACATGAGTTCTCCCTGCGCCTGCTCTTCGGCATGGAGCATTACGGATTTGCCGCCTACGCCGTGCGCCGGGGGGACGGAAATCTCGCCTCCGAGGTCGTCGGCGCCTGCGATTACGACGCCATGTGCGTCCGCAACGACTGGGACATCGGTTTGCGCTGCGCCGCGCCGGGAACGCCGTTCTTCGGCAATTATCTGCTGCACCGCATGGCGTCCGAACTGGACGGCATGGCCGGTTTTCCCCGCGTTTCGGTGGAGGACGCCTCCCCGTGCCCCTACGACGACGACATGTTTCTCAGCGACAGCACCACGGGCGTAGCCACCTTCTGGCCCATCAGAAAGGGCGAAGGCATCTACCACAATTCGGCCCAGACCATGGACTACATCGAGCCGGAAGCCCTGCGCAAGGCCTGCGCTCTGAACACGGCGCTGATCTCGGCGGTCCTCTCGCCCTCGGAGGATATGCTCGATGCGGCGGCATCCGACGCATCGGAGATACTGAAAAGAGAATCCGCCCGCGCGGTCGGATCGGTCAGGGAGCATCTGGCCTGCCGCCGCACGATCCTGCGCCGCGACATGATGAATTTCACGCGGATCTTTCCCGAGGAAGCCGTCCGCGCCCGCTGGGAACAGGTCGAAAAAGCCTGTCCCGAAACGCCGGTCGAGACGCCGGACGACATCCCCCGTTCCCCGTGGCGGGATTACGCCGAAAAGATCGTCCCTTCGCGCCTGACCACGGGCTTCCCCTTCGATCTTGCCAAGGCGCCGTTTGAAGAGCGCGTTCTCCTGCCGGGCAGCGTCCTCTACGGTCCCCTTGCGGCGATCCTGGCCGACATGGACGGCGTCAGGACTCTCGCCGCACTGGTAAGAATGAGCGAACACGAAATGTGCCGCCTCATTCCCGAGAAGGAGATCGGTCAACTGGTGCGCGCCGTGCTTTATCTTGCCCGGTACGGTTACGTTTCGCTCGGCGGCTTTGCCGGGATCACCTGTCAGGAGATCGTCCGGGCCCTGCGCGAAGCCGGAGTGGCCGAGGGGGATTTTCTGCTGGTCCACTCTTCGCTTGCCCCGTTCGGCAAGTTCGAGAACGGCCTTGAAACCGTGGAAGAGGCTTTCCGCGCCGCCGTCGGACCGGAGGGAACGGTGCTCTTCGCCGCCTTCACGTCGCCCTTCGTTTTTCTCGAAGAACCCAACCGCCTCTCGTGGTTCCGCCCGATGGACATGGCGGATCCCGAATGCATCGTCACGGGGGCTCTCCCCAAATACATGGCTTCCAAAGGATATCCCCGCAGCCGGCACATCACCCACAGCTGGTGCGGCTTCGGCAGGGACGCCTCCGCCGCGCTGGCTTCTCACGCGCCGCAGGATCCTCCCGCGGGGCAAACCAGTCCCCTCGCCTTCGCGCTGGCCGGGAAGGGAAAAATCGTCCATTTCGGCAGCGGTCTGGACGCCACTACGTTTCTGCACGCGCTGGAGGACCGGCTCGGCCTGCCCGGCGTGGGCGATACGCTGTGCCGCGTGAAGGAGAACGGCGTCCGCCGCACGGTCGCCATGCCCCGCAATCTGCCCGGTCACAGGGATTTTTACGAAGGCGATGAGAACAGCATGAAATTCTTCCGCGCCGCCCGCGCCGCGGGACTGCGGATCGGAAAAAGTTCCCTCGGCAACGGAAAGATCATGGTCATGGATCTGGAAGAACTTGACAGGATCGGTTCCCGTCTCGCCGCGGAAGATCCCTTCATCATGCTGTGCGACTCCCCCGGTTGTCTGTCATGTCAGCGTCTGCGCCGGAACTGGAGACCCTCCGGCGGCGCAGCGGAAAAAAATACAAACGAAAGGTGAAAAAATGCCTCTTGTCCATCACAAAATGCTGGATTGCACTTTTCCGGAAGTGCGCGCGTATCTCGAGAAGAAACAGACCGTCATCATTCCCTACGGCCTGAGCGAACAGCACGGCGCGCACCTGCCGCTGGACACCGACGTGCGCAACGCCGAATACATCAGCGCCGGACTGGCGGAGAAACTGGACTGCCTCATCGCTCCCACGCTGAACTACACCTTTTCGGGCGGCATGTTTCCCGGCACGATCAACGTCAAGCCCACGACCTTCTGCAATCTGGTGGGAGAGATCATCGAGTCCCTGCATCTGCAGGGGTTCCGCAACTTCATCATCATCCCCGGACACGGCGGCAGCGAGAGCCTCCTTCAGCTCAAGGAGGCCCTGCGGATCCTGAAGTGGCTCAATCCGGCTCTGTCCGACGCCATGATCCTGCTGACCCAGATCTGGGATTTTTCGCCCACCTGGACCCGGCTGTTCGACGAACGCGACTATCACGCGGCCAAGGCGGAGACTTCTCTCATGCTCCACTGGTGTCCCGAAGTCGTGCGCAAGGATAAAATCCGGCTGGACGCGCCCGGGATCGCCGAGGGCCTGCGTCAGGATCCCGACAGTTACCAGCTGCGGGAGAGTTTCACCGATCTTCCTCAGGAGATCGTCCAGACCAGCCAGCGCAAGGAGATCGAACTCTGCGTCATGGGCTGGCCCGAACAGGCCTCCGCCGAACTGGGACGCAAGATCGAGGACGAGTGCCTGACCATCGGCGGCGCGAAACTGCTCGAAGCCATTTCTGCCGCCGACGCCGCCCGCAAGTCCGGCAAACGCATCGTCCACGACAACGGCGCCCATCTCAAGATCCGCACCGTCTGACCCCTCCGGGGCAGCGGCCCCGCATTTTCCGCACGGGATTTGCATTTTCCGGATTGTGTGCTAAATTTATTAAGCGGTTAATGAAACGGAAAGGGCGATCATCACATGACGAAACGGGCGACACTGCGGGATGTGGCGGCGGCGTGCGGCGTTTCATCCGCGCTGGTCTCGGTGGTGCTGAACGGCAAGGAGGGGCGGATCGGGTGTGCGGAGCCGTGCCGGAAAAAGATCCGGGAGACGGCCGAGAAGATGGGCTACGTTCCCAACAGTCTGGCGCGGTCCATGTCGCTGGGGCGGCCTCCCGTGGCGGCGGTGGTCATGCACATGGAGGACACCGACCTGTGTTCGGGCAGTTATGCCTACTTCAACGAACTCTTTCCCGTGCTGACGCTGGCGCTCAACGCCCGTGACATCGAAGTTCTGTTCGTGCCCTGCCGCGACAGCGCCGAACAGCTGGCGCGGCTGGACCGCATCATCCGCGGCGGACTGGCCGGGGCGGTCATTTCCAACATCGTGCCCGGCGATTACGACGGGGTGACGCGCCGGATCATGGAGTCCGGACTGCCCTACATGATCCTGGGCTATCCCTGCGGGTTCGACTGTCACTGCGTTTTTTCCGCCGGACGGTATCCGTGGCTCGACGGCATCCTCGCCGCGCACCCCGAATACCGGACGTGTTACGTTCTCACGCGCATCCACCGGAAGCGGGTCCTGTGCCGCTATCCCTTTGCCTGCGACTACATCTGGCTGGCCGGGAAATGCGATCCCGAGCCGGAGATCCTCGGCGATCCCGGCACGCTGATCGTCTGCGCCGGTGTTGCCGAATATCTCCATCTGGGGAAACTCATCAGAAATCCCCTGATCTACGATCGGGAGGGCGCGGCGATACCCGAAGGCGTGCCCTGTCATCTGATAAGGCCGGGAACGCGGCGTAAAAGAGTCGCCGAGATCGCGGCCGATACCGTCGCCGCATGGTTCCACTCCGGCGAGGAACCCGTCTCACGCAAGATCTGCATCGAACCGTAAACATATCCGCACGACCAACGAAAGGAGAAAACATCATGCCGAAACGCGATCCGGAAAGATCCACCCCGAACCCCGCACCTCACCCGTATCCGGCGCGTGAAACGGAGGGCCGTTTCACGCTGATAGAACTGCTGGTGGTGATCGCCATCATCGCCATTCTGGCGGCCATGCTCATGCCCGCACTGCAGCAGGCACGGGCGCGGGCGCGGCAGAGCACCTGCATATCGAATCTCAAGCAATGGGGATTTCTCGTTTCCGTCTATTCGCAGAACTACGAAGACTTTCTGATCCCCCAGTACGTCGGCCGGGCCAGCGGTACGGGCACGACGCTGATCTGGTGCGACGAGCGCTCCGTCACCCGGCACATGATCTCCCCGGGGACCAAGGCCGCCGTGTGGAAAGCGGGCAACGGCGTCAACGGCTGTCCCGAGGCCTCCAGCGTCGCCAACGCCAAAAAGGACGGCGCCGAACTGGACGGGACCCCCGAGCGGTATTACAGCTACGGCCACAGCACCACCGTCATGGGGACCATGGCCGTCCCCCACAAGATAACCCATCTCAAATCGGCGTCGAAGTACGTCGCCTTCGCCGACGCCACGTACTACGCGATCGACCGCAGCAATTACTCGATCAAGTACGCCACGCCGCGGCTCAGGATGCGCCACCAGAGCGAAAACGCCGTCAACATCGCCCACGTGGACGGGCATGCGGAGACCTTTTCGGGCGGCGAGATCATTTCCGGAGAAATGCCGACACTTGCCAAGTTCGATCCGCGCAAGGACGGCAACAACGGCTACAAGTAGTTTTTCAGAGGGGGGCAAGCGCAGAATGAAACGTCTTTTCCTGTTGTCGGCTTTCACGGTTCTCGCCGTGTCCGCTTCCGACGGAGTTCTTTCTCCCGTGGGCTGGCGGGTCTTTTACACCGAAAAGAGTTCCTTCAGGGACGGCGTTCTGACCGGGACGCCGAAAAACGGCGGCGCGGCGCTGGTGCGCAAAATCACCTCGTCCGAAGTTCCCGCAGGCGCGGCGCAGCTGTGCGTCAGGGGCAGCGGCTTCGAAGCCGACGACCTTTCGCTCTCTCTGCGCGGCAGGACCCGCGTCACGGTCAGAAAGTCGGAAAGAAAGGGCGACCGTTTCGTGCTCTCCTTCTCCGCCGTCCCCGAGGAACTGCGCGAAATGCGCATTTATTTCAACAGCAGGGCCCGTTACAGCGGCAAGCCGGTCTCGATGAAGTTCGACAGCATTTTTTTCGCCGCCGGCGAAGTGTACCGTCCGGACATGTCGGTCCGGCGGCGGCGGGTGTTCGAGCGGACCGTCATCTTTCCCCGGATCCAGAGCAAATACGATCTGGTGAAGAATTATCTTTCGGTCTATTCCGCGGGGACGGGGAATTTCGTCGACCGTCCGCTGTTTTTCAACCGCGAACTGGCCGACGTGCCCCTGCCGGAATACGACAAGCAGAACACGGTCGGAAGTTTCCGGAAGCAGCTCGAAGTCGCCCGGCTCTTCACCGACGGACTGGGCATTTTTTACAGTATCCGACCCGTGCGCTACATGCGCCCCATCCACGCCGCCGAGACTGCGGGAATGAAAAACTGCGTTTTCATGGAGGTCCCCGGGGCCAGACTCGAGATGTACAAGGTGTTGTTTCCCGCCATCGACGCCACGCTCAAATCGCCCGCGGTCTTCAAACACAGGGGGGCGTTGGTCATCGGCTCCTATCAGGGGGACGCCCTTTCGCCCGAACGGTGGAAGAAGATCCTGCCGCCTTACCGCGCGCGCTACGGCAAAAAGGTGCTGTTCACCGTCGAACTGCGGGGCATCGGCTACACCATGGCCAGCCACTTCCGCAAGACCGGCGGCAGGCCGCGGGCCGCTTTCACCGAGGAAATGAAAAAGAAGATCCGCGCCTATCTGGATGTCGCCGACGGCATCAATTTTTCGGCCTCGAACCATCTCAACGCTCCCCGGGCGGGGTTCCCCGAGAACGTCTTCAACGCCGAGGCTTACGGAAATTACATCATTCCCGTTTTCGTGTCGGTCCTGGCCGAAGAGAAATACGACGGCAAAAAACTGCTGGGCCTGAGCGCCCACCGGGGATACATCCAGACCCGCCGCCTCGTCAGCAACGTGGATGACGAGGGAACGGCAAGCCTGCGCAAAAGCCTGACCGCCGCCCTCGGGGCGAACTGCGACTTCATCGTCATGCCCGAATGGAACGAGATCAACGAAAACACCCACATGGAACCTCTGGTCTCCCACGCGCTCACCAACGTGCGGGTGGTGAACGCCGTCCGGGGGCTCCCCGTCGCCGACGTGGAAAAGAAGTTCCCCAATGTCATTCTGTCGTTCCGTCAGGAGAACGATCTTGCCGCGCCCATTCCCGTCGAACTGCTGGCCCTGCCCGAGAAGGAGGCCTCTCCCAGCAGGATCACCCTGCGCCTCGTCTCTCCCGACGGCAAGGTCGTGAAAAGCTATCCGCAGCAGACGTTTTCGCACGAAAAAATCGAGGAGTTCTCCCGTCTCGAACCCGCGGCGGCCTTTGCGTCTTACCGGTATCTCGTGCCCGAGCTGGAGATCCTCTGGCGCGGGAAGAAACGCGTTCTCCGCGCGGGACTGCCGCACATCCGCCTGACCGGAGCGCCCAATATAAGGCAATGCTATGTCAAGATCCCTCTCCGCGACCTTCCGGATCCCGAAAGCGTCCGGTCGGAGAGCGGCTTTGAGGGCAGGACGGTCCGGGTGCGGGGCCGGGCGTCCCTGCCGGAAAAGATCATGTCCGTGGAGCTGCTGGCCGACGAGAACGTCCTGACCGCCGCCGATCCGAAAAAGGAATTCGTTCCGCCGCCGGGGATGGTCATGCTCCGCTGGATGCGCAGCACTCCGGTCACCGGCGGTTTCGCCGGGGATACCGTGACGCTCACTGCCGCCGCGGGCGGGATCCGTCTGCGCACGCCCCATACCTACAGCCTCACCGGCATGAAGCCGGAGCAGCCGCGGAAAAACGTCATTTCAGGCAGGATCGGCGGCGGATGCAATATCAGGGATTTCTTCTTTTTCGCCACGCCCGACGCCGTTCTCAAGATCACTTCCCGGAAACAGACCGTTGAAGTCGCCGTCAGGGACGTTCTCGCGCAGGGCCGGCTCCGCTTCGTCGGCGACAGCGGCGTTTCGATGAACGTCGAACACTGCACGGAACAGGTCGAAATGCCCATGCCCCTCAACGAAAAGGAGTTCGCCTTCGATCTTGCCGCGCCGAAGCGTCCCGGGGTCAACACCGTTTACAGTCTGCGCATCGTCACGGAGGCGGGAAGAGTCTACCGCGGACTTCCTTTCATGGCCGCCCACGATCCCGGCAAGCCGGTGAAACTGCCCGTTTTCGACCTGCTGGACGAAAAAGTCAAGGTCATCGACGTTCCCGAAGCCCGTCTGCGGAACGTGAGTTTCGAATTCTCTCCGCGCTGCGGCGACGTTCTGCCGGCCGATACCGGGGTCCGCGACGAGGACGCCATGGCGGGCGGCTTCGACTACCGCACCCACAGCGCACCCGGCTGGAATATCCTCCTGCCGCCCCGCTGGCGCCGGGAAAACGGCCGCTGGCTCCTGGATTTCAAGCCCGGCTGCGGACTGCTGCTCTGTCAGCCCCTCTTCTCGCGCAGCGCCTTCGACCTCGAACTTGAGGCAAGTTTCTCCTCGGTCGAAGATCAGGTCCTGCTGGACGTGCTGGGCGGAAAACTTCCCGTCCGCGTCAGAGACGGCCGCCTCTCGGGCGCGATCGTCACCGCGAAGGGAAATTTTGAATGGCGGGCGGAAAAGGTCATCGAAAAGAACAGGTTCTACACCCTGCGGCTCTGCTATGACCTGACCCGGCTGCGCGTCTTTCTCGACGGCACGGAGATCGCCTCGGTCCCCGCGTCCGGGACCGTCCCCGGAGACGGCTGGGTCCTCTGCATCGGCGGCGTTCCCGAAAAAACCCGCCCCGCCGGATGGAACTCCCTCGCGAAAGACGAGCCCAAAACGACCTCGCCCAATACCGGTTTCCGCTTCGACGGCGTGCTCCGCGCCCTGCGCATCGCCAACTTCATCGTTGAAAAGTAGAGAAGATCCCGGGGGGAAGAGAAAACTTTTTTTCCCGGGAAAAAAAGTT
>JAFTDL010000056.1 GCA_017454215.1 Lentisphaeria bacterium | reverse complement strand
TGAGATTCGGTCCCTTGATCCCCTGCTCGCGGACCTTTTTCTGCAAAGTCGAAACTCTTGCGTAGAACGACGCGAGCCTGCTCGTGACCTCCTGCCGCACGAGACTGTCGTGGGGCAGGGCGGCGGCGGTCCAGAAATTCCGCTCGATGTCGTCCAGTTCCCGGGCCAGAGCCTCGACCTCTCCCGCCGCCGTTCTGAAGAACAGCAGAAACGCCGCGGCAAGGCACAGAAGTCGGAACGGTTCTCTCATTTTGCGGTCCTTTCAGCGAGGTCGGAAGCCAGTTTTTCCGAAAGTTTCCGCGCGAACTCCTGCATTTCGCCTTCGCCGTACTTGAGCTGACGCCAGTTCCAGCGGAAGCCGTCCTCAACGCCCCGGGGCACCACGTGCAGATGGGCGTGCATGACCACCTGTCCGGCCGCGGCGCCGTCGGCCAGATGCAGATTGAAGGCGTCGTAATCGAATTTGCGCTTGAGGGCGATGCCGATGCGGCTGCCCACGCGGAACATCCTGCCCGCCGTGGCCTCGGGGATCGTCGAGCTGGATTCGTGATGCTCCCTGGGGATCACCAGCGTGTGGCCGAAATTGATGGGCGAGATGTCCAGAAACGCCAGCACCAGATCGTCCTCATAGATCTTGACGGCGGGGATCTCCCCTGCGATGATCTTGCAGAAAATACAGTTGTTCATGATTCATTCCTCCTTGAAGAGTTGTATGATCGACTGCTGGCTGCCGAAAACGGTCAGCTGGTCGCCGCGTTCGATCAGTGTTGTCGGACCGGGGGGGATCTCCTCGGTGCATCCGGGCTTGCGCAGCAGAAGCACCGTCACCTGATGCCTGCCCCGCAGATCCAGTTCACGGAGCGTCCTGCCGCCCAGATGGCCCGGCACGGTGACTTCGGCGATGGCCGAACCCTTGAATTCGAACATGTCGGCGATGTTCGACAGCGAAAGCCGCCGCGACAGGCGGTAGGCCACGTCCTGTTCCGGCTGGATGACCTCGTCCGCGCCGAGGCGGTAGAGGATCTTTTCCTGGATCGCCGTGTTGGCCTTGGCCAGCACCCGGCGGACGCCCTCCTGTTTGATGAGCGTGAGGGCGAGGATCTGCTTCTCGAAGAAGGAACTCATGCCCAGTATCACCGCGTCGAATTTGGCGACGTTCAGCTCCTTGATCGCGTCCTCGTTGCTGACGTCGGCGATGACCGCCTGAGTCACTTTGTCGCGCAGTTCCTCCACGCGCAGGGGATTGAGGTCGCAGACCAGCACGTTGTTGCCCGCCTTGCTCAGCTCGAGGGCCAGTTTCGAACCGAAGGAGCCGAGACCGAAGATCGCATAGTTGTTTCTTGCCATGATGTTACCCGATTATGATGCGTTCCTGAGGGTATTTGAGCTGCCCGCGTTTTTCGCGCGAGAGCAGAAAGAGCATGATGGTGAAGGGTCCCATCCTGCCGATGTACATGAAGAGCGCCAGCGCGAATTTTGCCGGAGCGTGCAGAGTCGCCGTCGTGCCGTTCAGCGACAGTCCCGTGGTGGTCAGCGCGGAGATCGATTCGAAAATGATGGCGGTCATGTCCGTTTCGGGCGCGAGGGCCTGCATCGTCACGCTGGCAGTGTAGGTCATCAGCAAAAATATGACGATGATCGAAAAGGCCCGCAGCACGTTGGCCCCCGGGATCATGCGCTTGTACATCAGCACCTCGGTGTTGCCCAGAAAGGTGTTCCAGATGGCGGCGGCCGCCACGGCCACGGTGCTGGTTTTCATGCCGCCGCCCGTGGAGCCGGGCGAAGCGCCGATCAGCATGAGGATCATCACCGTGAGCAGTCCCGTATCCGAGAGCGTGCCCGTTTCGAAGGTGGAAAAACCCGCCGTGCGGCACGAGACCGAGAGAAACGCCGCGTCGGCCCACGAAAGAGCCGCGCCGCCCTGAAGCCCCGCGCACTTGAGCATCACCGTTCCGGCGATGAGCAGGAACACCGTGGTGAAAAGAACGACTTTCGAGTGGATCCGCATGGAAAGGCGGCGTTTTTTCACCACCTGCAGCAGATCGTAGATGACGTAGACACCCAGTCCGCCGAAAACGATCAGTCCGGCGCAGCCGATGCGGCTCAGGACGTGCTGCGAGGCCATGCTGTCTCCGTAGGGGGCCATGCCCGCGTTGCAGAAACTGGAAACGGCCAGGAAGACCGCGTTCCACAGAGAGGACAGCCAGTCGTCGCCCTTGAGCAGACTGCCCGCGTAGATGAGGACTGCGCCCGCGCCTTCAGTGAGCAGGCTGTACTTGACCACCGTCCGGGTCAGACCCTCGGTGCCCCGCAGGGAAAAGTTGTCGTTGAGGGACGAGATCAGCAGGGTGTCGCTGAACGAAAGTCCCTTGCCCAGAGACAGCAGGATCGACGCGCTCAAAGTCATGATGCCGATGCCGCCGATCTGGATGAGCGCGACTATGACGATCTGCCCGAGAAGCGTGAATTCCGTCACGGGGACCGTCGCCAGTCCCGTGATGCACGTGCTGCTCATGGCGATGAAAAAGGCGTCGATCCACGCGAGATTGCCGTGAAAAGTCATGCCCGGCAGTTTGAGAAGCAAAGTCCCGCCGAGGGCGAACAGCGCAAAAGACAGCAGAAAAAGGGACTGTCCTTTTTTCGCGATACTCAGCAGCATGCCCCGGACTCCTTTTCACCAGGCTTCCGTCACCTTCGAGACGATGTCTTTAGCCGCCACGAAGCAGGCCTGTCTGATGGCGTAGTTGCGGCTGATCTCGATATCCGGACCGCTCATGAATTCGGCGTTTCCCGAAGCTTTCACGTTTTTGAGCAGCGGTTCGGCCCGGCCGGGCAGAACGACGGAAAATTCCGCGCTGAGCTGGACCCGCCACTGGTTGGGTATGTTCGTGTCGTTCTTTGTGGAGCTCCACGAGAGTTCGCTGAACGATATGGACGTGACCCGCGCGTAAACGATGCAGTCGGCCTTCTTCACGCTTTCGAGCTTCATCGTGCCGTCGGTCTGGAAGCACTCGCTGAGCAGACTGCGCATCTGAGAAGCCACGTTGTAGGCCAGAGTATCGTTGACCACGGGAGCGATGGCCACGCTCCTGAGCTGGGGATGTCCCAGATAGCCGATGCGGTAGCCGCATCCCGAAAGAAGAGTCAGCAGCAGAACAAGCGGCAGAAACGTCAAGTTTTTTTTCATCATTTTTTCGTCTCCTGTGTCTGGTCTTTGCTGTGCGAATAGTCCGGCACAGGCACGAGGTAGTGGTTTTTGCCCCGTCCCGGGGTGATGAGCACCCGGGGCGCTTCGGCGGGGATCTCATAGGCGCGCAGCCGGGGCAGACGGGCATCGGGTTCCGGAACGAAGTCGCCGGGAATGAAGGTGCTGTCAAGGGTCAGGAGCATCTTTTCGGCCTGCGGCGCGGAGAGACTGTCGGGATAGTCGCGCAGCACGATGGCCAGATAACGCCGGGCGGCGTCCTGCTTGCCGTTCCTGTCGTAATAGCAGGCCATGTCGTAGTAGCGCTGAGCCTGAATGTCCTTGCAGACGGCCAGATGGCGGGTGACCCATTCCATTTCGGAGGAATCCGGGTATTTGCGCCGGTAGAGTTCGAGGGCGTCGCGGGCTTCGTTGACGTACCGGCCGTCGCCGTCGCCCCGTTCGGCCTGAATGAACAGTCCGTTGGCCAGCGCCAGCAGGGCGTAGCGGTATTCGCGGGAATCCGGATAGTCCTTCACGATGGCGCGCAGCTGTTCGATGGATTCCCTGCTTTTCCCCCGTTCGTCGAGAAAATGGGCCAGACGCAGACGCGCCGAGGGAGCCTGCGGCGAAAACGGCGCGCGTTTCAGGGCCTGCGTGTAGATCTCGGCGCACTTGTTGTCGTCGGTGAGCCAGGGGATCCAGCGCAGATGCCAGTAGGCCGGTTCGCGCTTGCCCTTGTAGTAGGCGGTGCCGATCTCGTATTCTCTCGTCACCAGCTCCTTGAAATTGGCGAATTCGGGATAGCCCGTGAGCAGTGCCTCGATGGCCTTGTATTCCCGGTAGGGCATTTCGCACATCCGCCACGCGCCCACCTGGGCCCGCAGGCTGTTGGCCTTGATGGTGGGGCTCTTTGCCAGAATGCGGGCGTCTTCGAAAAGATTGGCGGCCTTGTAGTAACTCCCGGCCTGATAGGCCTTGTAGGCTTCGTCGTAGACTTTGGTCGCCTCCGCGTCCTGCGAGGCGAAAACGGCGGCCGCGAGGCAGCCGGTCAGGAGGAGAATGATCTTTTTCATAACGGGGCGCGCTCTCCTGTGATCGTTACATGATTTTGAGCCCGGGCAGATCCTGCACGTCGATGAAGCCGGCAACCCTGCCGTTTTCGTCGGTGACGACGATGTCGTCGATGTGCCGCTGTTCGAGGACCTTGATGACCTCGACGGCCAGCGCGTCGGTGCGGACCGAGACGGGATTTTTCGTCATGACGTCGGCCATGACCAGTTCGAGGACCTTTTCTTCGCGTTCCGCGAGACGGCGGAAGTCGCCGTCGGTGAAAATGCCCAGCAGACGGCCGTTTTCATCGGTGATGATCGCCGATCCGCAGCGGGCGTGGCTCATGGCGTAGATGGTTTCCCTGACGGTGCTCTGAGGCCGCACGAGGGCGGAGTTTTCGAGTTTGCGCATCAGATCCTGCGCCCGCATGGTGACCATTCTGCCGATGGCGCCGCCGGGATGCAGACGGCCGTAGTCCGACTTGGTGAAGCCGTGCAGATCCAGCAGCACGAGAGCCAGCGCGTCGCCCAGCACCAGCAGGGCGGTCGTTGTCGTCGTCGGGGCCAGATTGAAGGGGCAGGCTTCGCGGGGCACCGGCATCTTCACCACGAGGTCGCTCATTTTGGCCAGCGTGGATTCGCCGTTGCCGGTGATGGAGACCAGTTCCACGCCGAGGCGCTTCGCAGGAGTCAGCACGGCCAGCAGCTCCTCGGTCTCGCCGCTGTAGCTCAGGGCGATGAGCAGATCGTTCTTCTGGATCATGCCCAGGTCTCCGTGGCGGGCCTCCACCGGGTGCATGAACACGGCGGGACTGCCGACGCTGGACAGGGTCGCGGCCATCTTCTTGCCGATGTAGCCCGACTTGCCGATGCCGGTGACGACCAGTTTTCCGCCGTTTTCGATGGTTTGGGCGCAGCGTCCGACCAGCGTCTCGAAACTTTCGCCCAGCTCGTCGCGCAGGGTCCGGACGCCGTCGATCTCTATGTCAAAAACTTCTCTTGCGCGTTCAAGGATCGTTTTCTGCATTCTCTTTTTCCTCAGACAGTTGTTTTACAGGCGGCAGGAGCATATCTCCGTAACGATGACGGCTTTTGCGCCGAGGGCGTGGAGTTCGTCCATCATGCGGTTGCAGTCCTTGCGGGGAGCCATGGCCTTGACCGCGACCCAGTCGGGATTCGAGAGGGGCGAAATGGTGGGCGACTCCAAGCCCGGCGTGACCTTGCAGCAGGCGTCGAGTTTTCCGCGCTCGATATCGTATTCGATGATGACGTAGCTTGCCGCCAGCTGAATGCCCTGGATGCGTCCGATGAGCCGCAGGATGTCGGGATGCGACGCGATGTCGTTTCCCGCGCCGATGAGGATGGCTTCCGAGAAAAGCATGGGCTCTCCGATGATCTCCAGCCCGGCCTCGCGCAGGGTGGAGCCCGATTCGACCACGTCGGCGATGGCGTCGGCCACGCCCAGCCGCACAGATATCTCCACCGCGCCGTCGAGCCGGACGACGGAGCAGTTCATCTTCCTTGCTTCCAGATTTCTGCGCAGGAGTTCCGGATAGCTCGTGGCGATGCGCTTGCCGTCAAGTTCGGACACGGTTTTGACCGTTCCCCGGGGAGAAGCGAAGCAGAAGCGGGACTTGCCGAAGCCCAGCGCCAGTAGTTCGCTCACCTCCGCGCCGCTGTCGGCGGCAAGGTCCCTGCCGGTGATGCCCGCGTCGATGATGCCGCGTCCCACGTAGAGCGCGATGTCCCGGGGGCGGAGAAAGACGAAATCGACGTTGTTGTCGAAATCGCTGACGATCAATTCCCTGCCGGTGCGGCCGCAGCTGTATCCGGCGGCCAGCAGCAGTTTGACGGCTCCCTCCGAAAGGGCGCCCTTGTTGGGAATCGCGATCTTGAGTGCGGATGGATTCTTCATAGATACTTGTAGACATCCTCGAGTTTCAGGCCGCGGTCGATCATCATGACCTGAAGGTGATAGAGCAGTTGGGATATTTCCTCCGCCGTGCGGTCTTTCCCTTCGTATTCCGCGGCGATCCAGACCTCGCCGGCCTCCTCGGCGATCTTCTTGCCGATGAAGTGGGTGCCTTTGGCCAGTTCAGCGACGGTCCCGGAAGCGGGATCCCCGGCTTGCGCTTTCGCGGTCAGTTCCGCGAACAATTCTTCGAATGTTTTCATTATCTGCTGCGACTCCGCTGTGAGACGGTTGAAACAAAACAACTCCACACCTATAATATACTCTCTTGCGCGTCAAAAATCAAAGGTCCCGGCGGCACCCCCCGCCGTTTTTTCGTCAGAATCTTCGTGCGCAACGGACGAAACCCGCGGCTTTTCACTCCATCGGTTTCATGATGATGTCAGCCGATCAACAAAGACGGCACTGCCAAAAGTAACGACGAAGGATTTGCGATGCATTGCAAATACGGCGATGCAGACGATTTTGAGGGGCGTACCCCCTGTGGTACACCCCGAAAAAGCGACAAATTCGCTCTTTTGCAAGGCGCGCAAAGACGAGTCGGGAGTTTTGGCAGTGCCGTCCAAAGTCCGGAAGACATGTCGTTTCACCGCCGCCGGGTTCCGCAGGAAAACTCCCGGTCATCGTGCGGGGTGGGAACGATCCGGACCGTGTTTGCGGGCGGCGTGAAAATTTCGGGAGGATGGACATAGATGATACGGCTTTCGGGGAACCGGCTGGCGTATTCCGATGCATTACCAAAGAGCATCAGGATTTCTGCCTTTCCCGCCACAAATCCCGGGTGCATCGGGAGCCTGAAGAATTTTCCACAATAGGGCAAGATGGTCTTCATGGTCCATTGCTCGTCGTAAAGGATCAGCGGGGCATTCGCGGCGGTATAAATGATGTTGTCGTCTACTTTCGGTGTTCGGGGATTCCAAAGAGAAAATGGGGCTGTCACGGTCAAAATCGTCATAACGGCGGCAATGCAGCACTGTTTGATGCATATTCTCCCCCGAATCAGATAGATCATCATTGCAAGAAAAACGAGCAGCAGCATCCAGGAAAGAATGAAGTTCGGCAGTGGCAGTCCGCCCAGGGTCCTGAAATCAGTCAGCAGATCCCAGTCGAAAACGCTGGAACATGTCGCAGAAAGACATAATCCGGCAAATGCGCACCATGTCCGCGATTTGTTCCTACCGTGCAGGAGGGCGTAAAAAATCGCGCCGAACCACAGCAGCCCCGCGAACAAACCGCATTCGGCAAGGAGTGTCAGATGGGAATTGACCAATGTCCGGCACTGAATGTTCTCCAGCATGAGATTTGAAACGACCAGACCGGAGTTGCCGATCCCGACGCCAAGGGGATTTTTCGCATAGAGCTTCAATCCGGCAAGCCAGATCTCCGGCCGGTTGACAACGGCTCCGTCAATGGCGAATCTCGCAAAGACTCCCCCCGCGGCCAGAATGAACAGCGATCCTCCGGCAACAGCGGCGATCAGTTTCCAATTTTTGTTTCGGGTAAGAAAAAAGTAGGCGACCAGTTCAAAGATAAGCACGAGAGCACCTGTTCTTGAATAGGTCAAAACGAGAGGGAACGTCAGCAGAATGGTTGCCGTCCAACCGAGAGCCCCGTACTTTTTCCAGCCCCAGAGAAAGGGAAAGAGCAGGCAGATGAAAGCGGCGGCGTGATTGGGATTGTAAAAACCGAAACCGTGACGGACGAGGCCGTCAAAAGTGAATTCCATCATTCGAGCCACAATTCCTTCAACTTCCCGGAATACAGCGGATTACGGAAGTCGGCATCGATTTCCCCGCCGATTCTTTGCGTGTCGTCTTCCCCGGACAGAAGAGCTTTTTTCCCGGAAAGAAGATCGTCGAACCAGACTTTCGCGATTTCCAGAGCACGGGAAGACAGTTCATGTCCGGCATCGGGAAAATACTTCCACAGGAGGCGGCCGCCGGGCTCACGGTAACGGTAAACGAACTGGCGGCTGATCTGAAAGCGCTCACGGTCTTCCGTACCGCAAGTGATCAGGGCGGGAGCCTGAAAATTTTTGATTTCTTCAGGATAGACACCGCAGGCGTGAACGCCCCAGGCGGCGATCCGTTCCGGCATCCACTGGTAAAAAAGCGCCGCGCATTGGCCGCCCGCAGAGTAGCCGTAGAGGAAGATCCGGGGCGACCCCAGACGGTAATGCTTTTCAAGTCGGGCAATCACTTTTTTCAGGAGTTTTCCCGACCAAAGTTCGGGATTCCAGTAATCGCGGTCGCGAAAAGAGGGAGAGAGAAGAAAAAGTCTGTGTTTGTCGGCGAGATCGTCGAAGGCGTAAGTTTTCAGCGTTTTGTCTCCCGGCCAGTTCCGGCCGCCGAAAAGGACCATGATTTTCGGATCCGCGCCGGGATTATGGGGGATCCGGTAATAAAAATCCACGCCGTCGATCTGCAGAACTTCAGCACAGAGAATCAAAGGACAGAAAAACAGGATGAACGGGAATATCTTCATTGCGCTCTTTTGCCCCATGCATCGGCGAGGGTCTTGTCCGGCAATTCGACCCGGTCTTCGGGCAGAACATTTTTCGCTTTCGGAGAATTTGCCGGATAGTAGACGGAATCCTGATCGTCGCCGATGAATTCCGCGGGAGAGTCTTCAGGTGCAAACAGGGCTCCAGCCGCAAGGTCCTCCCTCCAGCGCCGATGATGATACAGAAGAAAGGCCCTCGCCAGTGTCAGAGAGTCCGGCGGCACATCGTGGGGATGATTGGGAAAGGATTTCCAGATGATGCGGCATCCCTTCCTCCGGGCGGACTCCACGAAATTGCGGCTGATGATGTAGCGGGCCTGATCGGCGTCGCCGCAGGTGACGAGACCGGGGACGCCGCTCATTTTTGCCGATGGCGTGTGGAATACGCCGCAGGCGTGACTGACCCACGCCCGGCAGAGGGAAGGCCGCCACGCCGGAAAAAGATTGCTGGCCTGACTGCCGGCGGAATAACCGTAGAACAACAGTTTCGATGTGCAGATTTTGTATTTCTTTTTCAACTGCGACAGGGCGCTCCGCAGGGCTTTGCCCGACCAGACTTCAGGCTGCCAGTAGTTGTCGTTTTTCAGGCCGGGCGCAAGGATGAAGATCCCGTTGTCATCGCACCACTTTCCCCATCCCATGCGTCCGGAGGCGTCGGCCCTGCCGTCGGTATTTCTGCCGCCGAAAATCACCAGCACCCGGTAGGAGCCGCTCCGGTTCCGGTCATATCCCTTCGGCACCCGGTACTGAAACACCGCCTGCCGGTTCTTGGGCGCTTTCGTCTTGACGACAAGCGTTTCCGCAGACAGAAGAATTTGACTGACGATTGCGGCAAAAACAAACGTCCTCTTCACGCCCCCCCCTTTTTCACGACATACTTTTCGTTTAAGGTGAACAGGATGCTCATTTTTAGAGATGATCACTTTCGACAATATGGCATCACATCGGGGATATTCCAAATTTTGACGAGGATTCTGACGAAAAAAACTCACGTGGCCTTGACATTCGATAAAGAACGTGTTATAATAAGGCCGTATGGCATCCATGGGATTGCCTTTTCCCTGCGACCCCGGTTCCGAAGAGTTCCCGAGATTTCAGAAGAAGAGGATTGTCAATGAGAGGAGCGTGTGCGTTCCTTGTGCTGTTGTCGGCCCTGTCGCTGTGCGCGGGGCCGATTGATTTCCTTTCCAACCCAGTTTCCGCGGGGAAGGCATTGCTTGCGGAAGACGGTTTCCGGGTTGCGGAGATTGCCGGGACGGCCAATTTCTCACCGGAACTGCGGCTGCCGGTGCAACTGGTCTATGACTCCACGCGGGAAAAGTCGGGTCTGTTCGGT
>JAFTDL010000055.1 GCA_017454215.1 Lentisphaeria bacterium | reverse complement strand
GTCCGGCGCGACCGCGGGCCCTTCGTCATGACCAATCCCGACACGGCGGAGCGTCTGCTGGCGGACGCTTCCTCCCGCGGCGCGAAATGGTCCGAGATCCACAACCACTTTCCCCATTACGGCAACTATGCGCCCGAGGAGCCGGAGTGGATCAGCGTCGTTTCCCACGATTATCCCGAACTGCCGCCTCACCGGATAACGCCCGCAAAGATCAACGCCCACATCGGCCGTCTGCACGCGCACGGCATCGCCGCCATGCTGTACATCCAGTGCGGCGGCGACGCCTTCAAGCCGTGGATATGTGCCGCCTTTCCCGAGGCCGTCGCCCGCAAGGAGGACGGGCGGGACGTGCCCACGTGGAAGGAGTGCGTCCTCGCCTTCGACGACGGCCGTTCGGCTTACAGCGCCTGGGTCGGAAAGATGATCGGGCGCTTCCTTGAAAACTATCCCGAAATAGACGGCGTCTTTCTCGATCAGCTGTGCTACAACACCCTCGACTTCGCCCACGACGACGGCCGCTGCGCCGCGGCGGGGGGAAATCCCGCGGCCATGACCGGCAGCGGCTACCGGCACGGGGCGGAGATGCTGATGAAGGCCCTGCATCCCCTGAAAAAACGCATCTGGGCCAACGGCCCCTTCAACCTCGCCGCCGCCAAATACGCCGACGGCATCATGGCCGAGGGCGTGTCGGGGACCGCGCTCGTGCTGAAATACCTGTGTCTGAAAAAGCCGCTTCTCGTTCACGCCTACTGCGAAAAGCCCGAGACCGTCGAAGCGCTGATGAAAAGCTGTCTGCTTTCGGGCGGCAGCTGGTCCCTGGGCGGCTCGTCGAAACTGCCCGATCCGGGACCGTACTCCCCCGAGGTCGAGGCGCTGTTCGCCGCCTATCTGCCGCTGATCCGTCCGCTGGAGAACGCCGAGCTCTTTCTGGCCCCTCATCCTTTTGCGCCGCCCGCCGGTTTTCAGGGCGAGATATTCCGCGACAGGACGGACGGAAAGATCTTCATCTCCCTCGTGGGAAATTCTCTGCTGAAACAGCTGAAAGTGACCGTTTCCGGATTTGTTCCGGCGGGCGTCCGCTTCCGTTCGACCGACCGGGCCGGGTGGTGCGCCGCGTCCGCCGCGGAACAGGAGATCAAACTCCCCGGCGGCAGTTGCGCATACCTCGTCGAGATCACCCCTGAACTTTCCGAAAAATAACGATAGAAGGAATCTCTGCCATGAAAAGAATAATCACCGCCGATCTGGTCCTGCCGCAGCGCACGGTCTGGGGAACCCTGACCGTGGAGGGAAACCGGATCACCTCCATCGAGGAAAAGGGGCCGTTCCGGCCCGGAGAAGATATCGTCGTGCCCGGATTCGTGGACATTCACTTTCACGGCGTGGGACCTTACGGAACTTTGACCGAAGAGGACATCAACGGGATAGCCTCCTTCGAGCCCTCCAATGGCGTGACGGCGTTCACCCCGGCCCTCGGCGCAAGTCCGCGGGATCTGCGTCTGGAGTTCCTTCGCAGCGTCCGCGAACTCGTTCGCAGCCCCCGGCCGGGGAATGCCCTCTGCGCGGGCTCCCATCTGGAGGGGCCGTGGCTCGAATACGAACACCGCGGCGGCATGGGCGCGGACATGCTCGCATTGCCCACCGATGAAGCGGTGAGCGAAGCCATTGCCGAGGCCGACGGCACGCTCCGGCTCGTCACCCTCGCGCCGGAACTGGACAACGCTCTCCACGCCATTGCCCTGCTGAAAAAGGCGGGCGTTACGGTTTCCATCGGCCACTCGGGGGCGTCTCCGGAACAGTTTGCAAAGGCCGTCGACGCGGGACTTTCGCACGTCTGCCACCTCTTCGACGCCTACTCGCCCCGTGAAGTGATCGAGGGCGTGACGCGTTATTGCCTCGCCGACGCCTGTCTCATGGAGGACCGGGTGACCGTCGAGCTCATCGTCGACGGCTTCCATGTGCCGCCGGAATTGATCAAACTCGCCTGCCGTCTGGCCGGAACGAAGCGCATCGTCGCCATTACCGACTCCATGCAGGGCACGGGTCTGCCCAATGACAAGTACATTCAGGAGGACGGCACCTATTATTATCTCGACAACGAAAGCGTCTGCCGCGCGGTGGACGGCGACCACGGCATCGTCGGCTCGTGCCTCACCATGAAAAAGGCCTTCTTCAATCTCGTCCGCAAATGGGGCTTCAGTTTGGAAGAGGCGTCGCGCATGACGTCGCTCAATCCGGCCCGGGTCATCGGGCTCGACGGCTGCACCGGTTCCCTCGAAGCGGGTAAATTCGCCGATATGAATATCCTTGCGGGCGAGGATCTTGCGCTCAAAGCCTGTCTCGTGCGCGGCGAAACGGCTTTCGGGGCCTGAACGGCGCGGAAAGGAGAAAAGAAAGGGAATTTTTTATGAACGGCCGAGCGGAGATCACCTGGAGCCTGATGCATCCGACGCCACTGGATCCGGAGTATATGCGCAAGGTGGTGCGGAAAGCCGCCGAGTACCGCGTGGACAGTTTCGAGATCTGCGCGTCGTGCCACTCGCTTCTGGGCGGCATGGACGGTCTGCTGCTCTACGAGGAGTATCCTCACGCCGCGTCCCGTATCGACCGCGGGGCCGTCCTTAAGAACCGTGAAACGCTCCGTGAGATCCTCGGTACGGCCCACGCTTCCGGCAGGCCCGTCTACTACTGGCACAGGGAG
>JAFTDL010000054.1 GCA_017454215.1 Lentisphaeria bacterium | reverse complement strand
GACGATGGAGTGCTCGAGGGAGGTGCCTTCGTTGATGAGCACGTTCTTGCCGATGATCACCTGGCCGGAGAGACTTACGCCCCTCTCCAGACGGATGTTGTCCGACAGAAGGACCGGCTTCGAAAGCTCGCATCCGGGCAGGATGAGCACATCCATGCCGAAAAAGCATCCCTCGCTGTTGGAGTAGCCGGGCAGATTGTAGATGCCCGGTTTCTCGAGAAGCCGGAAATTGAGATCGAAAAACGCCTGAAGCGAATCGATCCGCAGCAGGGGACAAACGCACTCGTAAAGTTTGCCTTCACGCCGCAGGAGGATGCAGGAGGTCAGCGGTCCGAAATCGTCTTTCACTTCACGCACATCGGCCAAAACCTGCCGCATGTCGGACACATCGGGCATCACGAGTCCCCAGAAGATCAGCAAATCGTCGGCGGGTATCCCGGAATGCCGCGCAAGAAATTCCCGGGGCGTCCCGCAGGGATCGGATTTGGAAAGGTGGAGATTGAGCGACCAGTAATCACCCGTTCCCATCCGCTCGTCGAATTCGGGACGGTGGTAGCAGTCGGCGACGAAAACATCCCGCATTTCCAGACGGGAGCACTGGTCGACGATGTGCCGGACCCAGCTTTTGCCGGCGACGGGCAGTTCGCCGGGACTTCGCCGCGGAAAATACTTCAGGCACCACTCGTTGTTCCGGGGGCCTATGTAGATGCAGGCATTCATGGCAACCTCAGTAAGCACCTCTTCCGCTGATGATCGCGGGGATGGTCCGCAGCAGGATCAGCAAGTCGGATCTCAGCCCCCGGGAACTGATGTACTGCTTGTCGAGACTCAACTGCTCGTTGAACGGGATGTCGCTTCGTCCGGAAACCTGCCACAGACAGGTCAGACCGGGGCGCACATTGAGGCGTTTGCGCGCTTCGATGGAATACTCCGCGACTTCGGAGGGGACCGGCGGGCGGGGACCGACCAGACTCATGTCGCCGACGAGCACATTCAGAAACTGCGGCAGTTCATCCATGCTGGTCTTCCGCAGGATGCGTCCGACGGGGGTGATCCGCGGGTCGTTTTTCATCTTGAAGATCACACCGTCCCGGGACTGGTTCTGAGCAAGCAGTTCCTTCTTGCGCGCCTCGGCGTCCACATACATGCTCCGGAATTTGTAGAACCGGAAATTGCGGCCGTACTGACCGACGCGGATCTGAACGAAAAACACCGGTCCGGGCGAAGTGAGCTTGATGAGAATTATCAGCACAAGGAAAAGCGGCGACAGCACGATCAGCGCCGCCAGCGAAAGCACAATGTCGAGAAAACGCTTGATCCCGTGGGAGACGATCACCGTGACCTGCCAGGCGCAAAGATGAAAATTCGACCAGACCCGAACCTTTTCACGGTCGGCCATCTCCCGCTGCAGTTCCCTGATCTGCCCGGCCAGCTGTTCATTTTTCCCTTCAGGCATAACAGAACTCCTCAGACACTGGGAATGCGGGGAATGACGAATACGGTCTCATTGAGATCGCAGTACCGTTTCCGGCTTATCTTCGAAGCGATCTTGCTGATGATCGGGATGCCGCGGCCGGAACAGGCCATATCGTCGTTGAGCTGTTCCAGCGACTGCTCCGCCTTGTCGGGCATCAGAAATTCGCCGCTCCACGCCTTGCCGTGATCCCAGACGATAACCTTGAGTTCGTTCCGGTAGGCGCACAACTTTATGGCCATGTATTCGTTGAGTTTTTCGTACTCGCTCAGTCCGTGCATGATGACGTTGACGAGAAATTCCTCGAGAAGCGGTTCGGTGCTGACGGAAAGCGATTCGTCCCCGTAGAAGCGGGTGACGAAGGCGGACGCTTTTTCGCAAATGCGGTCGACGGCTGCTTTGTCGGCGGGCACCCGGCATGAAAAAACGTACTCGTGTTCGTTCAGCAGAGGCTTGCGCACGAGGATCAGAGAAAAATCATCCTGAGGATACATGTAGCCGAACTGTTCCAGAGAATGGAGACAGCGGAAGGGCAGAGCGATGGACCGCTCCTCACGCCGGCAATCCTTCACGAGCATGGAGGCCAGACGCCGGCACATTTCCATATCCATGAACTTCCTGCCGTCCCTGTCCTTCGACAGCCCCAGCACGCCGTCGGAGCAGAAGAGAAAGACATCGGAGTCGGAGAAGCGGTACTCCACGTCGTCCGCCTCGGAATATTTCTGGTCTTTCACCAGACCGATGGGAACGCTGCCCCGCCCCTGGGGATTGATGTTCACGGCGTCCCCGTTCTCCGCGTTGAGACAGATGACATCCATGTAACCGGCGTTCTGATAGCGGATGCAGTTTCTGCCGAAGTCGACGAAGGCGATCAGCGTGCTCATGTGGACGATGTTGTGCAGATGCGGCCCGAAGAAATCGTTGATGTCCGACGCGATCAGGCTGGGATGCGCGGCCCGTTCCTTGTCCCGCATGAAGATCTGGGACAGGAACGACTGGACCGCCGTCATGGCCAGCGCGGAGTGCGTGTCGTGTCCGGAAACATCTCCGAAAACGAACAGCACCCGGTTCTCGTCAAGCGGCAGCCAGCAGAACAGGGCGCCGCTGACCTTCGTGAAGGGCCGGTACAGACAGCTGAACTCGTAGTTTTCGCTGAAATACACCCACGGCGGCAGCATCGCCTGCTGGAGAAGACTGGCAAGGAACCAGTTCCGCGTGGTTCTGGTCTTCACCTGGTTCAGGGAACTCTCCGCCTGACACGAAGTGATCGCCTGATTCAGCTTGGCCAGCACGAACGCTCTGTCAGCATTCTCGGGAATGCAGTAGGAATGGGGATCCTCGGCTATCCGGTCCAGAAGCCGGGCGTCCGACCAGCAGGCCGCCGAAGTCGTAAAGAGGACCGGCAGCAATTCGTAAGTCCTGCGGATCTCCCTGCGGAGGGGGATCCCCCGGTCGACATCCGTGATGACGGCGTCAAATTTTTCCCGCATGAGATGCTCCCGGGCGTCGTCGAGCCCGGAAGCGGCCACGATCGTCACATTCAAACCGGCGGAAAAATTTTCCTGTGCAAAAACCCCCGGCTTATCACGGCAGACAAGGACCCTGTATTTTTTGTCGGACAAAACCTCAAAAAAAGGGTCATTCCGCTCAAAAGTCACCATTTCAGCAAAAGACGAAACAAGTTACCATCCTCCAAACACCCCGCGCAAAACGCGCGCCCGACAGGGAACGCCGCTCCGGCAAAGGAGGACTCGTCCCTGTGAGTTTTTCCGAAAAACCGCAAAAAGAACTGCGGTCCCCCGGAAATACCCGCGGCATAAAATATCACGATTTCCGCTTTTTTTCAAGCGCCGGACGGGAAACCGGACGGAAACATGCGCCGGTCGCCAATGCCGACGGAACTGCCGAAAACCGCGGCGTGGATCACGTCCGGACCGTCAATGCCGCCTGTCGAAAAGGACACGGAGCACGAAAAGGGGATTCCCCAGCACGTAGCGGCGGAACATCCGCCGGGGTTCCTGATACAGGCGGTAACACCACTCGATGCCCATGCGCCGCATCCACAACGGCGCCCGGGGGATGCGCTCCGAAACGAAATCCAGCAGTCCGCCCACGGCCAGAGCGACGCCGCAGACAAGCTCCTGCCGGTGGCGGAATATCCACTTTTCCTGCTTCGGAACGCCCATGGCGACCAGCAGGATATCGGGATCGAGCGCATTGATCCGGGCGATGACCGCCCGTTCGTCCTCCGCATCGGCAAAAAATCCGGGAGAGGCGCCGACGAATTCGGCGGCGGGAAATTTTTCGCGCGCCTTTTCCATGGCCTTTTCGGCCACTCCGGGCGCGCCGCCCAGCATGAATATCCGGTAGGGCCGGGCGCAGATCTGGGGAAACATGTCGGTCCCGTTGACGTTCCCCGGAACGGGAAACCGGCGGATGCGGCCGGCCAGCCGCACGCCGCTGCCGTCGGGCCAGACCGCGTCGGCGCTGTTGAGGACATCGACATACTCCCGGTCGCCCCGGGCGATATTGAGACAGTGCGCGTTGATGAACGCGCAGAAGGAAGAGCGTTTTTTCACCAGTCCGTCCAGGCGTTCGAGAGCCTGCTCCATGGTCTCGTTGTCGCAGGGAACGCCGAATATGCGGGGCCGGTACGGCAGACGGATGAATTCCGATGCGGCCTTTTCCCACGTATAGAGGGAAGCGCGCTCAAATCCCGCCTGTCTGAGCCGGGCGCGGGAGGAACCGTCGGTCAGCAGTTCGGTCAGCACGCCGGAGATCGACTCCGGACTTGCGGGATCGAAGAGCAGTGCGGCCCCTTCCCCGATCTCCCTGAGGGAGGAGCAGTCGGAGCATCCGCAGGGCACTCCGCAGGACATGGCTTCGATGAGAGACAGCCCGAATCCTTCGAAAAAGGAGGGAAAAACGTAACAGGCCGCCTTTTCGTAGAGCGACACCAGCTGCTCCGCGGGAACGAATCCCGGGAAGCGGATATGCTCCGCATAGGGCGACGCCTTCGCCGCCGCGAACACCTGTTCGGAACCGTTCCACGCCGCCCCCGGAAGGACCAGATCGAACCTGTCGGCGAGCTCCCGCGGCAGGAGCCCGTAGGCTCTGATCAGATTGACGTGGTTCTTGCCGGGATGCTCCAGACGGGAAATGTACAGGATGTAGGGTTTTCCGATCCCGTGTTCCGCGAGAAAGGCGGAGGCATCCTCGCGCTTCCGCGGCAGAGACAGACCGTTGCAGATCACGGAGATCTTTCCGGAGGGGATCTTCCAGTACGTCCGCAGATCCTCCGCCGTGGAACGGCTGATGGCCGTCACGGTCTGCGCCCTGCGCACGAAACGGGGCAGCAGGTGTTTGATGCAGAACATCCGCAAGGGATCGTACTTCGCCTCGACGTGGTACTGCGAAAGATCGTGCACCACGGCGGAAGTGAAGATCGGATAACGGCAGAACGCCCGGCGGTTGGCCGCGCACAATATCGCCATGTCGTACTTCCTGAAATTTATCCGGAACGGCAGAACGAACAGGTGATACAGCATCGAGAAGACCGCCCGGCGGCAGAAGCGCGGCAGCACGATCAGGGGATAACCGGCGAAAAACGGCGCGGCGTCGGACTCCACGATGAGGGTCAGCTCCTGCTTCTGCGCCTTCAACGCCTCGACAAGATGCCGCATGTAGACGGAAATACCGGATCTTCCCCCGTCGAAAGGGACGCACGAAAGCAGAATTTTCATGGGGACACCTGTTTCATCAGATCATTCCAGAGCAGGAGAAAACGCTCCTGCGAAAAATGTTCGGCGACGAATTTCCGTCCGGCCCCGCCCAGTTTGAGCCGCAGATCATGATCGCGCTGGAGAAGTTCCAGTTTTTCCGCCATGGCCGCCGTATCCTTTTCGGGAACGGCGAACCCGGTGACGCCGTCGACGAGCCACTCGCGCACGCCGCCCACATCGAAAGCGACGACGGGCCTGCCGCAGGCGGACCCTTCGGCGCCCGCAAGTCCGAAAGGCTCCTGCCAGCGCGAGGGAAAAACCACCACGTCACAACTTCCGAGCGCACTTTCGGGATCGGTCAGCCAGCGGGAGAAAACAACGCGCCCCCGCAGAAGAGGAGAGGACTCCGCCCGGGCTTCGAGGAGAGCACGGTCGCCCCCCTCCCCCGCAAACTGCGCCTGCCACGGGACACCGAGCCGTTCGAGGGCGTCCAGAAGCAGATCGGCCCCCTTGCCGCGGATCAGCTGGCCCAGAAAAAGGATCTTCAGCGGTCCCGGTCCGGCGGAAACGCATTCCCCGGGCTCCGCCGTTTCGATCACGGGAGGGATCAGGCGGATATTTGCGGGAGAAAATCCGTTGCGGAGCAGATTGCCGCGCATGAAGTGCGAAAGGACCACCGCATGATGACCGCGCAGCTCCTCCAGCAGAGCCGTGTGTCCGGCGCGCAGATATTTCCAGTTGCGCGGCGAGGTTATCCGGGCGCAGAGGGCGCAGCGGAGAGGGGCATAGGCCCGGTGACAGTTGACCCGGCCGAAAGGCGTGTAATAGTGACGCCGCGGACAGTAGAGATCGTGGTCATGGGCCCAGAAGATCAGCCGTTCTCCGAACCGCCGCCGCAAAGCGTGCAGAAAAGAAAGTTCGGGCAGTTTGTGCAGAGCGGCAAGGTCGTAGTCCATGGGACCGGCAAGGAGTTCCCCGGGCGCGAGGCTCCGGTCGAACCCGCCGCGGAAAAGCGCCTCGTCCCGGGCGGGCGTGCGGCCGCACCAGTCGACCTGAAAATCGTTTTTTCTCAGCAGACGGGCCGTCCGCCATGCGTACCGTTCGATCCCCCCGGCAAAACCGGTGAATTCCCCGATGAAAAGGATCCTACGCCCGCTCATGGATCAACTTCCTGTACAGATCGGCCAGACGTCCGGTCAGGACCTCCCAGCTGAAGGACTGCACGTCCTCGAGGGCGGCGGCGGCGAGCCGGGGCCCCAGTTCCGGCTCCCGGAGCAGACGATCGTAACAGGCTGTCAGCTCTCCGGGATCGGCGGGATCGAACAGGAGCCCGTTGCGGCCGGTCACGATGAAATCGGCCAGTCCCCCCGTCCTTGCGGCGATGACGGGCAGTCCGGCCGCCCAGGCCTCCAGGGCGACGATGCCGAAAGGCTCGTGAAGAGAGGGCAGAACAAACACCTGCGCCTCGTGCAGAACGGCCTTCAGCCGGGGATCGTCCGGCGGCAGGCCGGGGACGATGGTCAGCCGGTCGGTCACGCGCATATCCCGCGCCCGGTCGAGAAGCTGCCGGTGATACCACGAGGAAGTCACGGGACCGATGAGCAGCACGTGACCTCCGGGATCGTGCCGCAGCAGTTCCAGAAGCGCCTGCTGATTTTTCTGGTAGTCGATGCGCGAAATGCAGAGGATCAGACGCCGGTCCCCGGGAATGCCCCATTCGCGGCGGGGAGAACAGTCCGGCTTTTTCCTGAAATCTCCGCAGTTGACGCCGTTGGGCAGATAGACGATCCGCCGTCCCGGATAGCGGACGGAAAGACGTTTCTCCTCTTCGCGGCTGATACAGATCACGGCATCCGCTTCGGCCACGGCGTCGCGCCGGAGCCCCAGCAGACGGTCGAAGACGCCGCCGTAATGGATCTTGTGCCGTGTGGGCGCCATCATTTTCCGAAGCTCCTCAGGCGGCACCGCCGCATGACCGCCGTGCAGGCTGACGACGCAGGGCGTGTTCAAACTGCGGGCGAGAAGCGCGCTCACCACCGCCATCCGTCCGCCGCAGTGGATGTGGACAAGATCGAATCTTTCCTTTTTCAGGGTCCTGAAAAGCTCCGGCACGAAGGGGTTGCCGCCTTTTTTGTCGAGAACGCGGCGCGTCTCTTCCGGCATGGGGAAATAGGGATACCAGTAGGGAAAGCGCCGGATACGGATACCGTTCCGCACCTCATCCCCGGGACGCGAAAGGGCGCTCGTCGCAAAAATCTCGGGATGCATTCCCTGACGGAGCTGATTGAGAACGGTGTTCCAGACGACGGTCTCGGTGCCGCCCCACTCGTCGAAAGTGAAGCGGCGCACCACGTGGGCGATCCTAAGCGGACTTGCCGGCTCTGACATGCTCCCGGACTCCTTTCCAGTGGTAGAAGCGCTGTACGAACCGGCGCACGGGGGCTCCGGGCAGTTCGCCCAGTCCCGCCGGATGAGCCAGCAGAAAACGCACGTCCCGCAGGGTCTCCAGCGCGGCGGAGATCATTTCACGGACAAAATCCGGCCTGTCGCCGAAAATGACCGCATCGGCCGCGCCTTCTCCGAAGAACCGCTTCTTCAATTCGGGAACGGTGTAGTTGTGCGAGTGCTCCACCCGGGCCGCGGGCGCGTAAACGATCCGCATCGGGCGGCGGTGGGCCCACTCCACGTCTTCGGAATAGCGGATATCCTCATCGAAGGGATGTTCGACAAGATCGGCTCTGCGGGCGGCCGCCGTGGCCAGCGAAAAGAAGAACCGCCAGCGGGCGGCCTCTCTCCCGTCGCCGAAAGCCCGCAGGTTGTCCTTTCTGACAAGGTACGCGGCGTCGGACCGGGGCAGCTGGTTGCCGTAGACCACATCGGCCCGCCCGTCCAGCAGCGGAGAAATGAGTTCCTGCAGCCAGTGCCGGTCCAGAGGCACGGCATCGGCGTTGTTGAAGACGACGATGTCTCCGCGGCAGTGCCGGATCATGTAATTGAGCCTCTGTCCCGGACGGTACTCGCCTTCAGGACGGGGCAGAGAAACGACCTGAGGAAAGCTCCTGATGATCCCGCTCGTCCGGTCGCTCGAAGCATCGTCACAGCTGACGACCTCAAACGGCACGGAACACTCCTGCGCCATGACGGCCTCGAGGGTCCGTCCGATGAACGCTTCGTCGTTGCGGGAGCGTATCAGTATGCTTGCAAGACGGCACATGAAAGCGCGGAGGTCAGGCCTGCGGCTGCGAAGCGAATGCGGTCATCGCGTCGGCTTCGGTGTCGTAAATATCGAAGATCCGGCAAACCTTGGTGATATCGAAGACGATCCGCGGACGGGGCTGAAGGCAGCAGAGTTTGATCACGCCGCCGTTGCTGTTCATCCACTGCAGGATCGACACGAGAGCGCCCAGCCCGGAGGAGTCCACGTGCTCCATCTTCTGCAGATTGAAAAGGACCCGCCTGGAATCTCTCAGACGCTCGAACATCGCGTCTTTGAAATCCTCCGAGCAGGAGGCGACCAGGCGCCCGACAAGGGAAACCTTGAGGACGCCGTCAACATCTTCGAACTGATACTCCATAAAAAAAACTCCCTCATGCTTTTCGGAACAGTCCCGCCAAACGACACGGCCGACGGAAATATCCCGGCGGCTGCCTTTCAAAAAAACCGGCCGAAAACGTCAAAACAGTGTAAAGTAACCTCTTTGACCGCTTTTTTCAAGTCTTTTCCGCACAAAAAAGATTTTTTCGTGTATTTTTTTCCGATCGCGCCGATCCGGGCCGTCCGTTCCGGCCCCGGAGTGCCGGATATTTGAAATCCGGGCGTTTTTGTGCTATATTAAGCGGAAAAGATCCGCGGAAACATTGACGGTCGGCGTGTTTGCGGAAGAATGCAGAAAACAGGGATGCGTTGTTCATGAAACCTTTTTTTTCGTTTATCATTCCCAGCTGCGACGTCGAGCAGTACATCAGGGAGTGTCTGGATTCGGTTCTCTCCCAGTCCTTCGGGGATTGGGAGTGCGTTGTCGGCGTTGAAACATCGAAGGACAAAACCGAGGAGATCGTCCGCGAATACGCCATGCGCGACAGCCGGATCAGATTTTCCGTTTCTCCCCGCAGCGGCTCCTGCTCCGCGACCCGCAATTCCGGAACGGAACTGGCCAGAGGCGAATACATCATCTTCCTCGACGGGGACGATACCATTGCGGAGGGTTCGCTTGAGCGTCTGCACCGGAAAATATCGCAGACCCCGGGCGCGGACCTTTATCCCTGCGTGATCCTCGCGCATAATGAGATGACCGGAGAACGCGAGATCCGCGACAACTATCCGCCCGATGTGACGACGGAACTCACGGGCCCCGAAGCCACGGTGCTTCTGGAACGCACGAAACTCAATCCGAGCCCCATGCTCCAGTTCACCGTTTTCCGGCGGGAGTTTCTGCTGGAGCATGATCTGCGCTGCATCTACGGACTGCGCCATCAGGACAGCGAATTTTCTCCCCGCGCGCTCTTTCTGGCCAAGCGGGTCGTGCCGCTGCACGAGCCCTACTACCTGTACCGCATCCGGGCAAACTCCGTTCAGACCAAGGCGAAGGGCAAGGGATATTTCCACAGGGACTTCGCCATCGGCCTCAGATCGCTGTTCGCCTTTCACGCCAAAGTCTCGAAGGAACCCGGTTTCGACCGCAGGGTCTCCGAAAGCTGGGCCCGCGCCTGGTGTTCGACTTTGTTCATCAAATGGTTCAGCAAAGACTTCGTCCGCGCCATTCCGCGCAGGGAACGGTTCGAGACGCTGAAGATCATCTTTGCGGACGGATTCGGCGATTTCGACACCCTGCTGGCGGCCGCGACCGCCCGGAGAAAGATCGCCGCGTGGTGGGTGAAATTCTTCATGCGGCATCCGAATTCGGGCTGGCTGTCGGAACTTTTTTTCACGAAGGGATATTTTCCCCTGCTTAAACTGAAAACGGGCAAATGATCCGGGCATGAAAAAGGTTCTGGTCTATTTCACGCAGTTCGGCAGCGCACTGGGCGGCGGCGAATTCACCCCTCTGGCATTCATTTCGGAACTGCAGAAAAGTTGTAAAGTCACCCTCGCGCTCAACTGGAGATCGGACGTCTCCCGCGCCGCGGAAACCCTGGGTATCCCCCTCGACATGTCCCTGCTCGACGTGGTTTACGTCAAACCGCGGAACAGCCTGCTCCGCCGGCTGGACGCCGTGTTTCCCGTCTGCCGCACATGGAAACTCAAAAAACTGGCGAAAAAGGCCGATCTGTGTATTTCGACCGCCAACATGGCGGACTTCGGACGCCCCGCCCATCACTTCGTCTACCTTCTGCGCCATTTCGGGGACAACGCCTTCTGCGACCGCCTCGCCGGACGCCCCGCCCTGCGGGGAACGGCGCGTCTGCGCAGAAAACTGCGGACCGCGCTGGCCGAATATTTTCTGCGGCCCCTGCTGGGAGTCCGTTCTTCGCGGAAAATTCTGGCCGATCCCCGCGAGAAGATCTACCCCACCTCGCACTACGTCGAAAAGATCATGCGCGACTTTTACGGGGATTTCAACAGCACCGTCTTTTATCCGCCCACGATCTGGGAACCATCGCTGCCCGCCCCCGCGCGGGATCCCCTCAAAGTCGTCAGTCTGGGGCAGCTCTTCCCCGAAAAACGCCTCATGGAGATCGTCGCCCTCGTGGAGCGCGCCCGTGAGCTCTCGGGCCTCGACCTGAAACTGAGTCTGGCGGGACCTCTCGGCGCCACGCCCTACGTCGGAAAACTTCAGGCCGCCGCCGCGGAAAAAAGCTGGCTCACCCTCCCCGGTCCCATGTACGGCAGTGAGAAGGAGCGCTTTCTCCGTTCCGCTTCTTATGCCGTCCACGCCGAGCGCGACGAGGCGTTCGGCATCTCGGTCACGGAATATCTCAAGAGCGGTCTTGTTCCCGTCGTTCCCGACGAAGGCGGAACGTGCGAGATCGCCGGCACGCCCGCCCTCTGCTGGCACACCGTGGAGGAAGGCGCGAAGATCCTGGCCCGTCTCGCTTCGGACGCCGGATTCGGAAAAGAACAGCGGCAATTCTGCGCGGAACGCGCCGAACTCTTCACGAGACAGGTCTATGAGAAAAACCAGCACGCGCTTCTGGCGGGCATTCTCGACAGCATCGGGGAGGACAGGCATCCATGAACCCCGCGCCCCGCTTCACGGTCGTCATTTCAGGCTATCAGACCGAGCCCTATCTGCCGAAGGCCCTCGCTTCGGTCGCCGGACAGACCTTCCGCGACTTCGAAGCCGTCTGTTACGTGGAGAAATCGACCGACAACTCCCTCGCGCTCTGTCAGGAGCAGGCCGGGAAAGATCCGCGTTTCACGGTGGTCACCGCCCCCAGAAGCGGCGCCGTGGCCTCCACCCGGAATTACGCCATCGATCATGCCCGGGGCGAATATCTGGTCGTTCTCGACGGCGACGACTGGCTCGACTGCCGTCAGCTGGAAAAACTTGACGCAAAACTGCGTGAAACAGGTCCCCTCGACGTGCTGGCCTTCGCCGCCGTCACCACACAGGACGAAGCAAGCGACTTAAGTTCGATGCCCAGGTTGACGAATTTCGGTCCGCAGGACGCCGCGGGCGTGTTCACGGGACTGGAAGCGCTTCGCCGTGCGGGCCGCGGCGGCGGTCAGTTCCGCAGTTACGTCTGTCTGTGCGCCTACCGCACGGCCTTTCTGCGCGAACACCGCCTTTACCAGAGCGCCGGACGCCTCATGGAGGACTTCGAGTGGACCCCCCGCGTGTGGTTCGCCTGCAAACGTTTTGCCTACATCGACGAGGCGTTCTACGTCTACCGGAGAAGGGCCGGTTCACTGACAACGGAAGGCTCCCCGCGGATCCTTTTCGATCTGGTGAAGCAGATCCGGTCCCTGCTGGATTTCAGCTGCCGCACGCCGCTGCCGGAGGACCTGCTGCGCATCTGGGGCAACCAGTGGATCTCCACGCTTCTCTGGTTCATGTTTCACCCGGTCACATCCCGCAAGGTCAGCAACTCCCAGCGGAAAGAAGCGTGTGCGGAGCTGTTTTCCGGCAAGGCTCCGGAGACGTTCCGGCGCCTTGCCGCGCGGACGACCCTGCCCAAACGTCTGGCCGTTCCCCTGCTCCGGCTGGCGGCGGCGGGGATCGTCTGGCCCGCAAATGTTTATTTCAGGCTGTTTTACTACCCTCTGATCGAATTCCGGAACGGCAGAGGAGCGAAAAGAAAATAGAGGAAAATACGGGATCCGCCGCACCGGATCTGGCGGAGGATCCCCACGTCACACATATTTTTCGGGTGCATCATGAAAATTCTGATCACAGGAACGGCCGGTTTCATCGGTTTTCACGCGGCCCGGCATTTTCTCGACAAAGGCTGGGAGGTTTTCGGTGTGGACAATTTCAGCAGCTATTACAGCGTCGGTCTGAAACGGGACCGCGAAAAGATCCTCCGCGGCCGTCCGGGATACCGGTCAGAAGAACTGGATATCTGCGATCACGAAAAACTGCAGTCGGTGTTCGCGGAGGAAAAACCGGAAGTCGTTCTGCATCTGGCGGCCCAGCCGGGAGTCAGGTACTCGATCTCGCATCCCTTCGAGTATGAGCGGAGCAACATCAGCGGCACACTGAACGTTCTCGAGTGCTGCCGGCACTCCGGGAAAAAACCGAAACTCGTTTTCGCATCGTCCTCGTCGGTCTACGGCGGCAATACGAAAATGCCCTTCGAGGAGACCGACCGTCTGGATACGCCGGTGAGCCTCTACGCCGCGACCAAAAGAGCCGGCGAACTTATGGCATACACCTACTCCCATCTCTACAAAATGCAGATCACGGGACTGCGTTTCTTCACCGTCTACGGCGACTGGTACCGTCCCGACATGGCCCTGCATCTCTTTGCCGACGCCATGCTGCACGACCGTCCCATCAAGGTCTTCAACAACGGCGACATGCTCAGGGACTTCACCTACGTCGACGATATCATCGACGGCGTCTACAGGGTGGTCATGGCCGACGATCTGCCGCTGTTCGACATCTACAACATCGGCAACCACCGCAGCGAAAAACTTCTGGGCGTCATCGAAACGCTGGCCCGCACTCTCGGCGTGACGCCGAAAATGGAGATGCTCCCCATGCAGGCCGGAGACATCTACGCCACTTACGCCAGCGTGGAAAAACTCCACAAAGCCGTCGGCTACGAGCCCCGCACCTCCATTCAGGAGGGCATTCCCGTCTTTGCCGACTGGTTCAGGAAATATTACAAGCTGTGACCCGGCGGCACGCCCCGGAAAACCGTCTGTTCCGCCCCCTTCCGCAAGACGCGCGGAGAGAGACCGGGACCTCCGGCGGCCGGCTGCGTGTCAGTGTTTCCTGCGCACGGCGCTGACCGCATCCATCACGGTCCGGCGGAAAAACACCAGAAGAAACGCTCCCGAAAACGCGGCGGCGACGACGCCCTTGACAAGCAGTCCCTTTACGCCGAAGACGGGAATCAGCGCCGTGGATCCCCACGTCATGATGCACAGCAGGGCGGCCAGCATTGCCGACCGCAGTTGAAAGCGCCAGTATTTCGCGGCCAGTTCGGAGTTGAAGAACGCCGAAAAAACGACGTGCGTCTCCCACGGGACCTGTATCAGCAGCAGGGAAAAAACGGAAGCGAAGATCACGCCGTCCAGCTTGTAGGTCTCGGGCAGATAAATGACGAATGAAATGTTCAGGACCAGATTGACGGCTCCCGCGACGATGGGCTTCCAGCGGTCCTGATGCCAGAGCGCCGCCGCCGATTTGAACGTCAGAAGCACCTGACGCGCCTGATTGACATAAAAATACGTCACCATCAGCGCCGGTGTGAGCAGATGCCGCATGAGGTTGGGATTTCCGCGCATCCACTCGCGCAGAAACGGCTGATAAAGTCCGGCCATCATCGCGGCGCACCAGATTATGACGATCCCCACCAGACGGTTGAATTCCATGAACAGCTGAAAATTCTTCTCCCGGCTTTCGGTATGGATGCGGTTGCCGAAACCGCTGGTCATGGAGTGATAGACGATCCAGACGATCCCCGCGACCGCGGTATACACATAGTAGTAATTCCCGTAAGCGGCGACGGCGACGAGTCCCAGAAATGCGGAAATGACAAGATTGCTCGTCGAGTAGGAGATCACCCCGCCCACCTTGTGCAGAAAGATGGAACCGACATCGGACATCACCTGATGCCGCAGGTGTTTCGGCAGAGTCCCGCAGGGCCGGATCTCCGGAAAAAGCCTGACAGACTCATGGAGGATCAGCAGATTCTGCACCACCGTGAAAAACACGGTCGTCAGCACGTAGAAATAGTAGTTGCGCGTCACCAGCAGAACGACGAACACGGCGATGTACTGAACTATGGAGACCATCGTGCGGATATTGGTCGACACGTCATGCCGGTGATACGCGCTGAGCACCGAGCCGCGGTACGCGAAAAGGAAGTAGCTCAGCGAAGTGTTGAGCAGATGGATGAGATAGAGCAGATGCAGATTCACGTCGGCGGGGATCTTGCCGTGGACCAGACTGCGGAGAAAGGGCAGCAGGGCAAGTCCCGCGACGAAAATGAATCCGCCGACCAGACGGTAGACCGTTCTGTAAAACTTGAGATAGGCGCACAAAAGCGGCTTGTCGTCGTCGGCCACGGGTTTGTACATGGAGCACACGACCGCCGTTCCGAACCCCAGTTCCGCCAGCATGAGCACTCCAAGGATGGATCCGAAAAGTCCGTTCAGTCCCAGATAGGCCGGTCCGAGAAGCCAGAGAAACAATGTACGGTTCAAAAAGGGAAAAAGCAGCTTTACGCCGCTGTTCACGGCGGCCGCAAAAATGTTCCGCTTAAGATTCACGGTAAGACTCAATTTCATGAACGGCTCTTTCTTCCTCTAAAAACTCCGTCCGCCGCACAGGCGACGGCTCCCGCACCGGGCGGGGATCACGGGAAAATATGTTTTTTTTACACCGGGTACGATACTCTTCTTTACGGGAACGGCTGGGAAATCATCCACATGAGCCGGCGGAACCAGTCGACGGCGTAATTGCCGAAAATGCCGAAACTGTCTTCGGCATCGACAGAAACACCGGCCATCTCGATGAGCGTGCTGCCGGCGCCGCCCAGCGCGACGGAACCGCCGAGCAGGATCAGCACCACGACGACAACGTACTCCATCAGAACGGAGCCTTCGGGATCGCAGACACGCATACCATTCCCCGTTGATCGGTCACCGAATCATTTGACCGCCTGTTCGAAGG
>JAFTDL010000053.1 GCA_017454215.1 Lentisphaeria bacterium | reverse complement strand
GGTATTGACTTCTTCGACTAACTAATATACCGTGACCTCTTTGTTTTTGCAGAACTTTATACAATACCGGCGGGACGCTCTCTGTGCCGGTACGGATGGGTACGGCGGGACGTGCCATGCCCCGGATCTCCCCAAAAAACATCCCGCTTTTCTCGCAAAAGGATGGGGGATAGGGGGAAGGGAGTTTACCGGAGCCGACGTTTCGGCCTTTTCTCGTGAAAAGAGGATTTCCCTTCCCCCGAAACCATCGACCTTCGTCGGGAACAATGCGTTCCCGAAAAAAGGGTCAGATGAATTTCCAGTCGACGGCGGCGTGGGCGGTGAGGCCGCTGGCGCTGACGAATTCGATGCCGTTTTCGGTGAATTTTGCATCGGAGATGCGGCCGAAGTCGGCGGGGATCCGGGCGATGCCCTGGATGACCCGGATGGAGGCGGGGGCGGCTTTGCTGAAGGCGAAGGTCGAATCCCAGCCGCGTTTGGTCAGTTCATTGGGTTCGATGGAGGGCTTTGCTCCGGCGGCGAAGAAGGCGCAGCAGTCCTCGATGCCGAGGCAGCTGGTCCGGCCGTTCCACGGTTCGCCGTAGCGGCCCTGATTGGCGTTCCACACGGCGGTCCCGGGCAGGACGGCGTTATCCTTGAGGGCGTACCAGATGTAGCCGCGTTCGGGGAAGGCGACCGCGGTCCAGCCGGGCAGTGAGGTGCCTTTGCGGAACCATGCGTAGATATCGGTGTAGCCCACGGGCATGGGCATGGTGGTGCCGTCGATGGTGTCCGGCGTCTTGAAGAGGCTGGGCAGCTTGGCCAAGTCGGTGAATTCCGCTCCGGGCAGCAGGCACTGGAACTCCTTGTTGGCGGGATCGGAGAAGATCCCGGGGTGCACCATGCCCAGATCGAACTTGCCCGTGGCGAGGTAGGCTTTTTCGCCGGGGGCGGGATAGTCGAGGATGGCGTGGTGTCCGATGGGGAAGGCGCCTTCCAGACCGGAGATCTTGTCCTCGATGTAGATCGCTTCGTGGCGGTCGTCCAAGGTGACGGTCTTCCGGATCTCGCCTTCGGTCAGGGTGAACTTCATGCCGATCGTCAGCTGAACTCTCGTCCCGTCGCGTTTCGAATCGACGAGATGCCACTTGGCCGTGGCGCTTTCGCCGTGGCAGGGGAAGGTGATGCCGTTGACGGGGTCGCCGTTGCCGCCGAAGGGGAGACAGAAGAAGTCGCCGCGCAGGGGGGCCAGCACCGGACAGCCGGAGAGGTCCTTCCCCTCGGTCTGCCACGGGGACACGAAATACGGACGGACCGCTTTGCCGTCTCCGGCAAACGTCACGGGGGCGGTCTGTCCGCCGTTTTCGGTGATGAAGAAGTTGACTTTTTTGCTTGCGATCTCCCAGCCCGGCTGGCAGAACTCGACTTTTTTGACGGCCGTGTCGCTCATGATGCTGTTCCTTATGTTGTTTTCATTCACCGAGATTGAGAATGGTCCTGAAATCCCTGATTTCGTTGGTGATGACCAGAGTGGTCTGTTTGATCTTCCAGTCGATGTGCCATTTGTCGCAGACATACTCCATGCTGGGTTCCCAGCCGAGGCGGGAATCCTTCTCGACGAAGGGAATGGCCGACTTGGCGTTTTCGATCTCGGCTTTGGCCAGCGCTTCGATCTCGTCCAGCAGTTTCAGGGACTTCTCTCTGTCGGCGCTGGAGATCAGCGCCTGATTGAGAAGCCACCACTACTTGACGTTGCGGCAGGTCGCGGCCTAACAGCGGATGAATCGGCCGAGATTGAGTTCGGC
>JAFTDL010000052.1 GCA_017454215.1 Lentisphaeria bacterium | reverse complement strand
GAAAAAGTCAAGAGGGGGAACCGCAGGGCCGTTTGGGGCGGTACGCTTCGCGGGGAAGAGCGGCGAGGGGCTTTGGTTCTTTTGTGCGGATACTTGGGATTTTTGTTCTTTTCAAAAGCGGACGGGCGGGGTATAATACATCCAAGACAGAGGCAGTCGCCTGAGCAGGACGGAGCGATTTCGGGCGGCTGTCGTCAAAGAATTCGAAAGAAACCGTAAATTATTGAAATGAAAAAGTTTTCTCTTCAAGGTAAAATGCTGACGGAACCTGAGCGTTCCATCCCTGTTGCGGGGGAGTACGATGTCGTCATCTGCGGCGGCGGCCCTGCCGGAACAGCCGCCGCGATCGCCGCCGGCCGCGGCGGGGCGAAGACGATCGTTCTGGAAAGCCAGGGCTGTCTGGGCGGCATCATGACGTCGGGGATGATGCCCAAGATCATAAACGGCATCGGTAAAGGGGGTTTTCTCAAGGAGCTTGTCGATCGTCTCGCAGCTCTCAAGTCCGAGATCGTCAACGACGTGTGCGATCCGGAAAGCGTAAAATATCTTTTCGAGCGTCTGTGCGAGGAGAGCCGCGTCGATGTCAGATACCATACCGGGATCTGTCATGTTTTGTTGGATGACGGTCATGACGGTTCCCGCATACGGGCTGTCATCACGGAATCGAAATCCGGCCGGGAAGCCTGGATCGGAAAACTTTTCGTGGACTGCACCGGAGACGGCGACATCGGCCGGTTTTCCGGCTGTTCGGTCGATTTCGGCAATCCGGAAACAGGTCGAATGCAGCCGTCGAGCCTGTGTGCGATGGTCGGCGGAGTCCCGTATGACCGTATACCGGAGTTCGTTCATCAGGGGACCGGAAAAGAGGATGAAAGACGGAACCTGTTTGCTCTGTTCGAGAAGCTGGGTAAACCGACATCCTACACGCTGCCCAGTTTGTTCCTGCTGGATAAAGCCGGCCGTTATATCTACATGAGTACGCATCAGTACGATGTTTCCCCCTTCGATGCCGGGGCGGTCACCGATGCGACCATCGCGGCCCGAAAGGAGATCTATGAACAGATCAGGGCTCTCAACGGCTCTCCGGATGAAGTCTGGAGACCTTTGAAACTCTACGCGACGGCGGACCGTCTCGGGATACGCGAGGGCGGCCGGATCAAAGGACTGTACACGGTGACGGTCGATGATATCCGGGAGGGAAGGCGCCACGAAGACGCGGTCTGCTCGATCTCCGCCGCCGTCGATATCCACGCGACCCGGCCGAGCGGCGATTCGAAAAAAGCCTTCAGCGACGGCGGGATCGAAGTTTCGACCTATGATATCCCCTTGCGGGCGCTCATTTCGAAGGAGGTTTCCAATCTGCTCATGGCCGGACGATGTATTTCCGGAGATTTCTACGCACACGCCAGTTACAGAATTCTGGGCGGTGCCGTCCCCATGGGGGAAGGTGCGGGAAAATATGCCGCATGGCTGGTGAAAAACAATTTTGTTCCATCAGCCGGGACGGCATTGGAATTTGTCCGAACCCATAAAACACAAAACGGAGAACAGGAGGTTTTTCATGGTTAAAGTTTATCGGATCATTTGCAGAAAGTTCACTCTTATCGAGCTTCTTGTCGTGATCGCGATCATCGCGATCCTTGCGGCAATGCTGATGCCTGCCCTGCAGAAGGCCAGAGAGAGATCCAGTCTTACGACCTGTCTGAACAATCTCAAGACCGTCGGGCAGTGCATGAACATGTATGCCAATGATTTCTTCGGCTGGCCGCCGCCGGTGATGCCTTATCAGGGCGATCCGCTCAACTTGAGAAACTACGCATTGAACTTGATCAAAAGCAAATATGCAGCGGATCCCGGCAAGTCCAATCGTGGAAACATCTTCAGATGTCCTTTCCAATTGAGAAAGGTCAGCGCTGAGGGAAATCTGCGCAGTTACGGCTTCAATCCGGGAGTTCTCAATCCCCGCAGCAGGGAGTCGGCAAGACCGGGAAAAATGAGACAGCCGTCAAGGACCGTGTCTGTCTATGATCTGTTCGACAACACCAATCCGGACAACTATCTGATAGATCAGCCGACGAACACCGCCACTTTGGGCCTCAGCGGGTATTTTCTGAAGGCTCACAGCAATACGACGCTCAACTTTTTGTTTTTCGATACCCACGCGGGCGTCATCGACATGCAGCCGTTCTGGGATACCGGAAAGAATTGCGCCAAGGTGACTCCCTTTATGAATTCAGGGCTCTACAAGACGGAATGGTATGAATAAAATGTCAAATCGCAAGGCTGCGGTTCTGATTCTGCTTCTCTGGTCTCTGATGGTTCAGGGTGCGGCCGTTACAGTCGGCAAATGGAGTGCGGTGAAGAACAACAACTGGCATGTGAAATTCGATTCCACAGCCTCGGTCGCGGATAATATCGTTACGGTCAAGGGCGAGCCGGGCAATTTCAACAGCGTGGCATCCGACTGGATTCTGGCGGACACGGATAAACCCGTCACCGTCTCCGGATGGATCAGACGTTCCTCGAAGAAAAACTTGAAGAAAACGCTTGTGGCGCTTGACGTACTGGTCAAATATACTGACGGGACTTTCAAGTTTCTGGTATTGAAGCCGGTCGGTGAAAATGAGGCCGGCCGGTGGGTCAGATCCGTCTACACATTCACCCCGGAGAAGAAAATCAAAAATCTCCGCGTTCTGTGTCTGAACTACGATGCGCCTGACGAGGCCTCCTTCAAGGACGTTCAGGTCAGTTTTCAGGATGAGGTTTCCGTGCGGAAGAAGTCGGAAAGCATCAGACTTGAAAACAAGACCGTGTCGGCCGAGTTTGCAGACTTGAACGGGCAGTTCTGTCTCGTGTCGCTGTTCGACAAGACGACCCGGACGGAATACATAAACGAAGTTCTGGTCCCGAAAAATCTGTGGAGCATTCTCTTGAAAGACCCCAAGACGGGGCAGACCTGCGAAGCGGATCCCTGCGATGTGTCGATCAAAAAGTCGGGGAACGGTCTGTCCGTGACCTGGCGGAACATAAAAATTGCCGGAAAACCTGCCGATTTCACCGCGGTCGCGACGATCGGCCTCGATCCCGGCAAAGCCGGACTGTCATTCGAACTTTGCGCCGACTTGAAAGACGGGAAGTACAAGCTGCACACCGTCACTTTTCCCGTGATAAACGGGATAAAGTCTCCCGCTCCGGCGAACGACACGTTTCTCTTCTATCCTCAGGATATCGGCCGCGAGATGCACGATCCGTCGCGGAATCTTTCGGGAAGCCTCAATCTGCGCTACGGGTCCTGGTTTCTGGGAATGCAGTATATCGCCCTGTACGGAAAGGGCAAAGGCATCTATTTCGACGCAAGGGACGGTGACGGCTGGTTCAAAAATTTCGTTTTTTCGAAATTGGAAAACAGCCGGGGGGCGTTCCGTTTCGAAGTGCAGACTCAGGCGCCGGAGGGCGCCGAAAAATTCACCGTCCCGTTTCCCGTTGATATCAGACTCTTCAAGGGGAACTGGTTCGATGCGGCCATGATCTACCGGCAATGGGCAACAAAGCAGAAGTGGTGCGGTGCCGGCCCCCTTGCCAAAAGAAAAAACTACCCCCATGAACGCCTCAAAATCGGAACAAGTGTCTACGGTTACGGAGGGTTGCTGCCCCAGCCGAAGGAAATAACCGATGCCGTCAAAACACTGAGGCGTTCGGATTATTCCGCGATTCCGGACGAGGAACTTTACCGGAAATACAGAAGAAACGTCGATGCCGGACGCCTGTGCAACGACGTCAAAAAGCTGATGGCTTATTTCGAGTCTCCGATCGAAGTTTATTCTCACCCGTACATGGAGCCCTTCGGCTCCGGTTCTCCGCGTTTTCTGCTGATCCCGGGGATCCCCGAGAGCGCCGGAGCCCTGCTGAAGGACAAGTGTTTCTTCGCCCCCTGGACAACGATCCACCGGTTCGACGTCAATATCCGGAAATACAAGGAGGAAAATGCCCGGAAAGCTGTCGTCATCACGGAAAACGGCTCGCCGTCCATCGAAGTCGCGGACGCCGTCATGAAGGCAAACATGTGTTCCGCCACGGATTACTGGCAAAATGGGGTCGCAGAATATACGGCCCGGCTTCTCAAGGGGAATATGAGAGGCATCTATTACGACGAACTCTCCTCTTCCGGCGCCGAGATCTGCTATGCCCGGAACCACAATCATCATCCCGGCGGCGGCAGCTACGGTCTGGAGGGAAGACGCGCCATAATGCATCTGCTGCACGAGAAATTTCTTCCGCGTTACCCCGACTATTACACATCCGGGGAAGAGGCGTGTGAATATTACATCGACGTGAACGACATCAATTCCATGAGCGGTGGTTTTTTCAACGACAGCGTTCCCGCGTTTCAGGCGGTCTATCATGATTACAGTTTCAGCACGGCGACCGCCGCCGGAAAATTCTACGATGCCTTTCAGGCGTCCCGGTACGCGGACAAAGGCGGTGAGACGAATCTGAGCGAGTTTGCCATCCACGCCTGCCAGTTCTGGACCTGGGGGATCAACCCCAATCGCGTGCGTTTCGATCTGCCGAAGTTCTCTCCGGTTGCGGCCGGGATCACCAAAAATATGAGCAAAACGATGCTTGCCAACGCCAAGTATCTGATCTGCGGCCGAATGCTGCGGCCTCCGGAGATCACGGCCGGCAACGGTACCGTCACGACGGAATATGTCTGGCGGAATTTCGGAAAGAAAAAGTTTGCCGCGATCTGGGCCTCCGCCTGGGCGGCCGACGACGGGTCGGTTGCCATTGCTTTGGCCAACGCCTCGCGTTCCGGACTGGCTCCGGAAATATCCTGCGATTTTTCCGGTCATGTTTCCGGTGAATGTGTCATACGGGATCCCCGGACGGGAGCCGTTCTGTACAGGGGCGGGAGCGATGCGGTCAAATTCCGGGTCCCCGTGCCCGGATACGGGGTGAAGGTTTTGGAAGTCCTGCCGTCGGCCGCAGCCGGGAGCGGGGAAGTGAATAACCCGATCCCTCCGGTCATCGTCGCGGCCGACCACGATCTGGATGATGCCGTTCCCGGCGGGAAACACACGGTTTCGATAGATGTCGAAAACACCCGGAACACCCCCGTCTCGGGCCGCATATCCCTGACGCCGCCCGACGGCGCGTGGCTGATACGGCCCGCCGGGGAAGCGGATTTTTCTTTGCGGGGCGGAGAGAAAAAAAGCTTCCTCTTCACGGTTCGGGTCCCGGAAAGGAACCTCAAAACATCGACGGTCGTCTGCAAGGCGGTTATTTCCGGGCTGGAGAAACCTCTGACGTTCGAATGGCCGATCCGCTTCGGCGTACAGCCGTTGAGCGCACGGAAACTGCGGGAAAAGCCGAAATATTCCGTCCGGCGTCTGGAAATGGACCCGGGAGCGGCTCTGCCCGAAACGATCTCCCGGATCACCGCGTTGACCTCCCGGATCACGGCCGGAAATCCGGTCCCCCGTGCGGCCGCAGGCGCCGTATGGAACGAACGGGGGCTGTTTCTGGAGTTTTCGGTCGAAGACGCGAAACACGTCTCCCCCGAGCGCGGTCCCAACGTGTGGCGCGGCGACTGCGTCCAGCTCGCCTTCGGCAAATACATGCCGGATCAGGACCATCATCTGTACAGAAATTTTTTCTTTGCATCCATCGACGGCAAACCCTATGTCGCGTCCCCGGAAGATCCGGAAGCTGCCCGGGCCGTCGCGCTTGATGTTGTGAAGACGAAGGAAAAAATCGTTTACCGGGTATATATTCCGACGGGCGTCACCGGAAAGCTGCGGCCCGGCATGAGGATCCCGTTGAGCTTCACGGTCAATGAAAACAACGGCAGAGGGTTTTCCGGCTGGCTGGAATGGACGCCGGGCATCTGCAACGGATTCAATCCCAAAGCCTTCGGCGAGCTGATACTGGAGAAATAAAAGCAATGGTTCGGGGGAGGGCCGCCGTTCGGAAGAAAGTCTGTCCCGTATTTTTCAGCCGCCTTGCGTGTTGTACTTCTTGCGGTAGAGCGCGGGCGGCAGCCCCTGAGCGCGCTTGAACTGGCGGCTCAGATAATTGACGTCGTTGAATCCGGTGGTCACGGCGATTTCTCCCAGGGTTTTCTTCGTTGACCGCAGCAGAAAAGCCGCCTCTTCCAATCTCAGCCGCAGCAGATACTGCAGCGGCGAGATCCCGGCGGCATTTTTGAAATTCCGCATCAGAGAAGATTTTGACATACCCCCGATCCGGCACAGTTTCGCGATGGAGATGTCTTCGTGGTAGTTTTTGTTGAGATAGGCAATGATTTTTGAGATCGAACCGTAGTCGAAACCCGCGATATGCTGCTCCGCGGAGTAACAGCGGGCCAGTCGCCCCGCCAGTGCCATGAAAATACCGAGAGAGACGAGGTTGTTTCCCGGCGCATAGGTTTCATGTTCCTCCGCCAGCGCGAGTGCAAGCGTTTCCAGAAAACGGAACTGTTCTTCGTCGACGCGGAACGAGAGATACCCCCTGCCGCCGTCTTGGAGGCACCCCGTCAGGAGCGGTTTGAATCCGGGGAGTAAAACGGCGTCCAGCCGGGAGATCGGCAGCGCCTCCGGAATGAAGAGAATGTTGATGAGCGAAAAATCCTCCGCGACACGCAGATAACGGTGGGTGACTCCGCGGGGGATGACGCAGATGTCGCCCCTGCGCAGGGAAATCTCCCGGACGCCGTCGGTATGAACACCCTCGCCCGAAAGGATCAGCACCAGCTCCACGAAATCGTGCCGGTGGAACTCCATCGCGTCCTGATGGCGTTCGTAGTACACACTCAAGGGGAACGTATCCCCGTCGCGGGTGAGACGGGCGAGCTCCACGATGATGTCGGGCTGCGGATGAAACATGACACTCTCCTGAACTTCTGCAAGAATATACCTCTTTTCTTGTCGATTGCAAGGGACGATATTTTCTCTTTTGCACTTTTGTGCTTGTATTTGCCACTTTTGTCATTGCGGAAAAATTTTTCGCGGTTTATAGTAAGGACGAAATGCAAAATTTTTCGGATGTTTTTACAAAATCTCGAACAATAACGAAAATGGTAAAACTAATAACGTTAGGGACCAGTCACGGCGATCCGGGGCTTCGCAGATTCAATTCCGCGCTGCTGCTCAGAACTTCCGGCGGCGATTACCTGTTCGAGGCCGGGGCTCCGGTCAATGCGCTGATGATCCGCAAGGGGATTCCCTTTGCCGGTCTCAAGGCCGTGTTCGCCAGCCATACCCATGAAGACCACATCGGCGGACTGCCGGGCTTGATCAAATCTCTGGTAAAGCGTCCGGAACCCGGACAGCACACCGATCTCTTCCTGCCGGAAAAAAGCTGTACCGACGGCGTCCTCGCCTTCATGGCCGCGGTACACCGGCCGTGGCCCGAAGAACTGCTGACCTTTTCGGAGATCGCCCCGGGACCGATCTTCGAAGACGGGAACCTGCGGGTGACCGCTTACCCGACGGATCACGCCGTCGAGGGGGAACACCATTATCCCAGCTGGGCCTTTCTGGCCGAAGCCGATGGCGTCCGGATCGTCTTCACCGGCGACCTGAGCCGGGATCTGCACGATTTCCCCGTCGCGGCTTTCGACAAACCCGCGGTCTGCGTCATGGAGTGTCAGCACTACGATCCGGAATGCGCCGTCCCGATCTTCCGGGAATTGCCGATCACCCGTTTTATCGGCGTCCATATCTCCGCGTACTGGGACGGGCACGCCGGGAAACTTTTCAAAGCCGTGGGACGGCCCCGGTTCCCCTTCGAATTGGCCGAGGACGGCATGGAGTTCGACTTGAGCGCGCCCCTCGCCCCGAAGCGGACGCGGCCCTTCACGGCGGCGGTGCTGGCCGATCTGCACCTGCCGGACGAGACGGCCACCGTTAAGGAACCGGTCCTCGACCGGGTGCTCGAAAAGATCGCCTCCCGCAAACCGGATGTCGTCCTGCTGGCCGGCGATATGACGGCCCGCGGAACGCTCCCCGCGGCGCGGCGGCTGAAAAAAAAGCTCCGCAGACTGCCGGGAAAAGTCTTTTTCACGCCGGGCAACGCCGAACTGCGCACGCCCGAGGCCGCGGCCGAAGTCGCCGCCTGCCTGAAAACTCCGGACAGGGGGGAGGGCGTTCTGCTTCTGGAGAGTTCCGCGGGCCGGTTCAACGCCGCCGCCCGCGCCGCGCTGGCCCGGCTGATCGCCGAAAATACCGCACGGGATCTGCTGACGGTCACGCATTATCCGCCCATGTGCCTCCCCGAGGAGGACCGCTGGCTCCTGACCGCGGCGGGCCGCGCCGGGATCATCGGACTTCTGGTTTGCGGACACATGCATTATGATAAGAGGTTCCTCTGGTCGGGCATCCGCTGCGAAATGGTCCGGGGTCTGGACCCTGACAAGGCCATCGGCGGTCCGCCCGCCGTCGTTTTCTTTTCCCGCCGGGAGGGCGGCTCATGGATCCGCCGCGAGGCGGTCTGCCGTGCCGCCGATCCCGTCAACTGGGAGCCCGATGAGCGGGCGGTTCTGGTGGAGCGGCTCGGGCTTTCGGGTATGTCCGATCCTTTCGGCGCCCTCGATTTCGCCATCCGGGAAAAAGTTCCCGTTTTCGAGTGGCGCTTTGCCTTTTGGGAGGGGGAGCCGGCGGAGCGGTTCCGGGCGCTTCTTGCGGCGTGGCGGCGCGCGGGAGGAAAATGTTTCTCCATCCATTTTCCCGATCTGGGCTGGGAAAACGGCGGGGCCGCCGGTGTCGATGCGCTTCGTGCCGCCGTCCGGGCCGCGCTGGAGCTGCGGGCCGACCGGGTCACGGTGCATATTCCCCGGGTATCCGTCGGACTCTTCTCCTTTCCGGAAGCCGCCGGAAAAATCGCCGATGCGGCGGCGGACATCCTGCGGCCCCTCGCAACGGCGGGGATCGTGATCGGCGTCGAAAATCTCCACATGAAACCCGGCGAAAACGATGGTCCCGACCGGGGCTTCGGCTATACGCCTGACGAAGTTCTGACCTTTGCCGACATGCTCACGGCCCGGGGCGTCCCGGCGGGGATCCATCTCGACCTGGGACATGCCCGCAACAACGGCGCATTCGGCAACATCCATCCCATCAGCAGCTGGCTGGCCCGCTGCGGGAAACGGATCAACGGCTGTCATCTGCATCAGGTGACCTGTGACGGAAAAGGCGAAATGCTGAACCATCAGGCCATGACGGAACCCTTCGGGCGGCTGATCTCTCTTGCGTCGCTGTTTTTGGCGTGGCGGTCCGGTCAGATTCCACGGGTCCCGCTGATTTTGGAGATCCGCGGCGGCCGCGGCCCGGAGTCATGGATGTGCCTGCGGCGGTATTTTGAAAAAAAACTTTACTCCCGGCAGGGGGGCGGGAAAAAATGAATTTCAACTCGCAATTTGTGAAAGACAGAAGGCGGCGGTTTTACCGGCCGGTGAAGCGGATCCTGCGCGCCGCGGGGGTGGAGAATGCCGAACTTCTCATAGGCAATACCGCGTATCAGCCGGTGATCCACTATGTCCCGCCGCGGGTGAGCATCCGGCCGGGGGGCGCGCTCCTGCTGGACTTCGGCGCTGCTTTTCACGGCGGAATAAAGATCGATCCCTTCGAGAAGCCGGGGCGGATCAGGGTCAAGTTCGGCGAGTCGGTGAGCGAGGCCGTCGGCCCATCCAATCAGGACTGCTCCCGCAAGGACGCCCTGCTGGAACTGCCCGTCTGCGGGAGTCTCGAATACGGCAACACCGTCTTCCGTTTCGTCGAGATCATAAACGAGGGGGAAAACACCGTACAGCTTCTCAACATCATGGGCGTGGCGCTGGAGTCCGATCTTGAGGTGACCGGCTCTTTCGAGTCCTCCGACGAACGGCTCGACGAGATCTGGAAGACCGCCGTGAGGACCGTCCATCTCTGCATGCAGGATTACATCTACGACGGGGCCAAGCGCGACCGCATCGTGTGGATGGGCGACCTCCACCCCGAGATCAAAGGCATTTTGTGCGCCTTCTCAGATCACGCGATCATCAGGGATTCCCTCGATCTGCTGGTCCGTCAGGCCTCCGCCGAGCAGCCGATGAATGGTTTTTACACCTACTCCTGCTGGTACGTCATCGCCCTCTGGGACTACTGCTGTGCTTCCTGCGATACGGCGTTCCTTTTGAAACATGCCGATTACGCGGAAAGAATGCTCGGGCTTTTCTCCGGTTTCGTCGATGACCGGGGCGCCGAAAAAATTCCGGACCCCCGTTTTCTCGACTGGCCGAATCACGATAAACTCCAGGCCAAGCACGCGGGGATCCACGCGCTTCTTCTGTGGATGATGCGCTCCGGCGCAGCACTGCTCCGCGCCGCGGGACGGGATCCGGGACCGTGTCTGAAAGCCGAGGCGCAGCTCCGGCGTTACGTTCCCGACCCCGCCGGACGCAAGGCCCCCGCGGCCCTGCTGACGCTGACGGGCCTTGCCGACCGGACCGATGTTCTCGAAACTGATCCTTTCCGCAACGTCAGCACCTTCTACGGTTACTACATGCTGCTGGCGAAGAAAACCATTCCCGCCCTGGACCTGATCCGGCGCTACTGGGGCGCCATGCTGGATTTCGGCGCCACCAGTTTCTGGGAGGATTTCGACCTGGACTGGACGCGGGATGCGGGCCGGATCGACGAGATCCCCGTGCCCGGCAGGAAGGACATTCACGCCGACTTCGGCGCTTACTGCTACAAGGGCCTGCGTCACAGTTTGAGCCACGGCTGGAGCTGCGGTCCCGCGCCCTTCCTGAGCGAACGCGTTTTGGGCGTGAGTTTCCCGGAATCCGGAAAAGTCATCATCCGTCCCGATCTGGGCGATCTTGAGTGGGTCCGCGGCGCCGTTCCCGCCCCCGGCGGTCTCATCACCGTCGAAGCCGATCAATCGGGCTTCAAATGCGATTTGCCCCCCTGCCTTGTCCGGATCGGCTGACTCCCCCTCTGCTGAAGGTCTCAAGTTGTCTCGGCGCTCCCTGCAAAAGTGCGGAAGCGTCGATTTTTTTGCAATGCATCGCAAAGCCGGGGGAAGGGTTCCTTTCCCCGAACCCCCATCCTTTTACGGGAAAAGCGGAGTGTTTCGGGACCGGATCCGCCGGCCCGTGCGGGGAACAGAGCCTTCCGGAAACGGCGCGACTTGAAAAGGCCGCGAAAGGTGCTATAGTAGGCGGCGGACCGTTTCGCCTGCGGTCGCTGAAGTTACGGAAAAGAAAGCTGAGTTTATGAAAAAAGTTTCCACAGTCCGGCTCCGCGAGGAAGCGGAGAGGATCGTTTCCGGCATCGAACAGCCCCGCATCCCGGAGCGGGAGTTCCGGCTGGAGCCGGAGAATTTTTCGGATATCCGGGAGCTTCTCAACGGGGCGCTCGAAAAGTGTTCCGAAACGGGCGGCGGCCGGGTGATCCTGCCCGCCGGACGCTACCGCTGCGCCGGGCCCGTCGTCATGCGGTCCCGGACGGAACTGCATCTGGAGGAGGGGGCCTTCGTCAAATTCTCTCCCGATCCCGCCCTTTATCTGCCGGTGGTCCCCGCCCGCTGGGAAGGGGTGGAGCTTTGGAATTATTCTCCCCTCATCTACGGCAGGGATCTCGAGGACGTCGCACTGACGGGCAGGGGCGTTTTCTGCGGCGGCCGGGAAAAGTGGATGACTTTTCCGGACAGGCAGAAAGACGACCGTCACCGGGTCCGTTCCCTTGAGGCGGAAAAAGTCCCCTTCGAAAAACGGATCTTCGGCGCGGAGGGGGCCCTGCGGCCTCCCATGATCCAGCTCAGGGACAGCCGGAGGATCCTCATCGAGGGGATCACCTGCACCGACGCGCCCATGTGGATGCTCCACCCCCTCTACTGCTCCCACGTGACGATCAGAAACGTGTACATGGACAGCATGTACGTGTGCAACGACGGCGTCGACGTGGATTCATGCACCGACGTGCTCATCGAAAAAAGTCACTTCCGCAACGGCGACGACGCCGTCGTGCTGAAGTCGGGCCGGGACGCCGACGGACTCCGCGTCAACCGTCCCGACCGCCGGATCGTGGTCCGGGACTGTGTTTTTCACGACTGTCTGCACGGATTCGCCGTCGGCAGCGAACTTTCGGGCGGCGCGGAAGACGTGTACGTCTACGATATCCGCATGGAGTACATCCGCTGTCAGGCGATAAGTTTCAAGTCCGCTCCGGGGCGGGGCGGCGTGATCCGGCGCATCCACGTGGCGGATATCGACGTGGAAAGGGTCGACGATCACATCGTTTCCATCGTCAGCGAATATCCCGGCGAGCGGACGGGCACGGCAAAGACCAGCTACCGGGAGTTCGAGCTCGTGAACATCCGCTGCGGTTACGCCGCCAACGGACTGTATCTCGAAGGCTCCGATGAGTTTCCCCTGCGCGACATCGTTCTCGAAAACGTGGAGGTCGAAAAAGCCGGCGTGCCCGTTTCGTGCGCCGTGAACACGGGGAACATCGCCTTCCGCAACGTCCGGATCAACGGCGCGGAACTTGCCCGCTGAATCAGGGCCGCCTGATGATGACGGCGGCGACGACGCCCCACACGAGAAGCATGACGCAGCTGAGGATCCACACGGGGAACCAGCCGAAGGTGAAGACCATGGTCAGCGCCAGCGCCGTCCAGATGCCGCCGCCCATGATCGGTTCGTGGACCAGCTGTTTGTAACCGAACGTGGCGGCGGCTTCGGTCTTGTTTTCGGGGTCCACGGTGCGCAGCAGCATGAGGCCCGTGGCGGTGACTCCCGTGGCCTGTCCGAAATCGGCGATGGCCTTCTCGAACCAGTCGGTCTTCAGGAGTTTCGGCGCGACGAAGACGATGACCGCAACGCAGAAGACGCTTCCCGCCGCCACCAGCAGCAGGAGCGGCAGAAAATTGTCGGCCACGACCTTGAGCTGGATCGTCGCCACGGCGGAAGTCACCAGGTAATCCAGCGACGCGCCCGAGATGCGCTGCATCTGCTCTCTGTTGACGAGGTGGTCGATCCTTGCGCGGCGGAGAAACATCTGCAGCAGAACGCCCCCGGTCATGCACAGCGGAAAGAGGGGAAATCCGCTGAAGAGCCTGATCTCCGATGCGGGAAACAGTTCCGCTTCGGCAAACTGCAGACCTTTGAGCATGCCCAGACCGAGGAGTATGGACATGCCGATCAGGGCGATGTGAAATGCCAGCGAGTCGATGGAGTCGCAGAATACGGTCTGCAGTCCGGCGCTGGGACGGCTGCGGCGGGGCAGATAGATGCCGATCCTTTCGGGGCGTTTCCGCTGCGAGAAGGCGCGGATCTTCCTGACGTGGCCCTTTTTGAGGGCCCAGTTGATGAGGGCCATGCCGACGACGATGCCCACGATCATGCCGCAGGTGGCCACCGTGTAGCCGAGGGCGATGCCGTCCTCCCATTTGAACCGGCGGAAGACGGCGGTCATGCCGCCGACGGTGCCGTGTCCGCCCTGAAAGCCGATCTCAAGCAGATTGCCGAAAGCCGGATTCAGTCCGAAGAGGGGCAGGAACACGAAGCCCGCCAGGGTCAGGCCCACGGCGTACTGGCCCCATGCGAGGAGCTGTCCGAGGCAGATCTGGGGGAAGGCGGTCCTCAGTATTTTTCCCAGTCCCGGCGTTGCGGCGCCGAGAAAGAGAGAGGCGAAAATGACGTTGATGAGAAATCCCGGCAGCTGTTTCATGCCGTTCACCACCTGCGGAGAGACGTATTTCCCTGCGGCGGAGAGCAGCAGCAGTCCGGCCAGGCCCCCGATGACGGAGCTGGGCAGATAGAGTCTCTGGAAAACGGGAATGAACGTTCTCAGAAGTTTTCCCGCCAGCAGCAGAAAAGAGAGCGCACAGAAGATGACGACGGCAGTCATGGTGAAAGATCCCTCCGCAAAAATCGTGAAAATTCAAACAAATCTGGATAAAATACTCCGGAAAGCGGTTTTTTTCAAGTGAAATCGGGGAATAACGTGCTATATTACCGTATCGGGAGAACGGAATATGTACTTGCTTGTTTTGCGGCTGACCGGGATCGCGCTGATACTGGCGGGACTTTGGTGCGGGCGGCTGATGCTGAAGAGCCCGCCGGAGCCGCCGCGTTTCGAGGATGTCCTCGACAGTCTGCCGGACCATGATTTCTGCGCCGAAGCGCGGCATCTTGCCGCCCGGGGCGAGTACGCCGAGGCGAAGGCGCTGTGCGAGGACATCGCATCCTGCGGCCTGCCGGGGAAAAAGGCCGCGGCGATCCTCCGCGGCATCTGCGACGACCGGATGAATTCGTTCGGTTTCCGGGCCCGGCGGACGGTGACGGCTTTCGTGACCGGCGATCCCAAAAACTCCGTCGAGGAGGCCGCGTCCGCCATGCTCTCGGACATGCTCATGTACGGGGACATCCGCGACCTCGCCCTGCAGGGGTATTACAAGGCGACCGGTCAGGAGACCGATCCCCTGATTGCCGCATTGGCCGCGGCGGGACTGGCGACGGAGTTCGTCGATGCGGCGGACTGGGCTCCCGCGCTTCTCAAGGCCCTGCGCCGGACGGCGGCGATCTCGGACAAACTGGCGGCGGCGCTCCTGCGCACCGCCCGGCGCTCCGGACGCATGGCGGCGGCTCTCCGCAGGATCGGAAGTGAGATCACGGACCTCTTCCGCCGTTCCGGATTCGTCCGCACGAAGAACATTTTGCGCACCCTCGATACGGCGGAGGACGTTTCCCGCGCCGTCAAGCTGGCCCGCAAATCGGCTCCCGCGACCCATCTGCTGGCCCGCGCCGCGAAAAAGGACATGCCCGCCGCCGCGAAAAAACTTGCCGCGAAAAACGTCTCCGCGACTTACCTGTTGCGCGTCGCCCGCAAAGGTCCGGCGGGGGTGACGCTTCTTCTGCGCGGCGTCAAGTCCGTGCGCAAGGGGAATGCCGGAAATTTCCTTTCCCGCGCCGCCGAACAGGCCGTCAGAACTTGGGGATACAAGGCGCTGTGCTTGCCCGCGGCGATGATCGTCGCCGGACTTGTGCTCAACGCGGGCGCGCTTTTCAGATGGCTTCGCGCCCGCCGTTCCGGCAAAAAAAGCCCTCCCGCGTGCTGACGGCACAGGGGAGGGGGCTTGTTTTCCGGCGAGGCGGTCACTCGCTTACCGTGACTTCCAGAACGGCGAACGAGAAGGGAGCCAGCGTTAGGGCGATCTTTCCGTCTTTGACGGCGACGGCCTTTTTGTCGTAACTCTCGGTCACGGTCACGTGCCGGAGTTCCTTGGGCAGCGTGACGGCAAATTCGCTCTGTTTGAACTGCGGGTTGGAGACGAGCAGCAGATAACTCTGGGACTTCTCCTCCGGATAGTAGGGATCGTGGGCGTAATTCTTTTCGTAATAGCCGATCTTCACCCCGGGATCCGACGGAACGAAGCGTTTGTTTTCCCAGTAGGGGACGAATTCCACGCTTGCGGTATTGCTGCCGCCGACGCCGAACTTCTGCCGGATGGCGTCGAAGGCGAGGACCTGGGCGGCGTCGCACCACAGCGGCCAGTACAGCATGTCGAACTGGATGGTGTAGCAGAGCATCGTGCGGGTCCCGCGGGCCAGTTCCGGAAAGACCTTGCGGTCGGCGCCCCGCAGTTCGGGCAGAAAGACCTGCGGCTGACCGTACTGGCGGTAAAATTCGGTTTTGAGGTTGTCGATGTCGCCCCAGATGTGGGCGTAGTAGAATTCGCCGTCGGGGGAAGCGTCGCGTTTTTCGGGATCCTGATACCAGTAGAAGAATTCCTCGCCGAAGATCACGAAGTCGAAGAGCGCCAGACTCGGCATGAAGCGGATGGCGCTGTTGTGGGCGACCATCATGCCCAGTTTGGGATCTTTGGCTGTGACCACGGTCCGGATCCTGCGGTCACGCTCCTGATACTCGTTGAGCGCGTAGACCGGGCGGATCCTGCCCTCCGCGTCCCTGACCGCGCCGTTGGCGGCGGTGAAATCCGCCCGGGGAGCGGCGCCGTCGGAGTAGATGCCGGGAATGTTGTAGTCGAAGGCGAATTTCTGCACGATGGCCATCTGCCGCTCCAGCAGTTCCCGGCTCAGGCGGCAGGAGCGTTCTCCGGCGCGTCTGGTCAGCGGGGGCTTCCCTCCGAAGAGCTTTTTCCATTCGTCAAGCGAGGTCACCTCTTTGACCCCGGCAGGCTGTTTGAATCGGAAGGAATAATCCGGCGTGGTCAGGGCGCGGGAGGTCATTTCCCTGAGCTCCGTATCGACCAGCATGTACTGCTGACCGTCCCTGGCGGCGATGACGCTCCATGTGTAGTGCGACGGAATGAGATAGAACATCCGCGTCTTGCCCGCGGAGGCGTCGAAGGCGGCGATCTCCTTGAGCTTTTTCTCATCGAAGACCCAGTTGCTGTTGTGGGCGGCCACGGTCCCCGGACGCCAGAACGACCAGTAGATCAGTTTGTCGGCGCTCGTTTTGCTGGTGTTGTTGTAGCGCGTGCCGACTTTCCACGCGCGCCACCTCGCAGGCATTTTCGCAAGCGGGGTGATGTTCATGACGAACTTGTACGTGAGCGGTCTGTCGACGGCCGTTTTGCGGTCGATGAGGTTGACCGTCAGAAGATCTTTACCGGGATCGAAAGTCATTTCCCGGCCGCGGGAAGTGTTCCAGTTCTTGAGGTCGGCGAAACTCCACGCCAGTCCGTACCGGGTGTTGCCCAGCCAGAGATTGTGCCATGTCGAAAGATGCATGACGTCTTTCGTTTTGATGTTTCTGCGCAGATAGAGTTTCTCCGCCTGCTGACCGGCCATGACCTTCATCGGCGGTTCGGAAACGCCGGCGAGCAGTTTTTCTTTGCCGAGATTCAGCGGAAACTGCACGGTCAGCGAATCGATGGTGAGCGTTTTCTCGGGCGTGACGGTCAATGTCGCCTGCAGGGTGTGATCCCAGCCGGCGGAGACGCTCCAGACGACGCTCCCGCCGGGGAATCTGCCCGACGAGACCGCCTCGGCGGCGTTTTTGCCGGTCATCTTCAAGGAGACTTTGCCGTCCGAGATCGGCAGGACTTTGCCCTCCGCGCCGATCTTCACGGCGGCGGGGGCGGAAAGAACATTGTCCCGGTTGACCCGGATGCTTCTGATCGAAGCGCCGGGGGCGAATTCCACCTTTTTGAATCCCATGCGCAGGGTGTCGCCGTCGGTCATCAGTTTTTCGAAGCGGCCGGAGGGGTCGGTGTAGTCCGCCGACAGTCCCGCCTTGCCGAAATCATTGCCCGCGGCCTGCGCCGGACTCGGGACGACGGCCAGTCCCGCGAAAAGAAGTGAAGAGAACAGCAGCCTTTTCATGAACGCGCCCTTTTACTTGCGGAGCTTGTCCCGGTCCCAGAAGTTCGCGACCGTGCCGACGTGCGACTTGCCGGATACCGAGCCCAGTTCGGGATAGGGATTCATCCGGTTGGCGACCTGTATGCCGGAGGCATGGCCGTCGAACCAGTTGATCATGATCGAATTGTTGTGCCGGGCACAGGCGCCGCCGCCGATGCCGCCGTTGGCGTCGCGGAAGAAGGAATTGACCGCGTACCTGCCTAAAGAGAGGAAGGGGCTGTTGGCCAGACTGCCGGCCTCGAGAAAGGCGATGGTCGTGCCGGGAGCCTTGATCTGCACATCTTTCGCCGGCAGATTGGCGTCGCCGTTGTAATAGGTGCTGCAGGCAAGATGATAGTAGTTGTAACCGTAGGAGATGGTCTGGTAAATGTAATCGGCGTTCCAGTTCGCCGGCTGCGTCGCGCCGGCGCACTGGTAGGACTTGTTCTGGATGCCGTACTTTTCCTTGAGGTGTATCGGCCAGTAATAGTTGGGCTTCAGCCCCACGTAAAGCGTGAAGCACCAGCCTTCGTTGGCGTCGCGGTACTGGAAGAACGCCTGACCGATCTGCTTGACGTTGTTCATGCAATTGGCGCTCTTGGCGCGGTCTCTGGCATTGTTCAGCGCGGGCATCAGCATCGCCGCCAGAATGGCGATGATGGCGATCACCACCAGAAGCTCGATGAGGGTGAAGTTCTGTTTCTTCTCCCTGTTGACGGCCGTCGGGGCGGATTGTTCCTGTTTACGGCTCATGACACACTCTCCTTTGTTTATTGTTGTCGATCGGGCTTGCAGTCCAATTCGGTATTTCCATTTTTTTCTTTCCGTCAGAATTCTCCCGGAAAACGTTTTTTCAGCAGTTCCAGCACCTTTTCGGCGAGCAGAAGATTGCCTGCCGGGCTGAGATGCACTCCGTCGGGCAGGATCAGTTCGTACCGGCGGGGATAAAAGATCTCGTGCAGATCAAGAACGTCCCAGCCCTTTTCCGCCGCGAAATCCAGCAGGATCCGCCGCTGGCTGTCCAGCTCCTCGTCCACCTTGCCGCCGGGGACCAGCGGGAAAAACTGGTGGAGTTCATTGATGATCGGCGGGAACGTGAGGACCGCGGCCGGAAAATTTTCGGGCAGGGTGGCGTGAAGTTTTTTCAGGATCCCGAGAAACTCCCCGTCGGTCACTCTGCGCTGTTCGTGCCCCGGACGGGGATCGTGGTTGTTGCCGCCCAGCTCGAAAAGGATGTAATCGGGTTTGCGCGAAAGCACGTCCCGTTCCCACCGCGCCGCGGCTTCGCGGGCGGAGTTGCCGCCCACGCCCGCGTTGATGAAGCTGTGGCGCGAACCGAATTCCTTCTGCAGCAGACACCCCCAGCCCTGTTCCGGGGAAATCCCGGTACGGGCCTCGGTGATGGAGTCCCCGAATGCGGCTATCTTCATTTTATCCCGTCGAACCCCAGTCCCCGCAGATCGGCGAGTTTGCCGGCGTCTTCGGCCTCGTAGAGTCGCCAGATGACCCGCAGGCCCTGCAGGCTCTCTTCGGGCGTGGTCTCCGGCGTCCTGCCGTTCTCGATGCAGTCGATGAAGTGGGCCATTTCTTCCGCGGTCGGCTTGGCTTTTATCGCCTCCATGAGAAGCGTCTCCTGCGAAGTCACCGGCTTGCCGGGGATGTGTTCCGGATCCTTGCAGCGGAAGATGAGCTTGCCGCCGTAGAAGTCCAGCTGGATGAGCCCCTGTTCGCAGTGGGCCTGAAAGTCGTAGCCCATCTTGGTCCCCCGGGCGCCCCAGGTGCCGAAGTGATATCCGAGCGCGCCGCTCTCGAACTGCAGACACACGTTGCTGGTCCCCTCCCGGTCCATCCACGGCGTGCCCAGATTGGTGCCGAAGTGCGCGCCGCGGACGGGGTTGCCCATCATCCACAGCATGAGATCGATGTAATGACAGCCGTGACTGAAAAGCTGTCCGCCGCCGAGGGTCTTGCGGCTGCCGAGCCACTCGCTCCGCAGCATGGTCAATTGTTCGGTCCAGATGGAGAACTGGAAGCACTTGCCGAACGTCTCCTCCTTGATGAGCCGGTGCATTTCGCGCAGCAGCGGATGGTAACGCATGCAGTAGGCCACCATCAGGATCCGCCTGTTGCGTTTCGCGGCTTCGATCATTGCCAGACACTCTTCCTCGGTGTTGGCCAGAGGTTTCTCCGAAAGCACGTGCAGTCCCGCGTCGAGACAGTCGATGACGCACTGCGCGTGAAGGTGGTGGGGCAGCGACTGCAGCACTGCGTCGCCGCACGACAGGGCGTCATGATAATCAGTGAACACCGGCGGATGATTGGGCAGAAGATCGCTGACCGCCTGCGCCCTCTCTCTGACGACATCGACGACGGCGGTTATCTCCACGCGGTCCGCCACCGCTTCGAATCGGGCGATATGCTGCTGGGCCATGATGCCGCAGCCGATGAGAATGATCCGCTGTTTAGCCATTGCGCATCCTTTCTTCAAGCAAAGATCTTATGCTTAAATGTATACCCCGAAAAATTTTTTGCAAGCATTTTCCCCGAAAAACACGGTGTTTCCACTCTATTTGCCGGCCTTTCCCGAGATTTCGACCAGGGCAAAGTCGTAGGGCGCCATATCCAGCGTGATCCTGTTCCCGTCCGCGGCGAGTTCTTTGCCGCTCTGGCGCTCCACGGCCCCGAGGGGGAAGCCCGGCTGCGGCAGCGTGATGCTCACTTTGGTTTCGTTGAACTGGATGTTGCTGACCAGCAGCAGATAACGTTTTTCCTCGGGCCGGGAGAAATCGGGATCTATCTGCTGGACTCTTTCGTAGTAGCCAACCTTCACCGCGGGATCGGAGACCTTGAAGACTTTGTTTTCCCAGTAGGGGGTGAATTCCGTCTTGCCGGTCCTGTCGTCCTTCATGCCGAAACGGGTGCGGACGGCGTCGAACTTGGCGATCTCCCGGGCGTCGCACCACAGCGGCCAGTAGAGAAAATCGAACTGGATGGTGTAACTGAGCATGGTGCGCGTTCCCCGGGTGATTTTTGCGTAGGGGCGGTGATCTTTGCCTTTGAGTTCGGGCAGAAACACCGTGGGCAGTCCCCATGCGCCAGGATAGTCGGCCTTGAGATTGTCGATGTCGCCCCAGACGTAGGCGTAGTAGAATTCGCCGTCGGGCGAAGCGTCGCGCACGTCTTCCTCCTTGTACCAGTAGAACTCGTTTTCTCCCGTCATGCGGATGTCGAAAAGGGAGATGACGGGGGCGTAGGCCACGCCGCTGTTGTGGGCGAGCATCCACGCGCCGGGATCGTTCCCCCGCACGAGAGCCCGGATGCGTTTGAACACCTCCCGGTAGCCGCCGATGGGATAGGTCGGACGGATCACCCCGCGGAAGTCGGGCATGCCGCCGTCTTTGCCCGGCCGGTAATTCTCGCGGGGACCGGCTCCGTCGCAGTAGATGCCGGATGCGCCCAGATCGATCATGGCCTTGGCTCCGGCGACGAGTTTGTCGCGGAATCCGGGCACGGGGGCGATGCTCATTTCATAGACCTTGCCGTTGAGCAGACGGCCGCCGAGGGCCTTGTCCCTTTCGGCGACGCTGGTGTATCTTTTTGCGTCCGCCGGGATTTTCGGCGCGGCGGCCTTGTACGAGGGCTGAGGCAGAGACATGTTTTTTCTGGCCAGTTCGAAGAGGTAGGGATCCTCGAGCACGCAGGTCTTGCCGTTGTCTTCGGTGACGATGGTATGGCTCTGGAGCTGGGGGTGCATGTAGTGCAGGATGCTGCGGCCGGCCTTTTTGTCGAACTCGCAGATCTGCCTGAGCAGTTCCGGTTTGTGGATCCAGAGGTTGTTGTGACACTCCGTGCGGTTGGCGCGCCAGAACTGCCAGTAGATCAGATGGGTGCTGTCGGTCCTGTTGAAGTTGTTGTAGCGCGTTCCGAACCGCCACGCCCGCCAGTCTTTCGGCATCTGCCGCAGGGGCGTGATGTTGAAGTAGAAACGGTAGGAGACTGTCTTGCCGAGCTTGACCGGCTGATCTATGACGTTCACGGCGAGGGTCCCCGAGGCCGGATCGAAGACGAATTCGTTTTTCGGCGTGCAGTTCCAGTCGTGGGCGTTCTCGCAGGCGACGGAGAGCCCGCCTTTCGTGTCGCCGACCCAGAAGAAGGGGCAGAAGCCGGGTTTGAAAACTTTGCCGTCCTTGAGGTTGAGCCGCAGACGGCGTCTCTCGGCCTCCAGTCCCGACTGGGGCTTGTCCGGACCCTCGACCTGTGCCGAAACGAGTTTGTCCTGCGGCAGATCGAGGGGAAAGACCAGCGCGGTCTTTTCGAGCTTCGCCCCGCCCTGCGGAGGGGTGAGGGTGAGGTCGTAGACCATGGTGCCGTCGAATTCGACGACGAGTTTTCCGTCGACTTTCACCTTTCCCGCGGAGCCGGAAAATGTTCCGGCGACCTGATTCCTGCCGGACATCGCAGGTTTTTTGCCTGTGACGGCGAGGTTTTTGCCGTCGGCCCGGATCTCCAGACGGGCCGGGGACTTCAGCAGTTTGCGGCCCCGGATATCCACCTGTTCCGGCAACAGGGTGTCTTTGGCGAGGGTCACCCGCTTGACGCCCGGCATAAGGGTCCGGCCCATGAGCCGGAGTTTCGACAGCCCCGGTCCGGGTTCGACGAAGTCCGGAGACAGTCCCTCGCAGCCGAACTTGTTTCCCACGTAATCCGGCACGGCGGCCGCGGCGCCCAGCGTCAGTGCCGATGCGGCGGCGGTGATGACGAACTGCTTTTTCATGAAAAAACTCCCGTGTTATTTTTCGCCCGCCACTTGGACGACTTCTTCCAGATAGGCGTATTTATGGATCGTGTCGGGTTCGAGGTAGCTGCCCTCGGTCCATTCGTTCCATGCGTTGATGAAAAGGATCCTTTCATTCTCCGGCCGTCCGTCCAGAAGGGCCGCGGCGTCGCGCAGTTCGCCGCCGAAGACCTCCGGCGTCGCTTGCACCACGGGAAGCCACGGATAACAGCCGTTTTCGTAGGTGTCCGACTGAACGGTGCGGGGACTGGAGTCCCAGCCCATGGTCACCACCGGGTAGTAGGGCGCGGGAAGCGTCTTCAGCGCCCTCTGCGCCAGCGGATAGTAGAAATCGAAAGCCGCCCGGTGATCCATGCGGGGGAAGGGGCGTTTCTCCATGGGGTACATGGTGAACATCGGAACATTGTAGCTGGTGTAGCTCGAAAATCCGATGCGGGTGTGCCACTCCTTCTGACTGCATACGGTGGCGGGATCGGCTTCGAGGTTGTCGAACCAGATGGCGTTCACATGGACGTCTCCGATCCCGGCGTCCGCGGCCTTTTTCCTGAGCAGAGCCAGCGCCTCGGCGGTCTTTTCCACGCCGCCCATCTGCATGATGAAGCGGTTCACCGCGTAGATCGAGAAATAGGGCCTGCCGTCGACTCTCCAGTAATCCGGATCTTTGAAGTAGTTTTCGATGATGTAGTCCCAGACGGTCCCCACCTCGTCGAAGGCGGTGTCCCACGGAAAATGGATCTCGTACCTGCCGCTTTTGATGCCGGGGTGGAAATTCATCCAGTTGTGATTGGCCCACATCAGGGCGAATTTGATCCCGGTGCGCTTTTTCATGCCGAGAAAGCCCCTCTTGAGCGCGCCTTCCAGATAGGGTCTGCCGCCGTACCAGTACCAGTCGAAAATGAAGGCGTCGATGCCGTATCCGACGGCGCATTCGCATTTTCTGCGCATGGCTTCGGGCTGGGATTCGTCCTCGTATCCCCACAGGGGCACTTTGGGCTGATAATGGCCGGGAAAGCGGCTCGTCGCGTGTTTCATGAGTTCCCACTCCGTCCAGCCGCGGCCGTGATGGGGTGCGTTGCGTTCCTCGTAATGCCAGTTGGGAAAGTAATAGACTGCGGTCGTTATTTTTTTGCCCATGAAAAACACCTCGGCTTTTTTTGGTATGCGCCTATTATAGCCGTTTCACGGTCCTGCTCAAAGGATGTTTTTTCAAAAAAACAGTACGTTTCGCTAAAATCCGCTTGTTTTACGGGTAAACGGAAGTATATTTCTGTCATGGAGGAGGTCAGGATGTACTATCGGTTGAAGGAACGGCGGGAATACCGGGGCTATCCCCTGCTGCTGTTCAGCACGAATCAGGGAGGCGGCAGCGATCCCGTCCACAGTCACGACTTCTTCGAGATCGCGCTGGTGCGGTCCGGACACACCGCGCACTGCATTTACGGCGGGAACGGCGAACTGCTGCAGAAGAGCACCATCATCCGGGGCGACCTGTACGTGATCCCGCCGGGGGTCAGGCACCAGTTTCAGGACAAGCAGGACGTTCTGCTCTACACCATGGCGTTTCTGCCGGAACTGCTCACTCCCGGGGAGTTCGGGACCGTCATGTCTCTGCCGGTGATGAAGGCGCTTGAAAAGTCGGCCTTTCCCTTTCCCCGTCTGCATCTCCTGCCGCTGGAGTTTGCCAAGGCCGAACAGCTGCTGCAGAGGCTCATGAGCCATCTGCAGGAGTCCCGTCTGGAGGAGGCCCACCGGCTGATGGCCAAGAGTCTGGCGCTGGAGTATCTGATCTCCATCGGGCTCCACGCGCCCGAACGCTGGAGCCGGGCTCCCGAGACCGCCGACGAAAAGATCCTTGCCGCCATCGAGGAACTGGAACGGGATCCGCGGAGACTTGTGCGGATCCCCGAAACGGCCCGCAAATACGGCATGTGTTCCTCGGGGTTCAGCCGCAAGTTCCGCGAAGTCACGGGCGTGCCGCCGCTGAAATACTGTCATTTTCTGCGTCTGGAGCAGGTGCGCGAGGCGCTGCTCGTCAGTCAGTCGAGCGTCGGGGAACTGGCCGAAAAGTTCGGTTTT
>JAFTDL010000006.1 GCA_017454215.1 Lentisphaeria bacterium | reverse complement strand
ATGAAAAGAAACGGACGGACACAGCCCCATAAAAAACGCCAGTACCGGCTGAAGGGTTCGAAGGCGACGGTTAGTTCGAGTTCTTCACCGCGGATGAGCCGCAGCCAGAAGAGCATCATGCCCGCCGTCAGCGGACTCAGAAGAATACCGGAAAACCTGCGTAAAACCGGGACCATTCCGGCGGCCATGTGGATCCCGACAGTGATACAGCTGGTCCCGATGGCGACTCCCCAGCGTCCTTTCAGCGCGCGCCAGGCCGTTCCCGAAAGTTCACAAAAACCGCTGCGGCGCACAATGATCTCTCCGTTTTCCATGTTTTCGTCTCCGTTCGGTTTTAACAGGCGTCCTTCATACAATACTCCGCAACGGCCGCTTTGTCAACAGAAAAATATGACAGTCACTTCCAAAGTTCGAGTTCGGCGAGCCACGTGACGCCTGTGCGCCGGCCGAAACGGACCTGAAACTTCTTTCCCCTGACGGCAGGGAACGGAATGACGACTTCATCCACGTCGACCTCCGGTTCGCCCCCCCCGGGACGCTTGAAGGATGCGCACTTTCCGCCGTCGCAGAAAACGGTGATCTCGTCATATCCGCCGTGGAGCCAGAGTTTGACGCCCGAAGCGGTGACCGGTTCGGCGAAATCGAGTGTGACCGCGGCCGGATCGGTGTTTTTCCACGCGACGGCCCACGAAGCAAGGCGCTTCCGCCAGTCGAGCTTCCGCCCCTGAATGAGAGGACTCTCCAAGGCCTTGCGGCGGTTGAAGAGGGCATTGCCCGCATCGGGAACAAGATCGGGCGGATTTTCGTAGGAACAGGTGAATTTCACTTTGGCATTGGGTCCGGCCACGGGGATGTTTCTCCGCCAGCGGCAGGCGTTTCCGGTAAGACACTCCGAATTTGCGGGCCACGGCTTGTACTCCGGCGCGGCGGGGAAGGTGAAACGCCAGATGTCGTGCCCCGTCCGGCAGTTGAATTTTTTCTGCAGAGCCGCGAACCGGGCGGGAGCCTTGCCGTCGGAATAGATCTTTTCATCGAGTTTGACGTCCTCGACGAGAACGATCTCGCCCTTCCCCGACTTTCCGGGCACGAGAGGCGTGCGTTCCGTGCCGTCGAGGCGGAAACGGAAAGTGTTCCTGCTGAAAATGACGAGATTTCCCCCGTTCTTCACATAATCGAGCAGAGCCTTGACGGTATCGTCGTCAAGATAGGAGGCCGGGGGCACGTAAACGACTTTGTAATCGGCAAGTTTCCGCGTTCCGTCCGCGATGTTCTGCTCGGTGATGAAGTGGAACCAGCTTCTGTTGTGCGGTCCCAGCATGGTGAAGAGCGGTTCAAGTCCGGAGCGGTCCGGCTCCCGCGAAAAATAATGCGTCGCCAGACGGTCGGCGTTGGAACTGAATATGGCGCAGTCCGCCTCGGGGTAGACGAGTCTGTTCATTTTCGGCAGCAGTTTAAAAATGTGCATCACTTCGTAAAAACGCTCCGGCGCGCCGAAAAGGTCGCTCTGGGAGTTGCCGTACCAGTCGAAGAGCGCCAGCTGAAAACTGCTGCCTCCGGCGCGGAAGACCTGACTCAACACCTCGCGGGCATCCTGCGGCGTGAGCGAAACGAAGTAGGCCTCGATGTGGACGCAGGGAGCCGCCGGACTTCCCGAGATATCGGTGAGGTACTTCGACAGAAATCCCGCCTCCTGACGGTCCGGACCGCCGCCCCAGCGGGTCTGGGTGGTCACCCAGTCGAACTTGCCGAAGAGCGCATCATACCCGAAAGCGTAGGGGAAAGAGGTCCCGACGCAGCTGGAAATTTTGACACGGGGATAATTTTTGCGCAGGAACGAAATGATATGGTCCACCCCCGCGATATACTGTTTTCTGGCGAAGCGCAGCCAGACGAGACGCTCGACCGGGGAAGCATTTCTGAGCGCGGTCGCCGGGAAACCGATTTTGCCGCCGCCGAACTCCCGCTTCGCCTCATCTTCCCATTTTTTCCACGTTTCCGGATCTTTGGCAAGGTAGGCGCTGCGGATATTGGTGTAGAACTTCCCGGGCTGTTCGTCGTCCTCGTGGCCGAGGCGCACGACGCGCATCTGACCGCCCCAGTGCTTGAGGACGGCATCGATCTGCCTGCGTTTCTGTTCCCACGTCCGGGGATCGCCCCAGAAGAAATTGACTTTTCTCACGATGGGAGGCGCTGCGTTCTTCTGCGAAAATATGCCGTCGCTGCGTTTGAGATTGGTGTCGAACAGCAAAGGCGTCCCGTACTTTCTGTTCATCCGTGCGGCAAAAGTTCTTTCTTTCGCATCCGCGCCGCTCACGGGATAGTGGGTGATGCCGCAGACAAGACGTCCTTCCCTGTAATGTCCGGCGACATCGCGCAGGTAGTTGTAACTTATGCCGTGGTGCAGTCCGAAAACCGTCACGGGCCGGTAGGAGTCGTTGCCGTATTCGAGAAAACCGTTGTAGAAATACCCGGTGATCTCGCCGTCTTTGAAAAGTTTTTCACTGCCCATGAGTTCCCGGAACAGGGGATCGGGCGTCCGCCACGCCATGGAGGGATCGGTGCGGGCATCGGCTTCGCTCCCGACGAATGCGGGATCGACGGCGGACGAATCGGCGTTCCCCGAAGTCACGACGGGCAGAAAGGCCTGCGGATGGGCGTAACCGATCCTGTCCCAATAGGGCATGGAGTAGATCTCATTCGTGGTCCTCCGGTTGCGGAAGAACGCCACGCCGAGACGCTTGTCGGGCAGCGAAGCTTCGACCGGACCGTAGCCCATGGCGGTGAATGGAATCTTCACCTCGAAAGTCCAGCCGTCGGCATTTCTGCCCGCGGAGACCTGAGCGCCGTTCCACGACGTATCGCGTCCGGCCAGATCGGCATAGGCTCCGGAAGGCGTCACGATGACCTGATAGCAGGAGCGGCCGATGCCCTGAGCGTCGATGAAAATCTCCATATTGTCGTTGTTGTAAAGACGGCCGTCGTCGTGTTTGCAGGGATCGGCCTTGAGTTTATCCGCCAGGGGCTCCCGGCAGACGCCCGAAATGACCAGACTGCTGTCGTCGGTGGCCAGAGCGACTTCGGTGAGCGCAGGCGCCATCTCCCGCTTGAAACCGCTGCGGTTGTAACGGAAGAAGCCGCCGAAAAAGAGCTTCCGTGAAAAGTCCTTCGAAACGGGCACGGCGGGGACGAAGGAGCCGGGATGAAGTTCCACGTTGTCGAACTCGATCCTCCCCGTGCTTTTGACCGCGGCAAGACGCAGGGCGCAGTATTTGAGCCGGGCGGGCGTTTTGAACGTGTAGTAAATTTTTCTCGTTCCGCCGGTATCCCCGACGACCGGCATGTGATGGAGAATTTTGTCGAAGCCTTTTCCGCCGCCGCGGAAGATCAGCTCGAATCCGGCGCGGCCGCTGAAACCCGCGGCATTGACATCGGCGGAAAGCGTGAAAACTTTGTCGGGCGGCAGATAGATCCACTGTTCAAGCCAGCACCGGGGCTCTCCGGCGAGCACCGCGGAAGCGCGGCCGTTTTCGATCCTGAACCGGCGGGTCCTGTCGCCCCACCACCCGGTATAGCCGTTTTTGTAAGCGCGGACATTCTCGAAATCGCCGTAGCGGACGCGGTCATCCATCCCGATCCGGAGATCTTTCACGGCAAGATCGCTTCCGGCGGAGGGGGCGAGGTTGAGTATCACCAGCCGGATGGGCGAAGCCTTCTTCGGCAGCTCGAGATCGAATCTGTTTTCTCCGGGGACCGCGGTGAACTTGCGGTAGGTGGAGCGGCTGCTGTTGGTGACGAGCACTCCCGAAGCCTTCCCCTTCCCCGCGAGGGTGAAGGAAACCCTGACGATCTCTCCGTTGGACGACGGGTACGACGGACTCTGCCACGGTTTGTCGAGTTTGAAATCCGGAATGGCAAACGTGACCGCGGAAGCGACCGCACAGCTCAGAATGCCCGACAGACTCAGCAGAAAACGCATTTTCACTCTCCTCCCACGAAAAATTCTCCGTCACTTGACCTGATTATTGTCGAAATACCTGACCAGTTCGGGATCAAGCGGCGGAACATCTTCCCTGTTGCATCCGCCGCGCATGGACTTGTGTCCCAACACCCCCACGGCCACGGACTGACGGGCCGCCACGGGGGAAGTATTGGTCTTTTTTCCGTCGCGAACGAAACCGACGAAACTCTGCAGGGTCGCCAGATCCGCGCCGCCGTGGCCGCTGGAGGTCACCGCGGGAAGTTTATAAATGATGTCCGGCGTCTCCCGCGGACCGCGGCGGGTCCAGACATGGATCTCGCAGGGACCGTTGTTCACGCCGTAGTTTTCTATCCGTCCTTTCGTGCCGATGAAAGTGTAGTTGCGTTCGGCATCGGGTGTGTAATGGCACTGCAGATAGCACATCTGGGAACCGTTTTCAAGCTGCATCATGACCATGTTGTGGTCCTCCACGTCGATGACGGGAGAGAATCCCGACTGGGTGAGCGGCGGATAATGACTGCTGTCCCAGACGGCGCACCCCGGGGTATCCGGCGAACGGCGTTTGCAGCGGTTGTAGACCGAGAGCATGCCCATGCCCACGACGGATTTGGTGTAACTGCCCATGAGCCAGTGCATCACGTCGATGTCATGAGAGCCCTTCTGAAGAAGAAGGCCCGTCGTGTTGCGCCGTTCGGAATGCCAGTCGCGGAAGTAGGCATCGCCGCCGTAGCCCACGAAATGACGGCACCAGCCCGCCTGCAGTTCGCCGACAACTCCGGAGTCGATGATCTCCTTCATTTTGAGCACGAAGGGCTTGTAACGCATGTTGTGGCCGATGAAAAGTTTGCTCCCGGTGCGCATGGCGCATTCGAGGATACGGTCGCATCCCCCGATGGTGATGGCCATGGGTTTTTCGAGATAGACGGCCTTGCCCGCTTCGAGGGAGGCGATCGCCATTTCCTCGTGCATCCAGTCGGGAGTGGAGATGATGACCGCGCCGATCTCCCCGTCGCGGAGCATCTCCCGGTAATCGGAGAAGAGTTTCGCCCCGGGGATGTATTCGTGAAACACTTTCTGGGCGTCATCGCAGGGATCCGCCCCGGCAGCGATCTCCACGCCCTGCGCGGGGTCGTGGATCAGGCGGCAGTGACGGCCGCGGCCGCCGGTACCGATCAGGGCGATCTTCAGATTTTTCATGGCAATGTTCCTGTTGGGGGTTGAAAAATAAAGTTTACGGTATAATGTAATGACTGAACAGGCATTATCAAGTTTTTTTCATTGTTTTTTACTCGAAATGCATGTAAAAGAAATCATGGGGATGTAAAATTTTGATATCTTCTTCGAAACACAGACTGCAGGGCAGGTTTCCGTTCAGGTTCCTTCACGCGCAGGAGATACTCTCTCCGGGGACGCAGAAATTCGTTCGCGAGAACTATTCCGTCCTCACGGTGGAATACGTGTCGGACGGCGCGGGATTCCTCGAGATCAACGGAAAAAGTTTTCACATCTTCCGCGACAGCGTTTATTTTCTCACGCCGGGCAGCAGTCACGCCTACTGGCCGGACCGGAACGATCCGTGGAGCAAGATCTTTTTCGTCGTCTACGGTGATCTGGTCGATTTTCTTCTGAAGGCCTACGCGCTCGACGAGATCTACTGCATTCCCGATGCGCCCGAACTGAAAAAATATTTCCGGGAGATGCTCTATCTCAAGCATGGCAAAGAAAACGACAGCCGGGCTTCCGTCGTGTTTCACCGTTTTCTCGACGAAGTCCACCGTCATCTTGCACAGAAAAGCGCTCCACAGATCCCGCCGCACATGGAAAATCTCCGGAAAAAACTCGACGACTCCCTCGGCAGGCGTTTCTCGGTGTCGCTTTACGCGGAGGAACACGCATGCTCCGAAAGCGCCCTGATCCGTTCATTCCGCCGCACGTTCGGAATAACGCCCCACGAGTATCTGATCGAAAACAAGATCGCGGAGGCGGAAAATTATCTGCTCTACACTGCGCTGTCGATCAAGGAGATCGCCGCCGCCCTCGCCTTCTCGGACCAGTACCACTTTTCCAACGCCTTCAAAAGCCGCAAAGGCTGTTCTCCCTCGGACTTCAGGAAACGCGGCAAATCCCTTCGGCGCGGAACGTCCGGCGAACAGCCTCCTTCGCCCCCCCCGGACAGTCTCTGATGCGAAACACCGGACGCGGCAAAAAAGCACACGCCCTTCCCCGCGGACAAGCGGAAAAGGGCGTGGCACGGTGCCGAAAAGGAACTTACTTTACCTGGTTGTTCTCGAAATACTCGACCAGCTTTTTCGGCAGAGCCGGAATGTCCTCGCGGTTGCACCCGTTGCGCATGGACTTGTGACCGAGGACGCCCACGGCGACGGCCTGACGGGCGGCGATGGGCGACGTATTGGTCCTGGCGCCGAAACGGACGAAATCCAGGAAGTTGCGGGTAATGGGATCGTCGGCCCCGCCGTGACCGCCGGGAACGGGCTTGAGTTTGTAAATGATGTCCGGCGTCTCGCGGGGACCGCGGCGGTTCCAGACATGGACCTGACAGGCGCCCGAGTCGCCGATGTTCTCCACCCGGCCCTCGGTGCCGATGAAGGTGTAGTTGCGCTCGGCGTCGGGGGCGTAGTGACACTGCATGTAGGTCATCTGCGCACCGTTTTCAAGCTGCATCATGACCATGTTATGATCCTCGACGTCGATGATGGGTGAAAATCCCGTCTGGGTGAGCGGGGGATACTGATTGTTGTCCCACTTGGCGACTCCCGGAGTTTCGGGCGACCGGCGTCCGCAGCGGTTGTAGACCGAGAGCATGCCCATGCCGACAACGGATTTGGTATAACTGCCCATGAGCCAGTGCATCACGTCGATGTCGTGCGCTCCTTTCTGGAGCAGCAGTCCCGTGGTGTAACGCTGCTCGGAGTGCCAGTCGCGGAAATAGGCGTCCCCGCCGTAACCGACGAAATGACGGCACCAGCCGACCTGGACCTCGCCGATCATTCCGGCGTCGATGATCTCCTTCATCTTGAGCACGACGGGGAAATGGCGCATGTTGTGCCCGACGAAGAGTTTGCTGCCCGTGCGCATGGCGCATTCGAGGATGCGGTCGCATCCCTCGATGGTGATGGCCATGGGTTTTTCGAGGTAGACGGCCTTGCCCGCTTCGAGGGCGGCGACCGCCATTTCTTCGTGCATGTAATCGGGCGTGGAGATGAAGACCGCGCCGATCTCCCTGATCTTGAGCAGATCGCGGTAGTCTTCGAACACCTGGGCATCGGGGAACTCCTCCTTGAACGCCTTCTGCGCTTCGGGGTTGACTTCCGCACCCGCGACGATCTCCAGGCCGTTTGCGGGATCGTGGGCGCTCCAGCAGTGCCGTCCGCGTCCCCCCGTGGCGATGAGTCCGATCTTCAACGTTTCCATAGCAAATTTTTCCTCCGGTAAAATGTGTTCCATGACGAGAGCATCTGTTATAATGTAATCAGCATACACGATATATCAAGGAAAATTCCGCTTTCTTGCAGAAAATCTGATATAAAAAAAGAACTCAAGATGTAAAAAAAGAACATCTGCGATCAGCCGGAGGCCTTGCCGGGGCAACGGAAAAACGACGTTTTTCGCAGCCGGACCGGCCGGGTGTACGGTTTTTCGCCGCGTCCGCCGCAGCATTGTGTGCACCGGTATCGCGGGAGCCGCCATTACGCACGGGGACTGTACGGCTTTCCTCTTCGCCTCCTCAGGAGCGGCGGAGCTGATGCTTGATCTGAGTCACGGAGCGGCGGAGAGTATCGTTTTTCTCGCACAGCTCGGGAATTTTCTTCTCGGCGTAGAGGATCGTCGCATGGTTCTTGCCGAACGCGGCGCCGATCTCGTTGGAGGAACAGGAGGTAAGTTCGCGGCAGAGGTACATGGCGACCATGCGCGGCTCGGCGATGTTGCGCGTGCGCTTCTCGCCCAGAAGATCGGCGATGGTGATGCCGAAGTGGGAGGCGACAGTGCGCTGGATCGTCTCGGGGGAGACGTTTCTCGAAGCGATCTCCTGCTCGATCTGGGCGTGCAGAAGTTCTTCGGCGCTGGATATCGTCACCTCGGCCCCCGAAAGGGACGCGCATGTCGTCAGCCGCAGGAACGCGCCCTTGAGACGGCGGACGCTGGAAGAGATGTTCTGCGCCAGAAACTCCAGTATCCCGTCGGCCAGCGGCGTTTTGGTCAGCGCCTCGCTCCGCCACATGCGGAGCATAGTGAGACGCGCCTCGTACCCGGGCATGTTCAGCTCGGAGATCATGCCCGATTCGAACCGGGTGGTAAGCCGCTTGTCGATGTCGGATATCTCACAGGGCTGGCGGTCGCTGGTGAGGATGATCTGCTTGTGCTGGCGGTACAGGGTGTTGAAAACATTGAAGAACTCCTCCTGCATCTGGGGCTTTTTGGCCAGACGATGGACATCGTCGACAAGAAGGACATCCACGTCGCGCATGGAGGAACGGAATTCGGAAAGACTCTTGTGCTGGGTCAGCAGTTCGTAAAAATCGTTGAGCATCTCGTCACAGGTCGTGCTGCGGATCCGGATCTTGGCGGACTTGCCGCGCATGTAGGCGGCGACGGCCTGAAGCAGATGGGTCTTGCCGATGCCGTTGGCTCCGTAGATGAAGAGGGGGTTGTACAATCCCGGCTCCTCCGCGACGGCATGGGCGGCGGCGAAAGCGATGCGGTTCTCTTCGCCGACGACGAAATTGTCGAAGGTATGCTCGTAGGAACTGTTCATGCGCGGACGGTTTCCCGCGGCCGACGATCCGACGCTGCTGCGCGCCCGGGGCGGTTCGGCGGCTTTCGGCTGTTTTTTCACGGGTTCGGTCAGCGGCGCTTTGTGTCCGGCCTCGAACTCGTAGGTGTAATCGACGCCGCCGATGTTCTTGAGGGCTTCGGAGATGAGATCGCCGAACTGATTTCTGACGATGTCGCCGAAGAAATCGTCGGGAACGCCGACAGTCAGCACACCGTCAGTGCAGCGCAGGGGCACAAGACAGCAGATGTACTGATCGTAACTGGGCTCGTTCATCTGCCGCAGACGCCCTGCAGCCTCGGCCCAAACCGCTTTAAAATCCGTATCCATTCCAATTCATCACATCAAAATTCACAACACGACACAAACCGCCGCCATTCGTCACCCGGCATCCGCTTCAGAAACAGCCGGGGCCCGGACTCCCCCCTGCAAAGGGATGTCCCGGCGCTCCGGAAACGCGCGGAAGCGGACCGTACGGCGGAGTTGAGATCCCGTCCCGCCTCGGACACGAAAACAAAAGTTATTAACAGTTTTTCGCCAGTCAGGCGCAAAATCAACCAGTTACAAAAAAACGGCCATTTCTTCGAGCTCGAAAGGGCCTCGAAAAGGACGCCCGGGAACTCCCTGCCCATGAGCGATTCTGAGCTCAGGAAGGGGCTTTTCTGCTGAATTTCCGATGCCCCGCCGGAGCCGAAAAAACGTAAAGTTCCTTCTTTTAGCTCCATTTGGCGGACTTACGACGAAACCGCGCCCTTTGTTCACAACTTATTGACAACTTATTAACAACCTTTGCCCTCCTGCCCGGAGCGCAACGTTATCAAAGATAACCCGCCTTTGGCAAATTTGCAAACGGATTTTTCAAAGAAATTTTAAAAAATATTTCAAAATACGAAATATCAGATCTTGTTTTCATGTGATCCTCACAACCCGGTGGGGATGTCGACAAAGCGGGTCTCCAGGCCCCAGGTCCGGGCGACTTTGTCCATGAGAGCGCGGGGACCGGTGGTCTCGCTGGCGTAATGCCCCAGAGCCGCAACACCGATCCCCAGTTCGCGGCAGGGGTGGAACATGACGTGTTCGAACTCGCCGGTGACGAGAAGATCGCATCCGCAGGAAGCGGCGGCTTCGAGGGAGTCGAGTCCGCCTCCGCCGGAGACGACGGCGATCCGCGAGACCTTGCGGCCGGGGTCCCCGTAGAAGACGGGTTCCACGCCGAGTTTTTCGCCGAGGTAAGCGGCGATCTCCTCCCCCGGGGCGGCCTCGGGGAGACGTCCGGCAAAACCGATGTCGCATCCGTCGTACTCGAAAAACGGGATCCGGTCCTTCAGCCCGATCATGTCGGACAGCCGGGCGTTGTTGCCGAACTCGGGATGAGCGTCGAGGGGCAGATGGGCGGCGTAGAGACTGATGCCCGAACCGAACAGCGCCGCCATGCGTCCGGCAGTGATGCCGGTCAGACGGCGCAGACCGCCTCCCCAGCTCAGTCCGTGATGAACGAAGATGAAATCGGCATGCGCCTCGGCAGCCGCATCGAAAAGTTCCCGACAGGCATCCACGCCGAAAACGGCGCGCGAAACGTCTTTTTTTCCTTCGACCTGCAGTCCGTTGTTCGAGTGGTCGCCGGGAAACTGTTTGAGCGCCAGCTGTTCATCCAGCCAGCCGACCAGTTCGGCAAGTTCCATAAGAGACTCCTTTCATTGATATGTATACAGTGTCAGGACCGGGGAGCTTCGGGATGCTCCGGCCAGTCGTGTTTCGGGTATCTGCCGCGCATGTCGCGCCGCACGAGGCTCCACGAACCGCGCCAGAACCCCGGCAGGTCCATGGTCACCTGAACGGGGCGGCGGGCGGGCGAAAGCAATTCCAGCCGCAGAGGCAGATGCCGGCGGCCGATCACGGGATGGACGTCAAGCCCGTACAGTTCCTGGATCCTGACCGCCGCGGTGGGGGTGCTGCCCGAGTAATCGATCCTCACCCGGTACCCGCGGGGAGTGACGAAAAACTCGGGGTACAGCCGGTCGAGCAGGAGCCGCTGTTCGCGGGAGAGACCGCACTCGACGATGGTGTTCCAGTTGAGGCGGGCAAGGTCGGCAAGGGAGCGGACCGGATCGAGATATCCTTCGGCAAGTTCGGAAAGGACATCCGGCCAGTGTTCCCCGCGCCAGTCCGGCAGAGCGATCCCGGGATCGCTCCGAACGGCAAAGCGGACGCGGTCGACGAGCTGTGCCGCACTTCGGCAGTCGGGAGGCGGAAGTTCGATCCTGCGCCTGACCGCGGCCGCGAGGACCGCCCTGCCCTGAGTTCCGGCAGGAGGCGACACGGGATGCGAACTTAAGATCAGAGCTCCCAGACGCAGTTCCTCTCTGGCCGAGACGCGGCCGGAATCGGGATCGAATTCGACATTGACCTGCCGGGTCAATCCATCGGCAAGGTCCCGTTCCAGGACTTCCCGGTCGAGAGGGGCCGCGGCGAGGATCCGGGTCCGCGACGCACCCCCTCCGAGAACGGCGACGGCGAGAAATTCGCTTCCCCGCAGGGGATCGTCGGGAGAGAGCTCCCCTGCCCTTCCGCCCGCCATCCGGTAGCAGCAGGAATCCGTTTCGCGGCGCTGGGCGATCCACTCCGGAAAGGCGAAGGAGATCAGCCGCCCCGCGGAAGAAGCGTCGATCTCCCCCGCGGGGGACTTCATCAGAGAAAGAAGCTGGCGGCGGATCTGATCCTGCACGGCATACCTGCCGGGCCGCCGCTCCATATCCAGAAGGACCTCCCGGATATCGGCGGAATTTTTCGAAAAACTCCGGTTTTCGAGACAGGCGGAAACGGCGGCGGCGGTCGGCAGCATGTTCTCATGCTTCGCCCGGAGGAGCATATTGCCCAGCCGGGGGTGGAGCGGCAGTTTGTTCATGGCGCGTCCGTGGGGCGTCAGACGCCCCTTCCCGTCAAGGGCGCCGAGGCGGCGCAGAAGCTCCCGGGCGCTCTCCATTCCGGAAGCCGGCGGCGCGTCGAGCCAGCGCAGACCGGATTCGGAGGTCCCCCAGTCGGCCAGATGCAGAGCCAGCGGCGCCAGATCGCAGACGGCAAGTTCCGGCGGGCGCTGAGCGGCGAGATTGCCGTATTCGAGGGACGAATACAATCTTACGGCCGTGCCCGGAGCGGTCCTGCCGGCACGTCCGGCGCGCTGATCGGCCGAAGCCCGGGAAATGCGCTGAAATTCGAGAAAAGACAGCCCGGCGCCGGGGGAGTAAGTCAGGCGCTTTTCCCAACCGGAGTCGATGACGACGGTCACACCGTCGATGGTGATGCTGCTTTCGGCCAGATTGGTGGCGAGGAAGATCCGTCTTCCGCCGCCGGGACCGGGCAGAAGAGCGCGCTTCTGCTCCTTCAGCTCCATGGATCCGTGAAGACAGCGGATGTCGGCGGCGGGCAGCAGAGAGGCGAGACGCTCCGCGGCTGCGGCGATCTCTCCGGCTCCCGGCAGAAAAACCAGCAGGTCGCCGGGGTCGTCTCTGCGGAAGAACTCGGCCGCGGCGCGGACACACTCGGGAACCGCTTCCGCGGCATCAGCGGAACAGGGCGACGGACGGTAAACGATGTCGACGGGAAATTCCCGTCCCGGCGCTTCGATGACCTGAGCGTCGGGCAGAAAATTGCGCAGCTGCGCCATGCCGAGGGTGGCGGACATGATGACGATCACGAGGTCGGGCCGCAGGGCGTCCTGTACGTCGAGGGCCGTCGCCAGCAGGAAATCGCATTCCCACGAACGCTCGTGAAACTCGTCGAAAATGACGGCGCCGACGCCTTCGAGATCGGGAGTTTCGAGAAATTCGCGGATGAGGATGCCCGGCGTCACGGCAAGGATCCGTGTGTCGCGTCCGCGCCGAGATTCGCCGCGGACGGCATATCCGGCAAAAGCGCCGACGGGACTTTCGCAAAGTTCGGAAATGCGGCAGGCCGCGGCCCGCGCGGCGACTCTTCTCGGTTCGATCAGACGGATCTCCCCGCCGAGACAGGCGGCGGTCTCGGGCGGGATGACCGTTGTCTTGCCCGCGCCGGGCGAAGCCGAAACGATGATCTTGTTCCCGGCGCGCAAAGCCGCGCGGAACTCGGGAAGGACCGCCTTGACGGGAAGTGTGCCGGTGTCGATCATTTCGCCCGCGGGTGACTTTTTTTGTAGACCTGACGCATCCGCTCGGCGCTGACATGGGTGTATATCTGCGTGGTGCTGAGATTCTCGTGCCCGAGCATCTCCTGAACGCTGCGCAGATCGGCTCCGGCGTCGAGCAGATGGGTGGCGAAGGAGTGACGCAGTTTGTGGGGCGTGAAATCGGGAGGCAGTCCGGCGGAGATCAGGTAGTTTTTGAGATTGCGCTGAAAGGACCGGGCGGTGATGCGGCTGCCGAAGCGGTTGACGAAAAGGGGCGCGTCGACCCGCCGCTCGGCGCCGACGCTTTTCCGGCGGGGATAATAGGCCCGCAGCGCGTTGCAGCAGGGGGTGCCGATGGCGGCCAGACGCTCTTTTTTGCCCTTGCCGCGCACGAGCACCAGACGGTTGTTGAGGTCGACGTCTCCCAGATCGAGGCCGACGGCTTCGCCGATACGCAGTCCGCCGGAGTAGATCAGTTCGATCATGGCGGTATCGCGGGCCTCGGCAAATTCCGCGGAGTCTTCGGATTTGGAAAGACCGGAAGCGGCCGCGGACTGCCAGTAGGTCCTGACTCCGGCGAGGAGGCGGTCGATGTCGCTGATGCTCATGACGACGGGCAGCGGCTTGTCGGATTTTATCGGAGCAAGGCCCGAAAAGGGATTGTCCGTCGCCTGTTCATGCTTTATCAGGCAGCGGTAGAAGGAACGCAGGGAAGAAAGCTTGCGCTGAACGGAACGCTTGGAGTCTCCCGCGTCGAAGAGTTTCATGACGAAAGTCCGGGCCTGATCGTGGTCCACGCTCAGCCAGTCCGAAAAATTTTCGTCGTCGCGGATGCGGAGCCCGAATTCGGCAATGTCCCTCCGGTAGGCGTCGATGGTATGGGGCGAAGCGTTGCGCTCGGTCTTGAGATAATGGAGGAATCCTTCCAAAAGCGGGTCTGTCATCTGGCACTTCCTGTCGGGGGTTCTTTTTTCAATTTCAGGCAGGGCTCGCCGTCGATGTCGGAGAAAACGAGATATCCGTCGTCCCCGAAGCGGTAACTTCTGGCGGCCTGAAGATCATCCAGAAATTTCTGTTCGTACCTGTAGTGGGGCGTGGCCATCCGGGAAGCGCCCAGCATTCCGATGAAAAGTCCGTTTCCGCCCT
>JAFTDL010000051.1 GCA_017454215.1 Lentisphaeria bacterium | reverse complement strand
CAGCATTCCGGCGGCGGAGGAGTCTCCTCCGCCGACGCCCGCGCCAGATAATCGCGGGGATACGGGACCTCTATCTGCAGTGACTGCGGTCTGGTGTATTTCGCCAGCAGCCACAATGCGCGCAGCGTCTTTTCCGGATGGTACGAATTGCTCCCTGTGGTGAAAAGATACCGGTTTTCCAGGAAGATATTGCCGAATTCCAAAAACTGAAAATAACCGAAACGCTGTCCCGAAGTCACATCCAGATTGAAGAAGATTTTTCCCTCCGATTTTTTGCGGAGGAACACGAAAAGCGACCGGAGATTTCTTTCCGCTTCGAGAGTCCGCAGTCTGACGGCATCGATTTTGAAGCAGTCGATGCCGAACTCCCGGTGCAGACGCCACAGCCGCTCCGCCGAAGTCCGCCAGTCACGATACTCCACATTTTCCGACGGAGCGAACCACAGGGCGGGACGGATCCCCGCTTTCCGGCAGTCCCGTATGATGTCGGGGAAGGTGTCCGCCAGGTTTTCCCGAATTTTCCAGAACTCCGGGGTGATGCAGTGATTTTTCACGGTCATCAGCCCCAAGCCGCTCCCCTGCTGCCAGCCGTCATCGAATTGATAGTGGGTCGCACCGACTTCGGCGGCGGCTTCGCACTCCCGCTTCAGAAAACCGGGAGAAACCAGAGCGGGAAATCTGCCGCATCCCCAGGGATTGACCGTGATCGAGTAAAACGCCGAGGAGTCGTACCGCCGGGCCAGATAGTGCTTCAGGACACTTTTTTTCTCCGCTTCATCACGGTAGATCAGCAGAACATGGCGGAAAGACCTGTATGTCCGGTTTCCCGGCCGGATATCCTCCGGCGCGATCCCCCAGGTGCAGGAACGTATGACCTGAGTTTCCGAGTCGTAACGGAAATCATACGCTTCCCAGTCCCGCTTCTCCATGCTGGGCGGCGCCTCCTGCAGGAACAGCAGTCCGGAGCCCGCGCCGTCATCGCAATAAAGCAGATTTCCCGTCATCACATTGCCTTCGGCGGGGTGTTCCAGCATCGGCACGGGCTCTTCGTCGGACCGCCCCCGGAACTCCACGCTCAGCCGGGGAACGACCGGAGAGGCCAGCCGCAAAGCATCACCGGTGCTTTCAAAAAATCCCCGCTGCCGGTCCCTGCCGCGGGGGCTCCAGAAAAAGTTGGGCATCACCCCGGGGCGAAGAGAACACGTCATGCCGATCGCGCCGATCCGCGGGTAGAGGATATAATTTTTCGTATAACAACTGCGGCTCAAGGGTTCTTCCATCGAGATCTCCACGATCAGCCGCCGTGCATCGAAGAGATCGCGCTTCTTTTTGCGGCACCGGACGCTTTTCAGGCGCCACGGAGTATCAGTCCTTCCCGGTTCGTTCAGTCCGATGAAACCTATGTCGCAAACCGGATTTGCCGCCGCCGCAAGTTCCATGCCGCCCGCGGCGCACAGGGAGACCGTCCGGGGGGCGCCCGGCGAAAGGTCGAGGACCCGGCGGATGCGGCTGTTTTCCAAGATCAGCAGATTTTCATTCCGAAAGACTTTGATATCTTCCAGCGCCGCAAGGAGATCAGCCGGAGGATTTTTTTTACGAGCCATTTTCCATTTTCCCCTCTCCCCATCTCAGCCGGAGTCCGGCTTTTTCATGAAAGTTCGCGCTTAATATACACCCTGCGGGACAAGTTTGCGACCCCGCGGGGGATCATTTCCCGCCGTTCTGCGCAGCGGCGGAGAGGGGTTCCAATGCCGCGACGCCGTCCATCCACAAGCGGGCGATCTTTTCGGGGGCGGCGGGATCGGGTTCCGCCTTGAGCCTGATGTAGAGTTCGACCCGGTCGCCGGGAGCGCCGCCGACGAGGTCCATGAGACGGCGCTGCATCTCCCAGCTTCTGTGGGCGAAGGCGTAGCAGTCGGCGGAGAGCTTGACCACGCCGATCCGGTACCAGTGATACTTGCCGTCGAACTTGAATTCTCCGGGCTTGAGCCGTTTGGCGACGCTCTTTTTGCCGATCCGGTCGCAGTAGCCGAACACGATCCCGGCCGACGCGGGTTCATCGGCGGCACGGTACAGCGCGGTCCCGGCGAACGAATCCGGGTCGCGGCCGATTTTGGCCTGATACTGGGCGGGGAACGCATTGCCCCGGTAGCAGCCGACGACCTTTCTGCCGGGAAACTCCTTCATGCCGCCGACGCTGAAAACACTCCCCTGAGCGGTGCGGAGCGCCTCTTCCCTTTCCTTGCGCAGGCTCTTTCCCGTCAGGTACAGGGGAGAAACGGCGTCGAAGTCGGCGAGAAACCGCTCCGCCGTCGCCTTGCGGAGATCTTCTCCGCCGGGAAACCGGGGCAGCATCAGACGCACGCGGTCGAAATTGAGGCGTTCGCGCCTGATCCGCAGAGCCAGAGCATTGTCTTTTCCCGCTTTGCCGAGGGCGCGTGCGAGAAGCGTTTCGGCCTTGGCGAAATACGCATCCGTCAGACCGCGGCGCCGGGCGAGAGGCCGGGCGAGGTCGCCCGGTTCGGAGCGGTTTTCATCGAGGATGAGCTGCCGGAGCGCCTTCATTTCCGGCGCGGCGGGACCGTAATAGGCAGTCATGAAGCGTTCGATCTCCGAAGCGGCGTCGAGAGAAACATTGTTGGCGAGCCGCAGGATCAGGTACATGCGCAGGGCGTGAAAACTGGTTTTCACCGGTTCCTCGATCTCGCCGAAGACGATATCGGCGCGGTCCCGGTAGACCTTGAAATTTTCGGCGACCGCATCGCAGGCGTCGGTGAGATGTCCGCGGTCGCCGTAGGCGATCCAGTAGTCGTATACCGAGAGTCTGCCGAAGGCGGCCCACTTCAGAAATTCCCTGCAGGCTCCGGCGTTGCGGGGATGAGTCAGGGGACGCAGATTCTCCCGGGACGTCCGGGCGATGATCCCCCCCGACCATTCGGTGCCCATCTGGGCGGGCTGAAGGATCACGTTTTTCTCGATACGCGTTCCGGGCGGCGGCGGCGTCTGGGTGAAGAGATAGGCCGAAAATTTCAGCTTTACATCGGGATACTCTTCGGCGATGGAACGGGCCAGTTCGTTGACGAAATCGAGGGCAAGTCCGGTATAGCCGCCGAATTTTTTGACGTTTTCGCGGCACTTTTCGCAGGCGCAGGGATAATCGTTGTCGTTGGCGGTCATCACGTAGTAAACGGGAGGCGGCACGTCGCGTAACTCCTTCCGGTCCATTTCAATGAACTTTTTGAGCTGTTCCGCAAAAAGCCGCCGGACTTCCGGGTGGGAGTAACAGATCTGTCCCGGTCCCGAGGGGCCGGTCGCCCGTTCGCGCCGACCGGTCCGCGGCGACAGCGAAAAGTATTCGTCGGGGGCGTTCTTCCACTCCCGCGAATAGAAGTAATAGGTATGGTTGCCCCGGGGCCTGCCGAAAACCGGCGTGAGCCCGAAGGACTTGAGCAGCGGCGTCAGCTTTTCGTTGAGAAAGAAATTCTGCCGCTGACGGATGTTCCCGACATAGCGGCTTTTTCCTCCCGCAAAAAAGGAGTAGAGCGAACGCCAGGGAAAAGAGGGTTTTCCGGAAAGACTGAGCGCGGGAGTCCACGCCGGTTCCTTCTCCGGACCGTGAACGGTGTACTGATCGAGAAACATCACGCCGCCAAGACGTTCGAGAAACTCGTAGACGGCGTACAGAACGCCGCGGCGTCCTCCCGCCAGAACAAGACGGCGGCCGTCAAGGGCGCGGATCAGCCACTCCTCTGCGTCGAACTTTCCGCCGCCGGAAAGTTTCCGCGCCTCCTCCGTCCCGCCGAGGTAAATGATCTTTCCCGGATCGGACGTCCCGCCCCGGACGACGGAGACCCGCGAAGTCTTTTTGAGCAGTTCCCGCAGTTCCTCCGCGGCCCGGCTCTCGACGGGGGTCGGCTTTTCCGGCAGGACGACGGTGATGTTCCCCGCCGGAACCGCCGCGCAGACGGCGGCAAACAGAAACGCAAACAACTTTTTCATAGGGTCCCTTTTCCTTCTCGAAAAAACTACT
>JAFTDL010000050.1 GCA_017454215.1 Lentisphaeria bacterium | reverse complement strand
GGGGCGGCGGCGGGCGCGGCCCCTTCACCGCCCTCGCCCGCGGGCGTGGCGGTGCCGCCCTCGGCGGACTTGGCATTGAGGCGGACGACGTTCTTGGCCAGATAAACGAAATTGACGCCCACGTGAGCCGGATCGTTCTGTTTGGTCAGTTCCCGCAGGTGGTTGATGACGACCGACACGGGGATATCGTCAAACGAAAACTCCTTGATGATGATCGAATTGAGCTTCTGGGCCAGCGCGTTGGACGGCGTGTCTTCCTTCTTCTTGCTGCCGTCCTCGAGGAAATTGACGGTATTGCCTTTGCCGTCATCCTCGGGCAGCACGGGGATGGCGAACTTCCATTCGGTCTCGGCGATGGCCCGGCGATGAGCCGCGCGCGATCTCTTGATGCCGATGTCGCCGATCCTGCGGTAGACGCCCTCAAGGCTCTTGACCGCGGCGGTGTTGTAGGGATCGATGAGCATGATCTCCTGATACTTGCGGACGGCCGCGCCCAGTTCGCCCGCGGAAACGAGCTTGCGTCCCTGCTCGAGGAGGACTTCGATCTGATAATCCTGATTCTTGCGGTTGGGCAGCAGATGATCGGAGCTGACGCTGTCGCGTTCGGCGGCGTAATTCTTGCGTTTTTCGTACTGGACGATCAGGGCTTCGAGCCGGTCGGCCTGTTCGGGACAGTATTTCAGGGCTTCGCGGCAGAGATTGATCGCCTTCTCGAAATCGCCGCGCTGGGAACTGGCGTCGGCTTCGCGCATGGCGTCCTCGGCCTGAAGGTAGTAGCACCGGGCGATCTGACTGTCGCAGAAGGTGATCTTGCGGCTGAAGTAGGGAGAATTGAATTTCTTGAACGCCACCTTGGCCGCGCGGTAAAGGTCCCGCGCCTTCATGTAGTCTCCCGCGGCCAGTTTCAGATTGGCGTCGCGGACGAGGTCGTCACCCTTGCGTTCGACCTCCTGACGGCCGTGATCGACGCGGTTGACGATCATGCGCTGTTCCCGTTCCGCCGCGGTCATGTTCGAAGAAGCGGCGTCATCGGCGGCACGGAGGACCGTTCCCGCGGAAACGGCAAGAACAAGCACTCCAGAAAAAACCCATCCAGTTTTTTGACTCATATTTACAGACTCCATCGTCATGCTTAGCGGTTGAACTCCGGCAGAGCGTTGTTGAAGTTGCGCTTGATCGGCACGCCGTGATCGTCGATCAGACGGGCCGTGACGAATATCAGCATATTCAACCGCTCCAGGTTCTCTGCCTGAGACTGGAAGAAACGCCCGATAAGCGGGAGTTCGCCCAGAATAGGCACCTTGTCCACGCGGGTGATGGCATGGTTCTCGACCATGCCGCCCAGCACCAGCGTTTCGCCGTCGGTGACCTCGACCACGGTGTCGAGCGCACGCTGGCTCTCGATGGGACGCCAGATGGTGTAGGTCTGGGTCGTCGTCCGGGTCTTGGGTTCGAGGATGCTTCCCACATTCTGAGAGATCGTCGCGGTCACTTCGTAATTGTCGGGCCCGACATAACTCGAGAGGCTCAGATTGATCTTCAGTTCGATGTTGCGGTTTTTGTAGACCTTGGGCACCACGGTGAACTTGATGCCGAGGGACTCGCCGTCGTCGCTGAATTCAGGCTGCGGCGGCGTGATGCTGTAGCTTATCTGATTGGTGCTGGAGTTGACTTCGATCTCGATCTCGTCCCACGATTCGGGGAAATAGTAGGTGGTCGTCATGGAGACCGTGCCGGCCTTGCCGTCCTGCGTGACCACTTTGGGCGCGGTCAGCACCTCGGTCCGGTCGCTGCGGGACAGGGCGTTGACCGTCAGACTGATGTTGAGCGGGATGTCCGAACCGAAGGGGTTGTTCGAGCCGAAAAGCGAGGGGAAGATGTTCCAGTTGTTGATGACGGCGCTGGTGGCGTCGCTCTTGCTGGTGCCGCCGCGCAGCAGACTCAGTGCCTCGCCGGGCAGGGAGTTGACGCCGGGCCCCAGCAGCCAGCCGTTGCCCTTGATCACCCCCTCCTTGCCCTCTATGTTCTTGCCGATGGTGTCCATGGTCCAGTCGAATCCCAGATCCTGATAGTCGGTCTCGGAGATCTCGATGGCTTTGAGCTCGATCATCACCAGAGGCTTCACCGCCGCGGCGATCTGGTCGATGCGTTCGTCAAGTTTGAAGATGTTTTCCCGCGTATTGGTCGCCACCACCTTGTTGGTGCGGGAGCTGTAATAGATGGAGCTTCCGGGCGGGAAATCCACGCCGCGTTCCGAAAAGTAATTCTGAAGCTCCTCTTTGGTGATGTTGGTATCCTGTCTGGCCTCGAGGCCCTTGGCCGCATCGTCGTTATCATCGCTGCCGGAGGCGTCATCGCCGACCTTGGGCACGACCACGGGACCGGCCGTCTCGCCGCCCTCGGAGCCGATGCGCTCGGCCACGGACGCCGGTTCCTTGCCGGTGACCACCTGACGGAAGTTGCTGGGCGTATCCCACGCGTGACGGATCATCTCATTGGCAAGAGGCGCGAAGTTGATGCTGGTGTAGTTGTTGCGGGTGCTGACTTCGTATTTGAGACCGGTCACCAGACTCAGGCACTCCAGCACTGAAGCCAGCGAAACATTGTCGAGCGAAAGCGTGACCCTGATCTTGTCGGCCAGTTCGGGCGTGAGCATGTGGCCCACGGAGACGCCTTTGTAACGCTCGTCCTTCTCGGGATCGCCCTCCTTGCTGCGGTCCTGAATGTAGGTCAGCACCGCCGGCAGATCGGCGTCGTCGAAATGGAATCCGGCGAAGCGGATGTTCTTGAGTTTTTCGCTGTCGGCGCCCACGCTTCTCTTTTCGCCGCTGGGGATCTTGCGGGCCGCCACCAGATTGAACGTGGGTTCGTTCCACTGCCAGGCGGCGAAGGCGATCACCGCCGCAAAACTGCTCTTGCGGCGCTGGGAGCCGGCGATGAAAAGCTGACGGTAGATCTCGCTGGCAAGCTCGATGGCCTCGGTGTCGTAGGGATCGATGACGAAAGCGTTCTCGACCGTCTCACGGGCCGTGGTGAGTTTGCCGTTGCGCAGATAGGTCCGGGCCTCGGCGATCAGGCGCTTGAAAGCCTTGAGCTGGGCCTCGTGACCGGGAGCGGCTTTCTTGAGGGAAACGTCTTCCCGCTTTTTGTCGGCCTTCTTCATGCCCCGGGCGTAATCGGTCACCTCGCCGGCCTCCGTCCGGTGATCGGGACTGACTTCCCCGGCCTGAACGGCGATGAAGATGCAGTCGTCGTAACGCTTGTCGGCCGCGGCCAGCCGGGCCTTGCGGAGCAGATCGGCGCCCCACTGGAAACGGATGTCGGCGACCTTCTTCCTGACCGACTCAAGACGGGACTCGCCCGCGTAGGTCTTGACTGAGGCAAGTTCCAGTTCCAACTCGGCGATGACGTTCTCGCAGATCTCGACGGCCTCCTTGTACTTCTGCTTTTTGAGCAGTTCGTCGGCTTTTTTGAGCCGTTCATCCTGAGATGCATAGACCTTGAGGATCCGCTCTCTGTGCCTGACGACCTCCTCCGGTTCACGATAAGGCCGCACCGCTTTCAGGCTGCGCATGGAGCCGGAACTGTCTGCGGCGCCCGCCGTCTGCACCAGAAGCAGCAGCGGCAGAACCCCGGCCATTCCCGGAAAGAATTTTATCCGCCTCATTGGAAACACCACCTTCCCCGTTTTTCAAATACCGTACATATCTTTAATTTACATACCTTTTTGCCATATATCAAACTGTCGGCGAAAAAAAACGTCATATACTCGCCGCAGCACCTCATCTTCTGCCGCGTCTGCCGGGCTGTCCGCTGCGCCGGACATTCTCGCGTTCCTCGCTGACCTCCTCCTTGGGGTCGGTGGTCCCGGCAATGGGCGCGATGACCCGGCTGTCTTCGGGTATCTCGCCCTCGCGGGTGACGATCATGGCCTTGCCCAGTTCATCCTTCATGGGATCCTGCTTGCCGCTCGCACGGGCCAGCCGCAGGACGGCGATCATCTTCTTTTCATCGAAAGAATCGAGAATATAGTCGGTGGTCCCGGTCTGGTAATTGCCGAGGCGGAAACGCTCGCCGACGCGAACGATATGCTCGGCGCGCTTGCCCTCGGGCTGCCCCACATCCTCGAAGATGGGACGCCGGTCGGACGAATAGGCGGGCTTGCCGATCTGCATTTCAAGTTTGTCGGGGGTGAGCCCCTTGTTTCTCTGGCTGGGATTGAGGTCCTCCTCAAGATAGATCTTCGACAGATCCTGCGCCTTGTCTTCGCTCTCTTTCTGCGTGCCGCCGGCAACGAGGGCCTCCTTCTTGCGGCCGCCGCCGGAGGAATCGCTGAGGATGCGCTCGACCTTCTTGATGCGGTAGCGCCGGCCCTCTATCTGGATCGTGCTGTTGAGACGCGACATCTGCGTGCGTTCGGTCTCCTTGCCGGTGCGGGAATTCTTCTGCTTGAGGTTCAGCTGGATATCCCAGCGCTGGGGATCCGTCTGCTTGTTGGTGTTGAGAGCCCTGAAACTTACAGGCAGTACGACGCGCCGCACGGCGATGAAACGCAGACGATACCAAAGCGGCGGATGATTTCGGGCGTTGGTGGGGTCGGTGTTATGCTCCATTTCGTAGATATTCGAAAAACCGTCGCCGTCGGCATCATACAGCGCGTCGTAGGGGTTGTTGACGTCCAGATTGTACTTCTTTTCATAATCATTGGGCATACCGTCGCCGTCGGAGTCATCGGCGGTGATGACGTTGCGGCGCATTTTTGGCCTGTCGGGCGGGACCTTAAGGATACGCCCGCAGTTGGGACAGGGTTTGCCGGCGAAATAGAACCGGGGGACAAAAGCACCGCAGCCCTCTTCCTGGCCCTTGTCGTTCTTGCCGACCATGCAGACGGCCAGTCCGGGAAACTCGGTGAAATCGCTGTAGAACGCCGCGCCCTTGGCCTGATCGCGGCTGGTTCCGGCGGCCCAGACGAGCTTGCCTTTGTTCCAGAGATTCTCGGGCTGGAAGGAGGCGTCTTTGGCATTCTGCGGTTTGTAGTCCGGATCGCGGCGGGGAATGTTCAGGTCGCTCTCCTTGACCTCGCCCGTCTGGCGGGCGATGCTCAGCACGTCGACCATGGCGAAAATGAAGAACAGCAGCATCCCCAGCAGGATCAGTTTTTCGTAATGTTTACTTAAAAAATCCACGATTCATTCCTCCATGGAGTACTTAGTACAGTCCGGTGCGCTCGACATATTCCACATCGAACACGGCACGGAAGTCAGTGACGCCGCCCAGTTTGACGTCGCCGTAACCGCTGCGCTGGTAGAACGGCAGACTCTTTTCCCGTTTTTCGAACTCCTCGCGCCACTTGGCCTGAAGTTCCTTCTGCTTGTCCTTTTCGGCGTTGTTCTGGGGTTCCTCCTCGACCACCGCACCTCTGCGGCCCCTGCGCCGGACGGGCGTCGGCTGATCTTTCTTGTCGCTCTCCGCCTCGGTGGTGACGGCGGGCGTCAGGAGCTGTCTGGCGGCGGCGATCTCCGTCTCTGGCGCGTAAATGAAGACGCTCCGGACGATGTAGAAACGCCCGACGGCGGGATCGTAGGCGAACGCCTCCGCAAGAGCCCGGATGTCCTTGAGGGGCGCGATGACCTCGAAGGAATAATGCGACGTGATGTAATTGCCCTGAGATGAGAACACGTTCTCATACGCCCCGTTGGCAATGCCGCGGATACGGAAGAAATTCAGCGATTTCAGGCCGTCGACGGAGTTGATCCGGCGGCAGATGTCGCCGACGATGTCCCAAAGCCGGGCGATGCGGGGAATATCATCCCTGCGGAAGGGGCCGGCCACGGCAGTCTGATTCTCGCCTCCCTCGGGGGAAGGTGTCGAGACGGAGGTCGAGGCGGAGGCATCGCCGAGAAACGAGAAACCCAGCGCATCTGCCTCGGGACGCATTTTGGGCCCCAGCATCTGGCGGATTTTGTCCTGATACTTGCGGCAGTAGACCATGAATTGTTTGCCCGGTTCGCGTTCTCCCTGCATTTTCCGGGGAATGCCGATGGTGAAAAAGGCGAACTCGATCGTGTCGCTGTCCAGATCCGGCTCCAGAGTCAGGGGCTCGACGATCTTCTTGAAAGCCCGGAGGGCGGGGTCGAGTGTCCGAGCGTATTTGCGCTCCAGCTTCCTCAGCTCGATAGCCTGCTCTGCCTGCCGGTTGTCGAATTTCCCCACGGAGTTGTTGTATTCCTCGACGAATTTTTTGCGGGCTTCCTCGACGCTCTCGCCTTTCTTTACGCCCATGAGCACCTCGACGAAGCGGTCGGCGGCTTTCTGATAGGGGCGGCCGATGGGAGAACTGATCGTCTTGTTCAGATTCGTATAAAGCTGGATATCCTGATCGATGAGGGGCTTGTTGCCTTCGACCGGTGCGGGGGAGGCGTTGATCAGGGTCGAAATCTTCTTGCGCAGATCTTCCGTTTCGGAAATGCACTGACTCATCTGAAAGTACACGATCACGGAGTAGACGATCAGAGAAAGAATGATCACCGTCGAAACACCCATCACTATGATGAGCAACATATTCTGTTTGACAAATCGATTCACGGCTTCAGGACTCCGTTATTTTTTGATCGGTGTTTTCAGAACGAGAAACATATCGAATCCGGTCAGATTCACTTCACTCGGCTGCCATAGAGAGGAAATCTCCGCCGAAGCGAAATATTTCGACTTGGCGATCTTCGATCTCAGCTCTTCTTCCTGAAGCGTGCGGTCCTTGAGGACCAGTGTGCATCCCCGGACGTGGAGCCGTTTGATCTCGGTGAGGTCGGCCGCGGCGATAAAGCGCTGCAGATCGCTCATATTGGCTTCGTTTCCTGCCGGCCGGGCACCGCCCTCGGGATTTTCCCGGTTGGACTCCTGCGGGTCGCCCACGCCCTCGAGCGTCAGAAGCCACATCGTGTCGGGCATCATGCTCTGGAGTTCGGCGATGACCTCGGTCCAGATGTTGCGCTCGGCGAAAAGACGCATGGTCTCGTCGAAGGCTCCCTTTGCGCCGCCCAGATTGCCGGTGAGCTGCGAGATCTCCTGCCGCTTGGCATCCGTCTGGCCGACGGCCTGTTTCACCCGATCGACGCGCTGACGGTTGAACGAAAGCATCATGCTCACGCCGGATGCGAATATCGAAAGACAGACGACCAGGACCGCCGCCGACGCATAGAAGTAGGGTTTGCGGCGGTTGAGTTCCCGCTGCTTGCGGATCGAACGCGGCAGCAGCGTGATCTCGAGCGAACAGTTGACCACATGCCGGATACTCATGCCGATCAGTTCCTGGAACATGGGCGCCACCGCCTGAAGTTCGGTACGGTCCACCTCGGGACCGATGGTGATGGCCGAGAAGGTATTGAGGTAATCCACCGGAACGCGGAGTTTTTCGTGGAAGAAATCGGGCATGTACATCATGGTGGATCCGCCGCCGGCCAGCAGCACGCGGGTGGGCTGGTTGCCGCCGTGCTGACTGCGCCAGACGTTGATGGAACGGCTGACTTCTCCGTGCAGACGGGTCATGACGTTGCGGGCGATCTTCGAGATGGTCGCGGCCAGTTCCGATTCGGGCTCCTCGTACGCGCCGCCGAGGGCGACGAAACCGTGACGTTTCTTGAGCGCCTCCGCCTCCTCGGGCTTGATGCCGAACTCCTTGGCGATCTGGAGCGTGATGGCGTATCCGGCGATGGGGATGCTGCGGATGAACACCCGGCTGTGATCGCTGATGATGAGACTGGAACTGCGATGCCCGATATTGAGCAGAAGCACGCATTCATCGTCCTTGATCTGCGTGGCCTTGGCCGCGTTGAAAAGCGGAACGGGGGCGATGTTCACCGACAGAACTTCCTTGCCGGAGTCGCCGATGACATCGGTGTATTCGGTGATGTTTTCGGTCTTCACCGCGATGAAAAGAGCCTCGAACTCCTCGTGGGATTCGTTGACCTCAAGAGAACTGCCGTCCTCCTGAGTCTCGACGTGCTTTTCCTCCCATGCGTGGCGCATGAGCTGGTAGCCCCACTCCACCTCGTCCATGGAGTACGGCACGCTCTGACGGGCTTCGAACTCGACGATCCTGCCGATGGCCTTCTGGGAACCCAGCGTCGGCGGCAGTTTGCTCAGCTTCAGGAACGAAGACTGGGCCGGCAGCGACAGGCGCACCTGACGCGCCGTGAAGCCGTGGGCCGCCAGCATCTCGTGGTAGAGACCGGCAAAGTCCGGAGATTCTCCCGCCTCCTGCGGAACGTCGATCTTGCGGAACGCGAACTTGTCAAGAGTTATGGCGCCGTCAGCGGAAAAACTGAACTCGGCCATCTTCAAACTGTCACCGCCGACGTCGACCGCCAGCAATCGGTTGTCCTTTGCCATTGCTAAAACTTCCTGCGCTAAAAAGTCTTCTATCCTTATTTCCGGTCTTCCGTGCGGTCATCCCTGATATAATCGAAAGTCGACGGCACGTGAGTCGCCCACGGAGTCCTGTTTCTGGGCAGAAGTCCGCCGGTGACGACGACCGCTCCCGGCGCACTTTTTATACTGTTGAAGAAGGAGGCTGTAAGAGGCGTCTTTCCCGAAGCCGAAAAACTGCGCCCCAGAAGATTCCCCTCGCTGTCGGTGAATTCGACCATCACCCGGTAATCGGTCAGGGGAAGAGCCAGATCCCGGCCCCCCGCTCCGCCGGAGGGCGCGGCATAACGGTCCAGCAGCTGGGGCGGAATGAACATCTGGGCGAGGTGGCGTTTGCCGTCCAGACGCACCGACCAGAAAACGGTCCTGCCCTCGAAAAGCCCGTAAGCTCCGCCCGTCCGGCGCTGGTGTTCCATGGGAAAAGCGACGCACACGCGCATGGTGACGTCGTCGAGCCAGCGTCCGGGGACGGCCTGTATCGTCTTGGCATTGTCGGCGTTTTTCGGGGATGAACCGCCTTTTGAAGCGACTCCGGGAAGGAACGACACGCTGACGGCGAGCCAGCGTTTGTTGACGAAACTCACGTTGCCGGAGGCGTATCCTCCGGCCGATCCGCCCGAACGGGTGATGACGGGCGTCTGTTCGAAAGTCGTACGGATCCTGATCGCGCCGAACTGGATGCCCGCGGATGCGGCGCCCGCAAGCAGCGGACACAGCACCGCAAGGGCAAAGGCGGCTGTTCTTGTGATCGGACCCATCGAAACACTCCGTTATTTCTTGGCTTTTGCCGCAGGAGCCGCGGGCGCCTTTTTCTGCGCGGACACGGGCGCTTTTTTCTGCACCGCCGCGGACGGATCCTTGACGGAATCAAGCTCGCGGGAGACGCCGGAGCCGGAAGTCTCCATGCGGTAACCGTGACCGATGAGCACCGCCAGCGCCAGAGAAAGCACCATGAATACGGCGGTGAGCCAGACCGTGGCCTTGGTCAGGTGGCTGCCGGCTTTGCCGCCGAACATGGATTCGCCGATGCCGCCGAAGGCCGCGCCCATGCCTCCGGACTTGGAAGGCTGAATGAGGATCAGTCCGATCAGAAGCAGTGATACGACGACCACCAGCGCGTAAAGAAAAACGATCAATACCGACATTTTTCACTCCTGTAATTTTTGGGGCGGACGCGACTTCAGCGTCCCAGTGCCTCGCGGATCAGAGAGGCGAAGGTCGAAGCGTCGAGAGCGGCGCCGCCGATGAGACCGCCGTCGATATCGGGCTGGGCGACCAGCTCGCGGGCGTTGGCCGGCTTCATGCTGCCGCCGTACTGGATACGCATTTCATCGGCGGCGTTCCCGAAGAGGGCGCGCAGTTCGCTTCTGATGAACGCGTGGGCCGCCTGCGCCGTTTCGGGCGTGGCGGTCTTGCCGGTGCCGATGGCCCAGACGGGCTCGTAGGCGACGACGATGCCGGAGGCGTCCTTGGCGTCGATCCCGGCAAAGCCCTCTCTCACCTGAGAGGAGAGGACCGCTTCGGTCCGGCCGGATTCACGCTCGGCCAGAGACTCTCCGACGCAGACGATGGGGATCAGCCCCGCCGCCAGAGCGGCTTTGAGGCGGCTGTTGACCGTGGCGTTGGTCTCGCCGAAATACTGACGGCGCTCGCTGTGACCGATGATGACATATCTGATGCCGGAACTCTTGAGCATGTCCGCGGAGATCTCGCCCGTGAACGCGCCGCTGGCTGCCCAGTGGATGTTCTGCGCGCCGACGCCGACGGGACTGCCCGCGGCGGCTTCGACTACGGCGCCGATGGTGGTGAACGGAGGACAGACGACGATCTCGGCATCCTCGAGTCCGGCGATCTCCTTCTTGAGTTTTTCGACCAGGTCCCGTCCTTCGGAAGCGGTCTTGTTCATTTTCCAGTTACCGGCGACAATCACTCTGCGAGCCATTTTTCCCCCTTGTCCTTATATTTTATATTCAAAAAAACGAACTCTTGCACACCTGTCGATTTGTGACGGCACAAATGCCCGGCTACAAGATAGCACGCGCCGGAGCGTTTTGCAAGTCTCCGGCGCGAACAATCCCGTAAAAAAGGGCTTTTTTTATCTCTGTCTGCCTTTTTTTTCCGCTTTTTCCCCTTTCGCGGGCAGATTTTTGACGGCGACGCAGGACCCGGTGATCGTGCGTCTCCAGAAGATCCACAGCGACCACCAGCCGCTGCCGGTCTCGCGGATCTTCACATCGTCGATATCATCCGCACCGAGCTGTCCGGCGCGCAGATGCAGCATTCTTACGATGTCCCGTTCCCTGACCTGATTGAGCCAGAGGTCCCATTCGCTTTCGTTGGGACGGTGAGGCGTGCCGCTCCACAGGGGGATGCCGTAAAAGAGAAAGACGCCGCAGTTCATGCCCTTGATGACGGCCACGGCGGGACGTCCGGAACTGCCTGTGCTCTCCGGCGCGTCATAGTGGCGGCACACCGACGTGGTGCAGCCCGCCCCCGTCAGCAGCACCGCGAAAAACGACAGCAGAACATATTTTTTCATCGGTATTCTCCGAAACATGAAGTTTTATATTACTTCAGCTTCCCCTTTGCGAAAGCCAGAATGTGCTTTCTCAACTCCTCCGCGACGGCCGAAGCGCACTCGCTCATGGCCTGCGCCGCGCCGGCAGGGGTGATCCCGCCTGCGGGCAGCGCCTTCTGCGCCCGGCAGGAGACCCCCGCGGAGCGATCGTCGATGCGCAGAACGAAATCCACGGCCAGAACCGCGGCGCGCCGTTCCACATCCACCTCGAAGCGGGTGATGACGCCCCGGATGCGCACGGAAGCACTGCCCCCGCCCCGGACCTCGTCCCGCAGATAACGCTCCAGCATGAGCTCGGGATCGAGAAGCCAGCGGCTGAACTCGTCGGAAACCATCCTGTCGCCGGGCTGACGCAGCAGAAAACGCCGGTCCGAACCCGACAGATTGCGGAAAAACAGAAAATGGACGTCATACGGAAGAGGTTTTGCCCCCTTCGCCTTTTCCGCGAGATCGAATACCTGGGTCTCGCGCGTCGTCCCGCCGAAAAAACACCCCGTGAGCGACAGCAGGACCCCGCACGCGGACAGACTGAACAACAGTTTTCTCATACGTTTTTTCGTCTCCTCCAACAGATGCCGGCAACGGCGCGGCATCAAATCAATATACACACAGCCTTTTCATTTGTCAACCCGCCGGAGCCCCGAAGAGAAAAATTTTTGCCGAACTTCGTCCTCATTGGAAAAAAGCCCCTTGAAAAAAAAGGTGAAAAGATATACATTCACTTCGTATCCGTCAGGGAAAGTACGAAAAGACCATGACTGTCACTGTCGAAAAGACCGTTCCGGGCGAAGATGCCGTCCCGGCGCTGGTCCGGGCGCTGGCCCTCGCCGCCGCCCGGAAGAGTCCGCGCATCCGTTTTCTGCCTGGCCGCTATGACTTCTACCCGGGGCGCTGTGCGCGGCTCTTCAGGTATTTCTCGAACAACGACTGCGGCATGAAGACGGTCGCGCTCCATCTGGCGGACAAAGACGACGTCGAGATCGCGGGCGAGGATACCCTGCTCTTCTTTCACGGCCGCATTTCGCCCCTCCTCGCCGAGAACTGTTCCCGTCTGCGCATCAGCGGAATAACCGTCGATTTCGAGGAGTCCTTCGTCTCCGACGCCCGGATCGTCCGTACGGAAAACGGTTTTTCGCACGTGAAGCTCAACGGCGGATACCGCCTCGACGGAGGACGGCTGCGTTTCATCGGGGACGAGTACGACAACCGTTCGGGCGTGCTGCAGATCCGACCCTTCGATCCCGCGACGGGCGAGATGCCCCACGAAGCCGACTGCACGAACATCCCCAACCGCGGCATAAGGGAGGAGAACGGGCTTGTCCTTCTGCCCGCTGTCTTCGATGCTCCCGCGCTCACCATCAGGCATGAGGACCGCCTCTGCCCGGGGATCGTCCTTTCGGACTGCTCCGGCGTCACGGTCGAAAACGTCACCGTCCGCCGCGCCGCGGGCATGGGACTGCTCGCACAGTTCTGCCGCGACGTGACCCTCGAAAGGGTCCGTGTCGTGCCCGCCGCGGACCGGGCGGTCTCGTCCTCCGACGACGCGCTGCACTTCGTCGAGTGCCGCGGACGCATTTCCATCCGGAACTGCCGGGCCTCGGGGATGCTCGACGACGCCCTCAACGTCCACGGCATCTACCGTCCGGTGACGATCCCCGAAGCGGACGGGAATTCTCTTTACCTCGAGACCGGCCACTTTCAGCAGGCGGGACTGCCGGGCGCCCGGCCGGGAGACACGCTCGAATTCGTCAGACCCGCCTCGGGCCGTCCCCTCGGCACGGTCGAAGTTTCGGGCGTGAAGGCGGTCACGCCCGAAAGGACCCGGGTCTTCTTTTCCGGTCCCCTGCCGCCGGACGTGCGCAGCGGCGACGGGGCAAGAGTTCTCGAAGCGGGGACCGCCCGTCTCGAAGTTTCGGGATGCGATTTCGCGCCTCTCCGCGGCCGGGGCGTCCTCGCTTCGGGACTTGAAAGCGTCGACGTTTCGCACTGCCGTTTTCACACCTCGGGCGCGGCGGTCTTCATCGCGGGCGGCTGCCGCCGCTGGTACGAGACCGGGCCCGTCCGCCATGCCGTCATCAGGGACAATCTCTTCGACAACTGCTGTTATCTGCGCCACAGTTCCACCGCCGAAACGGTTTCCGTCTATCCCGACATGGAGGAACTGGAACCGGACTTTCATTACCACGGCCTCATCGAAGTGAAGAACAACCGTTTCGTTTCGCAGAAGCGGCCGCAGATCGCCGTTCTGTCGGCGGAGCGGGCCGAAATTTCAGGCAACACCCTTGAGATCAACGACCGGTATCCGGTGTCTCCTCACGATCCGGGCATCTTCAGCTTCGCCGGGCCGGATTCGAAAAGCATCATCTTCAAACACGTCGGGACCGCGGAGGTCCGCGACAACGACGGATTCTTCTGACGCCGGAAAGGAAAACGGTCATGACGAACGGGAAACTCTTCAGAGCATTCAGGATCATCGCGGGAACTTTGTTCCTCACCGGCTCCGTGCTGACTTTTGCGGGCGGCGCGGTGTTTCTTTCGCGGCTCTTCAAGGCTCAGGCGGGTCCGGTCCTGATGCGCTGTTTCGGCGCCTTCACCTGGGGCGCAGCGGTTGTCTGCGCCGTCATCCTGCTTTCGGCCTTCCTTTTCGGACGGATCTACTGCGCCGTGTTCTGCCCCTTCGGACTGCTTCAGGATCTCGTCTCCTTCATCTCCCGACGCAAGGCCGCGCGGACGAATGATTTCAACATCCTCCGCAACGCGGTTTCGGGCTGTGTGCTGGGCATGCTTTTCTGCGGCGTCAACGCGGGATTTCTCGCCCTCGACCCCTATTCCAATTTCGGACGCATCACCGGCTCTTTCACTCTGGGCGGCCTCGCCGTCCTGATCGTGATCTCCGCTCTCGCCGTCTGGAAAAAACGCATTTTCTGCACGACTCTGTGTCCCGTGGGTACGGTGCTGGGCCTCTTTTCCAAAGCCGGAGCCGTCCGCCTCTTCCTCGGCGGAAACTGCCTCAAGTGCGGCAAGTGTGAAAAAGTCTGTCCCGCAGGATGCATCGACGCAAAAAGCGGCGTCATCGACAACGGCCGCTGCGTGCGGTGCATGAACTGTCTCGCCGCCTGTCCCGTCGGCGCCGTTTCGTTCGCCGTCGGTTACAAAACCGCCCCGCCTGATATTTCGCGGAGAAGATTCCTCGTTTCGGGAAGCGTCCTGCTGGCGGGGGTCGCGGCGGGTGTCCTCGCCGCCCGCACGGGACTTTTGCGGGTCGGGCGGAGACTGCGCGTCCTGCCTCCCGGAGCAGGCAGTGCGGAGCGTTTCGCGCGGAAATGCACCGCGTGCATGCTGTGCGCAGTCAACTGTCCGCAGAAGATCATCCGTCCGGCTCCCGGCGGCGCGGGCCCCGTGGAGCTCGATCTGAACAAGGCCCCCTGCCGCTGGGACTGCGCCCGCTGCGCTCAGGTTTGCCCCACGGGTGCGCTCCCCTTCCTCGCATTGGCCGAAAAACGCAGGATCAGGATCGCCGAGGCGAAGTTCGATCCGCGCAACTGCCTCGCCTTTCAGGAGGGAGCGAAATGCGGCCTGTGCGCTTCCGCCTGTCCGGCGGGCGCGATAACCCTGCGCAAAAACGGCACGCCGCGGCCGGTCAAGACCGCTTTGTGCGTCGGATGCGGCGCCTGTCGGAAGGTCTGTCCCGCCCCCCGCAAAGCCATGACGGTTTCACCCGTCGAAAAACAGTCCCGGATAGAATAAACAACAGAAGAAGGAGACCCGCCCCATGAAAAGACGCGATTTTCTCAGAGGCATGATGACCGTCGCCGCGCTGGCTCCCGTGAGCCGTCTTGCCGCCGCCGCCGAAAAAAACGCCCCCTCCGGCAAGGTCGTGCGCAGAAAATACAGGGATACGGAGCTGACCGTTCCCCTTCTCGGCTTCGGAATGATGCGTCTGCCCCGGAAGGGCGACGGTCCCGAGATCGATTACGCCGCCGCCGCCGCCATGTTCGACCGCGCCATGAAGGCCGGATGCAACTACTTCGACACCGCCTACATGTACATCGGCGGCCGCAGCGAAAAATGCGCCGGCGATCTGCTCTCGAAATATCCCCGGGACTCCTATTTCCTCACCAGCAAGATGCCGCTGGGCATGCTCAGACGCCCCGAAGACCTCGAACGGATCTTCAACGACCAGCTCAGGAAATGCAAGACGTCCTACTTCGACTTCTACATGTTCCACAACGTCAGCGAAAATACGTGGAAACGGGCGGAGAAGCTCAAGGTGTATGAATTTCTCAGCAAAAAGAAGGCCGAAGGCAAGATCCGCCGTCTGGGCTTTTCGTTCCACGACACGCCGGAACTTCTGCAGAAGGTCGTCGCCGCCCGCAAGTGGGACTTCGCCCAGATCCAGCTCAACTATCTGGACTGGAGCCTCTACCGCTCCCGGGAGCAGTACGAGATTTTGACAAAAAACAACATCCCCGTCATCGTCATGGAACCCCTGCGCGGCGGCGCTCTGGCCTCTCTCAACCCCGAAGCGGCGAAGATCCTCAAGACCGCCGATCCCGGCGCTTCCGCCGCGTCGTGGGCCTTCCGCTACATCGGCTCGCTGCCCAACGTGCTGGTGATCCTTTCGGGCATGTCGAAAATGGAACACCTCGAGGACAACCTCAAAACCTTCAGCAGTTTCCGTCCCCTCTCCGACGCCGACCGCAAAGTTCTGGACAAGGCCCTCGCCGCCTACCGCAAGAGCCTCGCCGTGCCCTGCACCGATTGCCGCTACTGCATGCCCTGTCCCGCCGGCGTGGAGATCTCCAGGATCTTCGGACTTTACAACCAGTACAAGATCAGCGGCAACCGCTTTCTCTTCGTCAACAACTACGGCGCCATCGACGAGGATTCCCGCGCCTCCGCCTGCGTGGGCTGCGGCAAATGCCTCAAAGCCTGCCCCCAGAAAATTCAGATCCCCGCGGAACTCAGGAAGATCGGCGACGCCTACGAGCGCCTCGTCCGGCGCCGCCGCGCTTCCCTCGGTCTCTGCGAAGACGAACACTTCGCCTGAGCCTGTTTTTTTCTGCAGACGCGGTTCCCCGTGACGCATGATGCCGCTCTGCGGACGGGGCCGCTGTTCCCGCCCCGCACGACGTCCGGGAGTTTCCCTTCGGGATCCTGCGGCGGTGAAATGTGTCCGGCGCCGGGGGCGCACACCGGTGCTCCGGAAAGTCCCGCGCCCGAAGACATGCTTGCATTTTGTCCCCGCCGCCATTATATTAGGCCGAGTGCACCGTGAAACGGCGGCGTTCCGAAAAGAGGAGTGAAGAGTGAAGCATTTTCTGCTGGATGTGCGTTACCGGATGGAATATCTGGCCGTCGTCTGTCTCTGCGGCGTCATCCGCATTCTGCCGCGCTGTTCCCTTAAGGGATTGGCGCGCCCGGCGGCGTTCTTCATCCGCTGCATCCCCTCGGCCCGGCACCTCGTGCTGGAGAACCTCAAGGCGGCCTTTCCCGAAATGGACGAAAAGGAGAGGGTCCGCATCATGCGCGCAAGTTTTCTGCACATGATCTGGAATCTGCTGGAGTTCTTCTGGATCGGCGGCGATCCCGCGCGGATAAGAAAATGCTACTATCTGCCCGCCGACATCACGGAGCGGCTCAAAGGCCACGTGGCCGCCGGGGAACGGATCATTTTCGTCAATCCCCATCTGGGGAGCTGGGAGGCTTCGGGCGTCATGGCCCCCTTCTATGCCGGAGTGGACATGGTGGCCATCGCCAAACCCATGCGCAACCCCTACCTGAACAGACTGCTGAACTCCGGCCGCCGCGAACGCACCGCGGGACTGGAGATCATCTTTTCGCGGGGAGCCATGCGCGCCTCGCTGAAAGCTCTGCGTCAGGGCCGGGGAGTGGGCACCCTCATCGACCAGAACACCCGCGTCCGCGACGGCGGCGTCTTCGTGGACTTTTTCGGACTCCCCGTACCCAGCAGCGCCGCTCCCGCCGCCCTCAAACGCTACTGCGACATGCACAAACTGCCCGCGGTCATCGTCTACGGCACCAGTCTGCGGCTGGCCGACGGCCGGAACACCGCCCATTCCGCCTACCTGCCGAAACCCTTTGCGGAATACGCCGACGACCGGGAGGTGCTGCAGGAACTCATGAAGATCTCCGAAAAGTTCATCCGCATGCACCCGGAGCAGTATCTGTGGTTCTACAAGCGCTTCCAGTACATTCCGCCCGACTGCCCGGCCGACGTCCGGAGCCGCTATCCCGATTACGCCGCCGAGCCCAGACCTTCGTTCTTCCGCAAGGAGCGCGGCCGGGCACAGTCTGTTTCCGCCGAAGAGGGGAGTGAGTGATCGTGGACGTCTCCGTCAGAGCCGAGTGTATCGAACTTGCGGAAAACGGTCAAACCGCCGCCATTGTGGCCGAGGGACTGCGCTCGTGGCGTATTCCCGGCGCGGGGGAATTGCTTCTTTCCGGTCCCCGGCTGTTTGCGGAAGCTCCGGCCCTCGGACGGCTGCGGGTCGTGCCCGACCGTCTCGGCGTCGTGGACGGTTCCGCCGAGACCCACGCCGTGGCGCTGGCAAAAAACTGCCGCACCGAAGAGATGGAACTGACCCAGAGGTGGTCCTTCGGGGGGGCGGGTCCCCTCGTCGGCTGTTTCGAATTCATCGTTCCGCCCGCGTGGGGACGGCTGGAGAAACTGGGCGTCGCTCTGGAGTCCGCCGGGGCCTGTCCCCTTTTCGACGTTTGCGCCGACGGCGCGTCCGTCGAAGCCGCGGGCCCCGTCATGACGTTTTCCGCGGACGGTTTTCCCGCCGGACCGGGGATCTGCCGCGTGAAATTGACTTTTATCGCCAAAAAACAGGATTTTGCATTTGAAGGATCGCCCGCCTGAAGTTATAGTATGCCGGAGGCGTTTTCGATACCGTTTCAAGTTTTGAGGATAACGATGAAAAAAATACTGATCGTGTTGGCGGCGGCCGTGCTTCTGGCCGGAAGCGGCTGTGTGGAACCGGTGGTGTTCGCCGAGGTTTTTCAGCTGAGAAAAGGGCAGAAACTCTACACGGCGTACAACATCTGGTACACCGATCCCGACAACATCGACTGCCGCAATGTCCAGATGGGCAGTTTCATCCCGCTGGGCACCGAGATCGAACCGGTCAGCACCGACGACTGGAACGAAAAGATCACCTTCAAGGCCGCGGGCAGAACGTTCTCGATCCGCTTCGACAACGGCATCAGGCTCTGCTCCATGCGCGACTACATCGCGTACACCTTCACCACCGAGACCCGTGACGAACTTTTCAGGGACATCCCCGACAAGGCCAGACTGCGCATCTCCCGCGGCGAAGTCGTGCCCGGCATGGACCGCCGTCAGGTGCTGCTGGCTTTCGGTCCGCCGCCTCCCATCCGGACTCCGGACAAAAAGAACGAGACGTGGATCTACTGGGTCTCCGACGCCAAAACCATCCGCCTGATCTTCCGCGGCGACATCGTGCGCAAGGTCATGGACGTCGATCTCTGAATCACGGGAGGGCGCGCGGTCATGGCTTTTTCTGCGGAGGAACTCCGGCACGCGACCGGCGGCGTCTGGCGCGGCGGCAGGAGCACGGCGGTCGCCGGCGTTTACACCGACACCCGGACCGACGGCGAGGGCAAACTCTTCGTCGCCCTCGCCGGGGAGCGTTTCGACGCCCACGATTTTCTCGACAGGGCCGTGTCATCCGGCGCGGCGGCGCTGTGCGTCCGGCGCGGCGCGGCGGTCCCGGAGGGGATCCCCGTGCTCGAAGTGGAGGATACTCTCAAATCCTATCAGGCCCTCGGCGCGTACAACCGCTCGCGTCTCGCGGACCTGAAGTGCGCTTCCGTCACGGGAAGCGTCGGCAAGACCAGCGTCAAGGAGATGCTGCGGGCGGTCTTTGCCCGGACCGGCGGCGCTGAAGGGGTCCTCGCCACCGCGGGCAACACCAACAATCACGTGGGCGTGCCGAAAAATCTGCTGGCCCTCTCTCCCCGCCACCGTTTCGCCGTGCTCGAGATCGGCATGAGCCACCCGGGAGAGATCCTGCCGCTCGTATCGCTGGTCCGGCCGGACGTCGCCGTGGTGAACTCCATCGCCCCCTGTCACATCGAACATCTGGGCTCCCTCGAAGGCATCGCCCGCGAAAAAGGCGATATTTTCAAGGGCCTGACGCCCGGGGGGACCGCGGTCATTCCGGCGGGCATTCCCCAGACGGAGATCCTCCGGCGGGCGGCCTCTCCCCACCGGGTGCTGACCTTCGGCACGGATGAGGACTGCGACGTGCGCGCCCGCTATCTGGGCGGCCGGATCGACGGCGGCAGTTTCGAGCTCTCCTTCAAGGGCGGCAGGACCTTCCGCATCGACTGGAGACTGCCGGGAAAGCATCAGACGCTGAACGCTTCCGCCGCGGCCGCGGCCGCGTGGAGTCTGGGCATTTCGCCCGAAGACATCTGCGCGGCCCTGCCGGATACCGTCCTGCCCGGCATGAGGTCGAAGATCACCCGCTCCGGCGGCGCGGTCTACATCAACGACGCCTACAACGCCAATCCCGCCAGCATGGCGGCGGCGCTGGATTATCTGGCCGAAGCGGTTTCGTCCGAACAGCTGATCCTGCTCCTCGGGGGCATGCTCGAACTGGGAAGCCGCTCCGATCATGAGCACGGGAAACTTCTTGCTGCCGCCCTGAAACGCTTTCCCGGCGCGAAAATTTTCGCCTTCGGCCCGCCTTTCGCCGGAGCCGCTTCCCGTCTCGGCGTGCCGTTTTACGAGGATCCCGCTTCCGCCGCGGAAATGCTCGCTTCCCTCGCCGTTCCGGGCAAAGTGGTCTTCGCAAAGGGCTCCCGGGGGATCGGCATGGAGAAAATCCTGCCGCCCGAAGCAAGGTGAGTCCGTGGAAAGGGGGAGCCCGTGGATCTCGTGAAGCCCGCGTGCGGTGAGGTGATGAAGGAGGTGCTGCTCTCTCTGCGCGGTCCGGATATCCCTTTGCCCGAAAATATTGCGACGGACTCCCGCAAGGTCGGGAAAGGCGGCGTTTTCATCGCCGTTCCCGGGAGCCGGGCCGACGGGCACGATTTCATCCCCGACGTCGAGGACCGCGTTTCCGCCGTCGTCCACAGCCGGGAGCTCGAACGCTATCTGCCGCGGATAAGCTACTACCGCGTCGGCGATCCCGCTCTGGCCGCGGCACTGCTTTTCAGACGGAAGTACGGCGCGCCCGACGAGCGCGTGAAGCTTCTCGGCGTCACCGGCACCAACGGCAAGACCACCACCGCCTTTCTCATGCGCCGCCTGCTGGGCGAGTCCCGCTGCGGACTGCTCTCCACCGTGACCTTCTGCACGGGCAAAAGAACTCTGCCCGCCACCCATACCACGCCGGACTCCGAAACCTTTTTCCGTCTGCTGGGCGAAATGGCCGCAAACGGGCTCGGCTTCTGCGCGCTGGAGCTGTCGAGCCACGCTCTGGCCCAGCACCGGGCGGCGGGGGCGCGTTTCGCCGCGGCGGTTTTTACCAACCTCACCGGCGACCATCTGGATTATCACGGCGACATGGAGCACTATTATCAGGCCAAGAAACTTTTTTTCACCGAACTGCTCGCTCCCGGCGGAACGGCGGTCATCAATACCGGCGATCCTTACGGAGCCCGGCTGGCCGGAGAACTGGCCGGACTCCGGCGCGTGGTGACTTTCGGTTCTCCCGACGCCGCGTGGAAGATCGAAGATCTGCACGGCAGCCGCAGCGGACTGGCCTTCTGTCTCGTCTCGGGCGCCGGAAGTCTGCCCGTGACCTCGAACCTCGTCGGCGCCTACAATGCAGACAACCTCGCCGGGGCGATCCTCGCCGTCATGGCGTGCGGGGTTTCCCGGGAGGAAATATCGCTTGCGCTGCGGCGGCCCGTTTCCGTTCCCGGACGGATGCAGTTTTTCACCGCGCCCTCCGGGGCGGGGTTCGTCGTCGACTTCGCCCACACCGACGATGCGCTCGCCAACGTCATTGCCGCCTTGCGTCCGCTGACGGCAGGACGGCTCTTCTGCGTCTTCGGCGCGGGCGGAAACCGGGATAAAACCAAGCGTCCCCGCATGGGACGCGCCGCTGCTGCGGCCGATCATTTGCTTGTCACCAGCGACAATCCCCGTTCCGAGGATCCCGGAAAGATCATCGCGGACATCGTTGCGGGGATCCCGGCGGGCACGGTGTTCGAGACCGTTCCCGACCGCCGCACGGCCATAGAGAGAGCCTGCTTCCTCGCCGGACCGAAAGACATGGTCCTGATCGCCGGCAAGGGGCATGAGAATTATCAGGAGATCGAAGGCGTGAAGTTCCCCTTTTCCGATGCGGAGGAACTTGCCCGCTGTTTCAGAGAGATGGAGAGAAAAAATGAAAAGACTTGTCCTTAAAAACGTGATCCTCGACGGCTCCGTCACCGACGCTGCCATTTCCGGTAAAAGATTCGAAAAGATCTCCCCGGGTCTGCCCTGCGGACCCGACGACGACGTCATCGACGGCGGCGGCCGTCTGGCCCTGCTGCCGCCCTTTTACAACACCCACGTCCACGCGGCCATGACTCTGCTGCGCGGCTACGCCGACGACATGGAGCTTTTCACCTGGCTCAACGATCACATCTGGCCTGCCGAAGCGAAACTCACGGGCGAGGACATCTACGACGGGACCCGTCTGGCCATCCTCGAAATGATAAAAAGCGGGACCGTGTTTTTCGCCGACATGTACTGGCATCCCCGCCACACCCTGCGGGCCGCCCGTGAAATGGGCATACGCGCCTCCATCGGCATGCTCTTCATCTGCGGGAACGACGGCGAACCGCTGCCGAACATCCGGCGGGATAACGCCGAACTTCTCGAAGAAGCCCCGTCGTGGCCCGAAGAGATCACGCTCGCGTGCGCTCCCCACGCGGTCTACACCGTCAGCGAAAAAGTCCTGCGCCAGACTGCCGAGACTGCCGAGGCCCGTCACCTCGGGATCCATATCCACGTGTCGGAGACCGCCCGCGAGGTGGAGGAGTGCGTCGCCCGGCACGGCAGGACTCCCGTCGCCTATCTGGACAGTCTGGGGTTGCTCACCCCCCGCACGCTTCTGGCTCACTGCACCCATCTCTCGCCCGAGGACATCGCCCTCATTTCCGAAAGAAAGAGCGTCATTGCCCACATGCCGGTCTCGAACATGAAACTGTGCAGCGGCTCCTTCGGTCTGGCCGCCGCCCTCGCGGGCGGATGCCGCGTCACCATCGGCACCGACGGCTGTTCCAGCAACAACAATCTCTCGATGCTCGAAGAGATGAAATTCGCCGCCCTCGTCGCCAAGCTGGTGACGGGCGACCCCGAAGCCGGCAAGGCCCGGCTCGTCTTCGATCTGGCCACCCGCTGCGGCGCCGAAGCTTTCGGCATCGACGGGGGCGTGATCGCCGAGGGCAGGGCCGCCGACGCCCTGCTGGTGGACCTGAACAGTCCCTTCATGGTCGGCGACTACGATCTCGCCGCCAACATGGTGTACTCCGCCGACAGCAGCGTGATAGACACCGTCATCTGTGCGGGAAAAGTCCTCATGCGCCACCGCCGCGTGCCGGGCGAAGAGGAGATCATTGACCGCGCCCGCCGCGTGTGCCGCAGGATCGCCCGCTGACGGCTCCCTGTTTTTGTGCCGTTTTGTTGCAGTCTGCGCAAACTTGTGCTATATTAATTGCGAATATATCTTTTTCGGTAAAGAGTGCAAGGGGAACGGAATATGAAGATAAAGCCGCCGGTGTTGGCCGTGCTGGCCTGCGCGCTGGTCTATTTCGGAGGGCTGTGGCAGCGTCCTCTGCTTGCCCCGGATGAGATCCGGTATGCGGAGATCCCCCGGGAGATGCTCTTTTCTGGCGATTTCGCCGTTCCCCGCCTCAACGGACTTACCTACTACGAAAAGCCCGTCCTCGGCTACTGGCTGACCGCGGCAAGCATGAAAATTTTCGGCGAGAACCGTTTTGCCGTGCGTTTCCCCTCCGCGCTCTTCACGCTGCTGTCGGCGCTGGCCGTATGGTTTCTTGCCGTGCGCGGGAGCGACCGCAGGACGGGGACCGCTGCCGTTGCGCTCTTCCTCACCTCGGGGCTGGTGTTCGCCGTGGGGACCACCGCCGTTCTCGATCCCCCCTTTGCCTTTTTCGTGACCGCCGGGACCGCGGCGGGGTACTTTTACTACACGGAAAAAGACTTCGGCAGAAGGCTTCTTTTTCTGTTCTGCGCCGGATTTTTCATCGGCTGCGGCATCCTGATAAAAGGTCTGCTCTCTCCGCTTCTGGCCGGAGTTGCCGTCACGATATTCCTGTCGGTGAAGAAGGAATTCCGCAAATTGTTCCTCGCCGTGCTCCCGGTGACGGCGGGCATGCTCGTTTCCGCTTTGCCCGGAGCGCTTTTCATGCACCGCGGCGCGCCGGATTTCTGGCAGGAATTCATCCTCGTCGAACACTTCCGCAGGGGCCTCTCCGGCACGGGGGCGGGCGATGACCGCGCCATGCCTTTCTGGTTCTATCTGCCCGTCCTGATCGCGGGCGTTCTGCCGGCCTTTCTCGCCGTTCCCGCCGGGATCGCCGCGGTGTGGAAGAAAAAACGCGCCTTTTTTCTGCAGGACGACCTGAACCTCTTCTGCATCGTGACCGCCGTCGCGTGGTTTCTCTTTTTTTCCGTCGCCCGGGCGAAACTGGCCACTTACATCCTGCCGCTGTTTCCCTTTCTGGCGGTCCTCGGCGCCCGGATGCTCGTCGAGGCGGAAAGGGAGGGATATCTCTGCATCGCCGACCGCATACTCAATGTTTTCTGCATCGCTCTCGGGAGCGGAGCCGTGTTCTTCCTCGTCTGGCATCTCGTGCCCGCCGTGCCCGGAAAATGGAAACTTTATCCGGGCGCGGCCGCCGTGCCGGCCTTCATGGCCATGCTGCTGATGCTTCTCTGGTACAACATGGCGGCCAGGGAAAAGACGGCCGATCCCGCCCGCAAACTGCTCTACTTCTGCATCGGGACCGGCGTGGTCATGCTGTCGGTCAATCAGCTCATCCCCGCGAGGTTCCTCCGCGATTCCGATCCGGAGTCGTTCATCCGGCGGGTCGTCGTGCCGCGGCTGAGGCCGGGCGATTTCATCCTGGCCGACGGCGGTATGGCCGCCGCGGCGGCGTGGACCCTCGGGCACCCCGTTTCCGTATACATCAAACCGGGGGAGTTCAAGCGCGGTCTCGAACGGGCGGGCACCGCTCCCGCGACGCCGCGGGAACTTGAAAAAATGCTCCCCCGGCTCCTGAAGGGCGGACATCAGGTCGTCGTTCTGACCCGGTCGAAGAACCGGCTCCGGGAGATGCCCCAGAAGGGAATGACGATCATCCGCCGGGGGCGTCTGGCGGCCGTTTTCTACGGAGGAGGATGCGATTTATGAAAAACGCCCTGCTTTTCCTGCTGTTTTTCGCCGCGGTGTATCTCATCCCGCTGGGGGGGCGTCCGCTGGTGACGCCCGACGAGTTCAGGTACGCCGAGATCCCCCGCGAGATGCTGGCTTCCGGCGATTTTGTCGTGCCCCGCCTTTTCGGCGAACCCTATTTCGAAAAGCCCGTCCTCGGGTACTGGATGACGGCGGCGGCCTTCTCCGTTTTCGGGGTCAATCCCTTTGCCGTGCGTCTGCCCGCGGCGCTGGGTACGGGACTGACGGCTCTTTTCGTCATGCTTTGGGTCTTTTCGGCGATGCACGACCGGCGTCAGGCTCTGCTGGCGGGCCTGATGTATCTGGGGTGCGGCATGGTCTATGCGCTGGGCGTGTTCGCCGTGCTGGACTCCCCCATGACGATGTGCGGCACGGCGGCCATGGTGTGCGCCTTCGGCTATCTTCAGCGCGAGCGTCCGGCGAGCGTGCGGGCGATCCTGCTGGCCCTGTGCGGCGTTTTCTGCGGACTCGGATTCATGACCAAGGGCCTTCCGGCGCTGGCGGGACCGGTGCTGGGCTCTCTGGGATATGTTCTCATCGAAAAGCGCTGGAAGGAGCTTTTCCTCATGCCGTGGCTTCCTCTTCTTTTCGCCGTTCTCGTCGTTCTGCCGTGGGGGATCGCCGTTCACCGGGCCGACGGGGATTTCTGGCGTTACTTCATCGAAGTCGAACATCTGCAGCGGTTTTCCAGCGGCGGCGGCAGTCAGCATCCCCAGCCGTGGTGGTTCCTGCTGCCCTTCTTCTTCGGCGGGGTATTCCCCTCCGCGCTGCTGCTGAGCGCGGGGGCGGGCAGTTTCCGCGCCGTCGTCCGGCGGATGGCTTCCGTGCCGCTCTACCGGTTTTCCCTGTTCGCGGCGGTGCTGCCGCTGATCCTGTTTTCCTGCTCCAGCGGCAAACTGCCGACGTACATACTGCCGTGCTTTCCTCCGGCGGCGGTGCTGATGGCGGGATTCGTCGCCTGCGCCCTGCGTGAGCATCAGAAAAGCGAAAAGATCCTCCGGCTGCTTTTCGACGTCTGCGGCTGTGTTGCGGCCGCAGCGGGCGTGCTCACCGTCTTTTTCTGCATCGCCGTGCAGTCGGACCTCGTTTCCGGACCGGCCGGTTTCGCGGCTGTCTGCGGACTGGCCGCCGCCTCCGGCGCCTGCGGGGCGGCGGGGGGCGCTCTTCTGCTTCTGAGCCGGAAAAGAGCCGTCCGCGTCCGTTTGTGGTTTTTCGCGGCGTTCTTCATGATCCCCTGTGCCGTGGTGCCCTTCTTCATTTCGGATGCGCTCAATGAAAGCAAGATGCCCTCCGGCGTTTTCGGCAAGGTGCGGCGGGCGTTGGACACCGATCCCGAAAGGCTCGTCGTGGTGACGACGCCGGCGCTCATGCACGCCGCCGCGTGGGAGTTCTCGACTTCCGGCATCCGTCTGCTGGACGCCGTGGGCGAGATGGAGTACGCCCATCTGCGGGCGAAAAAGGAAAACCGCGTTTCCCCCCTCATGACCCGGGCGGAATTCGCGCGTTTCCTGCGGCGGAAGGAGCGTGAAGACGTGCTGTACATCCACTGGAGCGACCGGCCTTCCGCCGATATCCGCGACGTCCGTCCCGCATCGGTATTCACGACGTCCGAGATCACGGCGAAATATTATCCCGCGGAGAGGAAAAGAAGCGGAGCGAAATTGAAATGAATTCTTTGTTCACCAGATTCCTGCGTCATCCCGGACAGGTGGGGGCGCTTTGTCCGTCCAGCCGCAGTCTCGCCATCGAAATGACCCGCGGCATCGGCATGGAGACCGCGCGGACGGTGGTCGAACTTGGCCCCGGAACGGGAGCCATCACCAGCGAGATCATTCCCCGGCTTCGGGAAAACGCGGGCTTTCTCACCGTCGAGCTCGATCCTGGCATGGCCGAATCTCTGCGCGGCCGTTTCCCCCGTGCGCGGGTGGTCTGCGGCAGCGCCTCCGATCTGCCGGATATTCTGAAGGCTTCGGACACGCCCTGCGCCGACGTCATTCTCTCGGGACTGCCCTGGGCGGTGTTCCCGACGCAGCTTCAGGACGAGATACTCGACGGCGTTTTCGCGGGGCTGGCGTCCGGCGGGGCTTTCGCCACGTTCGCCTACATTCAGGGGGTCATTCTGCCGGGGGGGATCCGTTTCCGGCGCAGACTTGAAAGTCTGTTCCGCGAGGTGTCGTGCAGTCCGATCGTCTGGCGCAACCTGCCTCCCGCGTTCGTTTACCGCTGCCGCAAGTGACTGCGGATCTGATAATTTGCTTTTACGTGGACGGGAGAGCCCGTCCGGATCACAGGAGGTTTCGACAATGGGTAAAAAAACAACAGTCTCCGCGTTCGCCAAGCGTCGTGCGGCGGGAGAAAAACTGGTGATGGTCACCGCTTACGATGCTCCCGGCGCCGCTGCGGCGGTCCGGGCCGGGATCGATATCCTGCTGGTGGGGGATTCACTCGCCATGACGGTTCTCGGATACGACAACACGCTGCCCGCCACCATGGACGACATGATCCACCACACCCGCGCCGTCCGCCGCGGCGCTCCCGAGGCGTTCATCGTCTTCGACATGCCCTTCATGAGTTACCAGACCGGCATGGAAAAGGCGCTTGAAAACGCCGGACGGGCCATGAAGGAATCCGGCGCCGACGCCGTCAAATTCGAGGGCGGGGCCGAGTACGCCGAATTCGTCCGCCGTCTGGTGAGCGCGGGGATCCCCGTCATGCCCCACATCGGCCTTCTGCCGCAGCGGGTCCAGGCCGTCGGCGGGTACAAGGTCACGGGCCGGGGCGACGACGCGGCGCGGCTCATGCGCGACGCCAAAGCCTTCGAGGAGGCGGGAGCCTTCTGCATCGTGCTCGAATGCGTCACCCGCGAGGTCGCCGCCGAGATCACCGGCGCCCTTTCCATTCCGACCATCGGCATCGGTTCCGGTCCCGAGTGCGGCGGACAGGTGCAGGTGTTCCACGACGTGGTGGGCATGTTCGAAGGTTTCACGCCGAAGCACAGCCGCCGTTACGCCGAGGCCGGAAAGATCATCACTTCGGCGCTGGCCTCTTACGCCGACGACGTGAAAAACGGCCGTTTCCCCGGTCCCGAAAACAGTTTCTGAAAAAGGAGAAGACACCATGAAGTACGTGGATATCCACGCCCACAGCTTCCGCAAGCCCTATCCCTTCGTGACCCGCTTCTGCACGCCGGACGAACTGCTGGAGCGCTACGACCGCTACGGCATCGAAATGGGGGCGCTTCTGCCGGTGGTCAACGCCGAGATCTATCTGCCTCAGGCCAACGAGGACATCCTCGACATGGTCGAAGCGCATCCCGACCGTTTCTTCGCCTTCTGCAACGTGGACCCCCGGGCGCTCGTCAACCGTTCGGACGCTCCTTTGGACCTCGTTCTGCAGTATTACAAGGACTTGGGCTGCAAGGGGGTAGGGGAGATCATGCCCAACATGGAGTTCATGGACGACCGGGTGCAGAACCTGTTCCGCTGCGCCGAAAAAGTCGGTCTGCCCGTGACCACCGACGGTTCGGACCGGCCCTGCGCCGACTTCGGTCTCTGCGACGCTCCCGGTCTGCCCGGACTCGAACACACGCTTCAGCGCTTCCCGGACCTCAAATTCATCGCTCACGGACCGGTGTTCTGGGGCGAGATCTCCGCACGGCGGCGTCCGGCGCTGTGCAAGCCCGTCATCGGCAGCGACGGACTTCAGCACGGTTCCCCGGGCAAATGCAATATGAAGCTCGAGAGCGAAGGCGTGGCGGTGGAGCTCTTCCGCGAATTCCCCAACCTCTACGGCGAACTCTCGGACGCCTACTGGGTCCTGCGCGGCAGCGAGGAATTCGCGGTGAGATTCCTGATCGAATTTCAGGACCGTCTCTTCTTCGGCACCGACAGCTGCAACAGCACCTGCGAGGCGAATTACGAGATCAAACTCTGGTTCGACCGCCTTCACGACAGCGGTCTGCTGCCCGAGACGGCATGGAAGAAGATCTGCCGCAACAACGCCATCGACTTCTTCGATCTGCCTTTGCAGAAAGCGTGAAAAAGCCGTCCGGACGGGGCGTCCGGCCCTTGAAAAAAAGGGTTTTGCGTGCTATATTGTCAGTCCGCAGTACGGTGCGGAGATTTTTGTCAGTCAACGGAAAGCATTTCGGGAAACATAGAGAAAGGCATCAGTATCAAAATGGCGAAGAAAATTTCAATCGATCTCGAGATCAAGGCTCCGCAGGCCTGTGTGCGCGACCTGGAATTCAAGGTGAGCGCACAGCAGCTTCAGTCCGAATACGACCGCGTCGCTTCCGCGTTTGCCGGAATGGTCCAGATCCCCGGCTTCCGCGCGGGCAAGGCCCCTCTGGGCATGGTCCGGAGCAAGTATGCTTCCGAGATCGCCGGCGAGCTCCGCAGCCGGGTCCTCTCTGCCGCTTTCGAAAAAGTCACCGGGAACAAGGATCTCGACATCCTGACTCTGGTCTTCAAGGAGCCCGTCGGCGAGATCGATCCCCAAAAGGATCTGACCTTCACCTTCGAAGCCAACGTTTCCCCCGAGATCGATCCCGGCGACTACAAGTCCGTCAAGGTCGAGATCCCGCTTGACGCCGTCGAAGACAGCGCCGTCGAAGAGCGCATCGACTTCTACCGTTCCATGTACGGTTCCTACGGGAGCGTGGACGAGCCCGCCAGGGCCGAGGACATGCTCAAGGTCGACTACACCAGCGATTTCGTTCCCGCCGAGGACGCCTCCGCTTCGGTCAAACGTCAGGCTGCCGCCTCCGACACCTTCGTCTGGCTCAATGAGCCCGAGAGCATCCCCGGCGTCATCGCCGCGCTCACCGGCGCGAAAAAGGACAGTGAATGCGACTTCAAGGCCGAATATCCCGCCGACTACCGCGAGGCCGCCCTTGCCGGCAAGACCGTCAGCTACAAGGTCAAGGTCAAGGACGTTCAGCGCCGCTCGAAACTCGACGATGCCGCTCTGATCGAGAAACTCAAGGTCAAGTCCATTGACGAACTCCGTGAAAATCTGCGCAAGGCCATGGAGCGCGACAACGAACAGGCCCGCCGCGCCAAGGCCGCCGACGCCGTTTACAAGCGTCTCGACGAGATGGCCGGCGAGTTCGAACTGCCCCCCGCGCTGCTTTCCGAGGAGATCAGCAAGGAACTGCAGAAGGCCGCCCGGACTCAGGTGAAGAGCGAAGAGGACGCCGAGAAGTTCAAGAAGGAGATCGACGCCAAACGCGCCGAGGCCGAACCCGCCGCCCGCGCCGCTCTGCGCCGTTCGCTGATCCTGCGCAAGATCGCCAAACTCGAGAACATCACCGTCGGCGATTCCGAACTGGAAGCCCAGCTGGCCATGATGAGCTACCAGTACGGCTACAAGGCCCGCGACCTTAAGAGCATGATGGAGAAAAACGGCGCCATCGACGAATTCCGCGCCGACATCGCCAATGCCAAAGTGCTTGACAAACTCGTGGAAACGGCTCTGAAGTAATTTTCCGGAAACGCGGAAGGAGAGAGTTGCATGAAAACCAGATCCTACATGGTCCCCATGGTCGTCGAACAGACCGGACAGGGTGAACGCGCCTTCGACATCTACAGCCGCCTTCTCAAGGACCGCATCATTCTGCTGGGAACTCCCATCGACGACGATGTGGCCAATCTCATCATCGCCCAGCTTCTCTTTCTTCAGGCCGAGGATCCCAAAAAGGACATCGATCTTTACATCAACAGTCCCGGCGGTTCCGTGACCGCGGGACTGGCCATCTACGATACCATCCAGGTGCTTTCGTGCGATGTCAAGACCTACTGCCTGGGGCAGTGCGCCTCCATGGGCGCGGTGCTTCTGGCCGCCGGGGCGGCGGGCAAGCGTTTCGCGCTGCCCAACAGCCGCATCATGATCCACCAGCCCTGGGGCGGCGCGCAGGGAACAGCCGCCGACATCGACATCCAGGCCAGGGAGATCCTGCGCTTGAAAGCCATGCTCAACGGCATCCTCGCCAGGCACACCGGCCAGCAGGTGAAGAAAATCGAGAAGGATACCGAACGTGACTTCTTCATGAGCGCCGAAGAGGCGGTCGCCTACGGTCTTGTCGATTCCGTCGTCAACGGTCCCGAAAAAGCCGCGAAGAAATAACGGCGGTGCGCCATGGCCGATAAGAAAAACCAGTTCGTCTGTGCCTTCTGCGGACGCAACTCGCGTCAATGCAAGGAGTTGTTCATTCCGAGCATGTACGAGGGATTGGCGATCTGCTCCGAGTGTTCCCGCAAGGCCTCCGAACTTGTGCGTGACGCCGAGGCCGCCCGGGCCGGCAAACCGGCTCCGATCAAGCTGAACGTTCCCTCTCCCGTCGCGATAAAGGAGGAGCTTGACAGGTACGTCATCGGTCAGGACGCCGCCAAAAAGACCCTTGCCGTCGCCGTCCACAACCACTACAAGCGCATCAAGACCATTATGGAGTCGGGGGCGGAGGGCGAAAAGGGGCGGGATCCCTTTGCCGATGTGGAACTCGACAAGAGCAATGTGCTGCTGCTGGGACCCACCGGCAGCGGAAAAACGCTTCTGGCCCGCACGCTGGCCAAAATGCTCGACGTGCCCTTCGCCATCAGCGACGCCACCACGATCACCGAAGCCGGATACGTGGGCGAGGATGTCGAGAACATCCTTCTGCGGCTCTATCAGGCCGCCGACGGCAACATGGAGCGCACCCGCATCGGCATCATCTACATCGACGAGATCGACAAGATCTCGCGCAAGAGTGAAAACGCCTCCATCACCCGCGACGTCTCCGGCGAGGGCGTGCAGCAGGCTCTGCTCAAGATCATCGAAGGGACCGTGGCCAATGTGCCGCCTCAGGGGGGGCGCAAGCATCCGCAGCAGGAGTGTCTGCACATCGACACCACCAATATCCTTTTCATCTGCGGCGGCGCTTTCGTGGGGCTTGACAAGATCATCCGCCGCCGCTGCGGCAAACAGGTGCTGGGATTCAAGCGCCTCGTGGACGAAGAGGCCGCTTCGGCCGCCGAAGAGAGCGTGGAGATCGAAAAGAACCCCCTCGAACGCTGCGAACCCGGCGACCTTGTCCGCTTCGGGCTGATCCCCGAACTGGTGGGCCGCATGCCGGTCCTGGCCTCGCTGACGCCTCTTGACCGGGACGATCTGGCCCGGGTGCTGACCGAGCCCAAAAACGCCCTCGTCAGGCAGTATCAGCGTCTGCTGGCCATGGAAAACGTGGAACTGTCCTTCACGCCCGACGCCCTGACGGCGCTGGCCGACAAGGCCATCGACCGCGGCACCGGAGCCCGGGGACTGCGCTCGATCATGGAGAGTCTCATGCTCGATGTCATGTACAGCGCTCCCGGCGGTCCCGGCGGCGTGTGCCGCATCGACGCCGATACCGTGAACGGACTCAAACCCGCTGTCGTCAGGCGGTCCTCCAAGTGAAAGGGCCGTCTGAAACCGCCTCCGGGAACACGCTGATCATCGAATCGGCCTCATCTTCGGGAAAGGGCGGAGGAACAAGTTATTTTTCCAGTCTGGCCCTGAAGCCTCAGGACCGCTACAAGTTCATCCGCAGCATCGGGTTCGGCGGCATGAAGGGGGTGCTCCTCGTCCGCGACCGGGATACCGACCGCGAAATGGCCATGGCCATCATGCCGGATTTCCGCGAACGCAGCGCATCGGAGCTTGAGCGTTTCGCCCGCGAAGCCTATCTCACCGCCGGGCTGGAACATCCCAACATCGTTCCCGTCTACGACATCGGCATCGACAAATCGGGGTCGCCCTTCTTCACTATGAAGTACCTGCGGGGAATGTCGCTGGAGACGCTTCTCCAGCGGCTGAAAAAGGGCGATACGCCCGAAAACCGGGAGTTCCCGCTGGCGCGGCTGCTGCTCATTTTCACGCGCATCTGCAACGCCGTGGGATTCGCCCACTCCAGGGGCGTCTGCCATTTGGACCTCAAACCCTCCAATGTCAGGATCGGCGACTACGGCGAGACCTTCGTCCTCGACTGGGGACTGGCCTGCCGGCTGGACGAAAACGGATCCATCACTCAGGAACTCGACGGTATGCGCGGCACACCCGGCTTCATGGCGCCGGAGCAGTTCGATCTGCGCAGCGGATTTTCTCCCGGCATCCGCAGCGACATTTTTTCTCTGGGGGTGATCCTCTACTCCATCCTCGCCCTCGCGTCTCCTTTCGAAAAGGGGTCCGTCGAGGAGATCGCCCGCCAGACCGTTTCGGGACGGATCCCCAAGCCTTCCGAGAAGGCGCCCGAGTTCTGGGACGTGCCCGCCTCGCTGGAGGCCGTGGCTCTCAAGGCCATGTCTCCCCATCCCCTCGACCGCTATCCCAGCGTCAAGGCCATCCGCGACGACATCATCGCCTTTTCCGGCGGTTACGCCACCAAGGCCGAACGGGCGTCGACCATCAAGAAGTCGCGGCTTTTCATCAACCGGCACTCTCTGCTGATCGTCATACTGATCCTGCTGGCCGTGCTGGCGTGGCAGATAGCCGATATTTTCATCTGATCCATGGCCGGAATCCAGATCACGATCCGCAATTTCGCTTTCGGCGGGGAGTCCTACGGCGTCCTCCCCTCCGGCAAGGGCTGTTTCGTGCGGGGAGCGGTTCCGGGAGAGCGCGTCACGGTGGAGATCGTTTCCGAGCATGCCCGGTTCGTTCGGGCGAAACTGCTGTCCGTGGATACCCCCGATCCCTGCCGCATCGCGCCGGAGTGTCCCTATGCCGACCGGTGTCCCGGGTGTGCCTTCCAGCACGTTTCCTCTGCGGACGAACTGCGCTGGAAACAGGATATCTTCGCGCGGTTCATGACGGGCTGCGGCGTGGAGAAAGAGCGGATCCTGCCCTCCGTTCCCGCGCCGGAACGCTTCGGCTGGCGCAACAAGATCCATCTTGCGGTCGAAAACGGCGCTGCGGGCTACCGCGGGGAGGACAATGTCTCTCTCGTCCCCGTTTCCGGCTGTCTGCTGGCCGTGCCCGCGATCAACGCCGCATTGCGGGAGATCGACCTCCGCGGAAGGGATCACGTCGAACTGCGTTACACGCCCCGCGACGGGGTCGTCCGGCTCGACGGAAACGACCGGGACCGGATCCTTCGGGACACGCTGCCGGGATTCGGTGACTTTCCCGTTCCCGCGGGAGCGTTTTTTCAGACCAATCCCGCGGTCGCCGCAAGTCTGACGGAAGACGCGGTCGAACTCATCCGCAAGTCCGGTCGTGATTTTCTGACGGAGCTTCACTGCGGTGCGGGCATATTTTCGCTCTGCGCGGCCATGCGGATCCCCGGACTGCGCACCGCGGGCGCGGAGATCACTTCCGCTTCCATCGCCTGTGCCCGGCGGGCGGCGGGGAGTTTCGAAGTTTCTTCCCGGTGCCGCTTCTTCCACCGCGATGCCGCGGCGTTTTACCGGGAACGGAAAAACACTTCTCTTCTTCTTGTCGATCCGCCCCGTTCCGGACTGGACCGCGTTCTGACGAGGGAGATCGTCCGCCGTCCGCCCGAAGTGATGATCTACGTCTCCTGTGCGCCCGATACGCTTCAGCGCGATCTGAAAAATCTTTCCGCGTGCGGTCTGCAAGTCGTTTCCACGCGGCTTTTCAACATGTTCCCCTGCACG
>JAFTDL010000049.1 GCA_017454215.1 Lentisphaeria bacterium | reverse complement strand
GGCATAAAAAATCCTGCGGTCCGCGATCCCCCCGAAAAACCGAAAACGCAGGTCAGAAACCCAGTCTGCGGAACGTTTCGGCCAGACGGCGGATGGAGTAGCCGCCCGCGGGCGCGAGCAGAGGACCGGCCCAGTTGAAGCCGCAGGAAAAGCAGACTTCGGTCTGGTATTCGATCATGCGCGGACACGAGTTCAGTTTCTTCATCGTGTCCTCCCAGTCGATGACGCCGTCGACGGGCATGCCGTGCAGATCGTTGTAGCCGTTGTTGTCGTGGATGTGGCACGTGACGATGTTGTCGCGCATCCGCTCGAAGGATCCCTCTTCCAGCTCCAGCCCCTCCCACCACTCGCGGGCCACCGACCAGAAGTCGGGGGAATCGTATTCCTTTTCGTACATGGCCATATCCTTCCACGGCGCGGGCGTCATGACATTGGCATGGCCCGTGTCATAGCAGAAGCCGAGAAAGGGATCTCCGGCAAAAGGCTCGACGAGATACGCAATCTCCTTCGCCGTATTGGGCTTTTCGAAACAGTTTTCGACGGCGATGACGACGCCGTATTTTTTAGCGTATTTCAGCAGTTCCGCCAGAGACTCCCGGAAAAAGGGCCGCGTGACCTCCACCGGGCAGCGGCGGAGGACGTAGTCCGTCGCGTCGGCGTGGACCGTCACCGTCTTCACCTCGAATTCGGAAGCGATCCGCAGGGAGCGGATCATTCTTTCGAGCATTCCGGGCCGCAGGGCCGGATCGGGGGAATTGAGACAGTTCTCTTCGCCGTACAGGGCGTGCATGGCGCCGAATTTTATATGGAACTCCTTTTCCAGTCCCTTGAGGAACGCGGCGAAATCCGGCTCCGTCAGGACCCGCTGCAGCAAAGGCGCCGTGAAGACGAAGCGCTCCGCGCCGTTGTCGAGAAACTCCCGGACGATCCGGGGATAGACCGGATCCGGAACATGCGTCCAGTCATAGTTGTAATAGAGATGCTTTTGCGACACTTTCGACCGCCTTTCGATTCCCGTTTTGCCGGGATCCTGTTTTGCCTCGATGACGAAAACTTCACCCGTTTTTTTCGCGGCAGAGAAAAACCGCGCCGAGAATGAGGATCATTCCGGCAGCGGCTCCCGCCGTCAGTTTTTCGTGAAAGACCAGAACTCCGACCAGCGTGCCCGCCAGCGGCTCCACCGCGGCCGTTATGGCCGAAGTGGAGGGCGTGAGACGCTTCAATCCGGCGGTGTAGGCGCAATAGGGCAGAATGGTCGCGATCAGCACGAGCCCCGCCAGCAGCCCCCAGAAACGCGGACCTCCGCCGGAAGCGGCTTCGAAAATATCGCGCCGGTTCGGCAGAAAGATCCCGGAGCCCCCGGAAAAGATGAAGGTCCACAGCGTGATCGCGCAGCTGTCGTATCCCCGGTTCTGGGCACAGCGGCCGAAGATCGTGTACAACGCGTAGCAGAATCCCGAACCCAGTCCCCAGAGCAGGACCCGCGGAGAGAGCGCCCCGCCCGAAGAAAACACCCCGGAAACCAGTATACAGCCCGCCAGCACCGCCGCCAGCGCCGCGATCCTGCGCAAAGTCAGCCTCTCCCCGAAAAACAGCGCCGCCATGACCATGACGAAGGCGGGCGACGTGTAAAGCAGCACCACCGCGATGTTGACCGTGGTCCCGCGGAGGACCTCGAAATAACAGATGTTGAAACACGTTATGCTCAGGATGCCGCACCCGGCCATGCACCAGAGGTGGCGGAGTTTCACCGCGTAGGCTTTGGGACGGATCACGGCGAAGACCGCGCAGAGCACCAGCGCCGCGCCGCAGGAACGCAGCGAGGCGATGTCCGCGGCGCGCAGTCCCAGCTCGGCCAGTCCACGGACGAAAATGCCCAGCAGTCCCCAGCTGACGCCGGCGGTCAGCACCAGCAGTATTCCGGATCGTCCGCTCCCGTCACCGCTCATTTTTTCCGAAATCCCCTGTTCTGCTCATGCCTTTTTCATTCCCCCGACCCGGCTTGCGGCATGCCGCCGACCCGGTCGCCGCCATCATCAGGATAACATAGAGTATTTCCGGTCAAAATGCAAATCGGGAAGAAACAATAACGCGATATTTCCGGCGGAGATCCGCGCCCCGGCGCCGTTCGGGACGGGTTTTTCATTTTTCGGGGCGGTTTCAGGCGATTTCGACTTTGTTTTTTGGGGCAGAAGGTGCTATATTACATACAGGAAGAACAGAGAGCAAACGGAAACTGCATGCCGATGAGAAAAACAGACCAGCCGCCCTTCGAGGGAGCCGGTATCCTGCTGGTGGACAAACCGCTGTTCTGGACGAGTTTCGACGTGGTGAACTTCGTCCGCAGCCGCTTCAACATCCGCAAGGCCGGCCATTGCGGCACGCTGGACCCGGCGGCAACGGGACTGCTGATCCTCACGCTGGGCAGATTCACCGCGTTCAGCGACCGCTTCTCGGGGCAGGACAAGTGCTACGAGGCCGAAATGCTCCTCGGCGCGGAGACCGATTCCGGCGACCTCGACGGGCAGATCATTGCCCGCGCCGACGCTTCGCACGTCACCGAAAAAGAGATCCGCGACACGCTGGCGGGGTTCGTCGGACCTCTGATGCAGACGCCGCCCATGGTGTCCGCCGTCAAGGTCAACGGCAGAAAACTCTGCGACCTCGCCCGCAAAGGCCGGGAGATCGCGCGCGAACCGCGGCCCATACGCATCTACAGGCTCGACGTCACAAACTGTACGCCGCCCCTGTGCAGATTCACGCTGGAGTGCTCCAAAGGCACCTACGTCCGCACCCTCTGCTCCGACGCGGGCAAAAAACTGGGCACGGGGGCCGTGCTCACGGCCCTGCGCCGCACCCGCAGCGGCATCTTCGACGTCAAAGACGCCCTTTCCATAGAGGAGATCAAAGGTCTCTCGCAGGACGATCTGGCAAAACATCTGGCCGGATTTCTGTCCCGGACGGCTCAAGGAAAAATGCAATGAGTTCTCATGAAAACATTTCGATAAGCGCCATAGACCAGGTACTGGCGGAACTGCCGGAGACTTTCACGGTTTCCGACATCCAGAAACGCCTCGGCAGCCGCGCGGACGGCCTCGCCCGGCGGCTGGAGCGTCTGCTCGACGGCGACGACCGCTTTTTCAACGCGCCCGGAAAACCCTTTCACCGCCGGGAGGCGTTCTTCAAAAACTTCAGATTCGCCGTGACCTTCGACGGCTGGGAGCTGGGACAGGGGTTTCTCATTCCGGGGCACCGCTTTTCGCCCGTCCTGCACCCCGAGGTGTTCCCCTCCGAAACGACCCTGCTCGACGGGGGCAGGCCCGTTCCCCGCAGGGAGATCACCCTGCCGCTGGGGCAGGCATTTCACTATCACATGCTTCTGGGCAGCGACAACATTTTCGACTTTCTGCTGGCGGAGTCCCCGGCCAACGCCGCGCTTCGCTCCGGACGGACCGCCGACGAACAGGTGACGCTGACCGTATTCGACCTGTCGGAGTTCTACCGCCGCAGCAGCGCCTGCGAGGGCGACGCCATGATCTGCACCGTGAACGATTATGAAAAGGGCGTGCTCGACATCGCGTTTCAGCCCGGCAGTGAACGCAGCAGCAGTCGGCGCAAGGCGTGGGAGCTGGTCTTCGACGAGGCCCTGACAAAGGTCTGCGAACGTTTCGAGGACTATCTGGACATCACCGAACAGCTGGCCTGGGGACTCTATTACGGAGGAGAGGTCCTGCGCAGTCCCGACTGCAGCATCGACGAATACATCCGGCTTTCGGCAAAAATGACCATCCGCGCCGAAGGCGACCACGCCGTGCTCGCCCTGCGCAACGAGGAGAAAAATCAGGACGGGGAAACCGCCGGGGACGACGTTTCGGACATCCTCACCCTGTCGAAGGGAGAGACCGGCAGTCTGCAGGGCATCCTCAAGGAGCTGGGCAATCCGGTGACGCTGCCCGAGATCGACGCCTATATCCTCGACGAGTGCTTCGCCCGGGAGTCCGATTTCGACGCCATTTTCAGACGCATCTTCGGTTCCGCCGAAAACATCTGCGCCGACGAGGCCCAGCAGGTGTATCTTGCGACCTACCTCGAGGAACGTTTCGAGGAACTTCACGGCAACTACAACCGGGCCGACGACGAACTCAAAGCCCCGCTGCGGTCCGAGATCCTCGAAGGCATCGACGCGAAACTGGAGTTCTTCAGACTGCTGTCCGACGTGGACGCCGATCCCGAAGCCCTCGACCATGAGGCCATGCACCGCCTCGCGGAGATCGACCTGCGGCTGGACGAAATGCTCAAACTCCTCGACTCCCCCCGGTACACCCCGGACGCTCCCGAACTGGAAAAAGTGGCGTCCATGGTGGATTCCCGGCTCGACGAGCAGCAGGAGCTGATCGAAAAACTGTCATCGAAAATAAAATCGCGTCAATAGCGGCAAATCCATAATAATCAGGAAAGAAAAAATGAGCCAAAAACTTCTTGTCAGCGGCAACGAAGCCATCGCCATGGCGGCCTTCGACTGCGGCGTCAATCTGGGATGCGGCTATCCCGGCACGCCCAGCTCCGAAATTCTGGACACCTTCAGCTCCCTCGGCGGCTCCGCCGAATGGGAGCCCAATGAGAAGTGCGCCCTCGAGACCGCCATCGGCGTCGCCCTCGCCGGCGGCCGCGCCATCGTCACCATGAAACACGTGGGCCTCAACGTGGCCGCCGATCCTCTTTTCACCATCGCCTACTCCGGGACCCCCGGCGGACTGGTCATCATCACCGCCGACGATCCGGGCATGGCCTCCAGCCAGAACGAACAGGACAACCGCCGCTACGCCCGCGCCGCCGGTGTCCCCATGTTC
>JAFTDL010000048.1 GCA_017454215.1 Lentisphaeria bacterium | reverse complement strand
GTTTCATGGACGCGCTGAAAAAGTTTCACGAGCCTTACCCCTACTTCCGCGGTCTGGTCAGCGAGATCGGTTTTTCGCGCTGCGAAGTGCCCTTCGTTCAGGCCGCACGGGAACACGGCAGAACGAAAAACAATTTCGCCACGCTCTATGATATGGCCATGACCGGGTTCGTCAATCATACGAAACTGCCCCTGCGTCTGGCGGCGTTCACCGGCTTTCTGATCGCGCTGGTCAGCTTCTGCATTGCGCTGGTCTATCTTGTTCTGAAACTCATCTGGTGGCAGACCTTCAGTCTCGGGCTCGCTCCGCTGGTCATCGGCATGTTCCTCCTCTCCGGAGTCCAGCTCATCTTCATCGGCGTCATCGGCGAGTACCTGGGCGCAGTCTGGACTCAGGTCAAGAACCGCCCGTTGGTCATCGAAGAGGAACGGATCAATTTCGATGAGTAAGATTTTTCTGACAGGCGGGACCGGCTTTTTCGGCAGGAGCATCCTGTCGTGTCTCCGTCGCGGTTTGCTGTCGGAGGGGACGGAACTGGTCATTCTCTCGCGCCGCCCCGAGAAGTTTCTGGCCGCGTATCCCGAGTTTGCCGGTCTTCCGGGGGTTCGCCACATCGCGGGAGATGTCAGAAATTTTGTCTTCCCCGACGAGGAATTCGACGCGGTCATCCATGCCGCGACGCCCGCCGTGACGACGCTGGCCCCCGGTGAAATGCGTTCCATCGTGGTGGAGGGGACCCGCCGCACCGCTGAATTCGCCCGTTTCTGCGGTGCGAAGAAACTCCTTCTGACCAGTTCCGGCGCCGTGTACGGTGTCCAGCCCCCCGAGCTGGAACACATTCCCGAGGATTTTCCCTGCCGTCCTGTTACGGAATACGGCATCGCCAAACTGGAGGCGGAAAAGATCTGCGCCGATTCCGGCGTTCCCGCGCTGATCGCCCGCTGCTTCGCCTTTTCCGGACCCTATCTTGACCGCAACATCCACTTTGCCTTCGGCAATTTCCTCCGTGACGCCCTGGCCGGACGTCCCATCGTCGTTCAGGGCGACGGGACCCCTCTGCGCAGTTATCTTTACGCCGACGATCTGGTGACGTGGCTCTTCAGGATCCTCGCGGCGGGCACGCCGGGGCGTCCCGTCAACGTGGGCAGTTCCGAAGCCGTTTCCATTGCGGAACTTGCGGAAACGATCCGCGATGTTCTGCAGGCGCCGGGGAAGGTCGTCATCCGGGAAAAGCCTGTTTCCGGCCGCCTTCCGGCCCGCTATGTTCCCTCCGTGGAAAGGGCGGAAAAGGAGCTTGATCTTGTTCCAATGACCTCTCTCGCCGATGCGATCCGGCTCTCCGCCGCCCGGAAATAGTGTACAGCAGAAGGAATCCGTATCTTGATCGACTTTTCGAACCTTCCCCCGCTGAACAGGCTTTCGCCCCGGCAGTACGAAGTGCTCGCCTATCTGGCGGTCGGGGGATGGAACACGCTTTTCGGCATCGGACTCTATGCGCTGGTCTACCGGATCTGGGGAGAAAAAGCGCACTATCTCCTGCTTGCCGTTCCGGTCAACATCGCCGCCGTCACCAATGCCTTTTTGTGCTACAAGCTCTTCGTTTTCAGGACAAAGGGCAACTGGCTGCGGGAGTACGTCAAGTGCTGGTGCGTGTACGGCGGCGGCACTCTGGCCGGCATGGCGCTGCTGTGGTTCTTCGCGGGAGCCCTGCATATGGATCCCGTGTATGCCAATATCCTTGCGACGGCCGTGGTGGTCGCCGCGAGTTATTTCGGACACAAATACTTTTCCTTTGCCCGGCGCGCGGAAGCGCCGGAAGAGAAAAATTCAAGGTGAATATGATCCGGCCCTTTGAAAAGATCAACGGTTTCGACCGCGAGATCTGGCAGGAGGAACTCGAGGACTTCGTGCCGAAAAGGATCTTCGACGTCCACACCCATCTGTGGGACGACCGTTTTGCGCCGCCGGAGGGCACGACGACGCCGCAGGTGCACTGGCGGGATCTGGACTCCTGGTCGCGGGAGGTCTTTCCCGGCCGCGACATCGGCTTTCTGCTGCTGGGAATGCCCGTTTCGGGCATGAAACTCGACGGATTCCACGCCTTCATGGCCGGGGAGATCGCCCGGTCGGAACACCGGCTCGGCAGCACCATCGTCACCCCCGCGATCCCGGCGCATGAACTGGAGGAACTGATAGAAAAATACCACTTCCGCGGCCTGAAACCCTACCGGTTTTTCGCGCCCGATCCCGCCGACTGCCGGATCACGGATTATTTTCCCGAGGAACTGATCGAGGTCGCCGACGGGCACGGGATGTTCGTTACCCTGCACCTGGCCAAGTTCGACGGCGTCGCCGATCCCGAAAATCTGGCGGACCTCGTGCGCCTCACCCGGCGTTATCCGCGCGTGCGCTGGATCCTCGCCCACTGCGCCCGGGCGTTCAACCCGTACACGCTGGAAAAGACGGTTTTTGCTTTGCGCGATCTGCCCAACATCTGGTACGATCTCTCGGCCGTGTGCGATGCGAGGAGCCATTATCTTCTGATGAAGCACGAAGACATTTCGCGGCTGATGTTCGGCACCGACAACATCTGCGCGGGAGGCGTGCGGGGCAACTACATCACCTGGGGCAGGGGGTGGAAGTTTTTTCCCGGCGCGGAGGTCTCACACTGCCGCGGCGACGCCACGCTGGTCTGCTACGAACAGCTGCGGGCCATGAAACGGGCTTCCGACATGGCGGGGCTGACTTCAGACGACGTCGAGGCCGTCTTCTACGGCAACGCCAGGGCCTTCTTCGGATTCTGAGTTGCCGAAACGCGGCTGCCCGCCCCGTAAAACAGACTCAAAACGCCCCGTTCCCCGCAGGGGGGGCAGCAGTCCCGGCAAAAAACGCGCAGACGAAAAACAGTCCGCTTCTGCCGTGCGCGGTCGGCGGCCGGCAAATCTCTGCTCCCAAACACCCCGTTTCTTTTGAAAAAGATGGGGGGCCCGGGGGGAAGTGAAAACTTTTTTTTCACGTGAAAAAAAGTTTTCACTTCCCCCCGGAATCTCTTCTTTTCGTCAAGATACGGCGGTCAGGATCGGGAGGCGGCGAATTCGGATGCGAGGAAGCCTTTGATATAGGAAGCGGCTTCGGGGCATTTTTCGATCTCGCGGTCGCCGAGGATGACGATGTCCTGGATTTTTCCTGCGGCCAGGTGGCGGCGGGCTTTTTCGAGGTGGTAGTGCATGGTTTCTGCGGAGTTGGGCAGACAGGCGGCGCCGTAGTCGAACATGAAGATGCCGAGCATGATGGGTTTGCCGGGAAAGAGGATGCGGCATTTTTCGACGGCCAGATCCAGTTCCATGAGGTCGGTTTTCCACCAGAACCACAGGATGACGTGGTCGATGCACGGGGCGACGGCCTTGAGTTCGCGGGTCATATCCAGCTCCCACGAGTAGACGACGCCGTAGAGTTCGAGGGCGGGATTGTGCTTATGGAGATTTGCGTGGATGGCCTTGTACTCGCGGAGCGAATAGTTGGTGCCGTAGTTGCCGGTCATGTCGTCCACGACGCCGCCGACGATGTTGGGATATTCGAGGGAGAGGCGGCTGAGGTTCTCGGCCTCTTCGGCGTCGGAGGCGGCTGCGGCGCCTTCGGTGCGGCAGTTGCGGCCCAGGTGGCATATCACCTTTTTGCAGCAGCGGTGCAAGTCGAGCATTTCGCGGTTGAGGGGACCGTAGACATACATCACGTTGTCGACGCCGAAGAATTCCTTGGCCTTGATGCCGGCGTCTTTTGCCATGGAGCCGCCCCAGCTGGGGGTGGGGCCGCCCCAGACGAAGACGTTTTCGCGTGAGAAGTGCTCGGGGCCTTTGAGGGAAAGGTCCAGATCGTAGAAGCGCTTGAGCGTTTCCTCCGATTCGGAGCTGGTTTTTCCGACCATGCGCAGATATTCAGGGGAGGCGAATTTTTCCTGATAGGGGCGGATCTTGAGTTTTTCGGACTCCTCCGCGATGCGGGTGAATTCCTTGCGCAGTTCGGCGCGTTTCCCGAAGAGTTCGGCAAATTCGTTCATTTTCGGTCCTTTCTTCATTCATTGCAGTCCACGCACATAAGATACCACCGTTTCGCCGGAAATGAAATGTAAACTTCGGACTTTGTTGTGTCAATTTTCCGCATTGCCGGAGGTATGAGGTATGAGGCGCCGCCCGCGGCAGCCATATCGGGCAATAAGCCGGATAGGCCGGATAGGCATGGTCCGTGTCGATGAGAAAACGGGCCGCTGTCTCCTGCGGCCCCCCCCGAAGGGCAGGCCGCAGTTACTCCGGAGCCGACGTTTCGGCCCTTTTGTCAGCTGAATTGGGTAACAGGCCGGATAGGCATGGGGCGTGTCGATAAGAAAACGAGCCGCTGTCTCCTGCGGCCCCCCGAAGGGCAGGCCGCAGTTACTCCGAAGCCGACGTTTCGGCCTCGAAAGGGGCCGACGGCAGCTTTTTGGGGTTCCTAATCGCGGCGGGAGAAGCGGAAAATGTAATAGAGCAGGGTCATCAGGGCGGAGACTGCCGCGGCGACGTAGGTGAGGAAAGCGGCGTCGAGGACGTCGCCTGCGGCCTGACTTTCCGAAGGGGAGACGATGCCGCACCGGACCATGAGGTTTTTGGCTCTGGCGCTTGCGTTGTATTCCACGGGCAGGGTGACGACGGCGAAGATGACAGCGGCGGCAAAGCAGATGATCCCGATGTTGACCAGTCCGGGGGCGCTGAAAAAGACGCCGGCGAGGATGAATATGTAGGCCAGGGGACTGGAGATGTTGATGACGGGCACGAGGGCGCTGCGCAGGCCCAGCGGAGCGTAGTTCTGTGCGTGCTGGATGGCGTGACCGGCTTCGTGGCAGGCGACGCCGATGGCCGCGAGGCTGGACGAGCCGTACACGGACGGGGAGAGGCGCAGAGTTCTGGCGGCGGGGTCGTAATGGTCGGAGAGGAAGCCGGAAGTCTCTTCGATCCTCACGTCGCAGATCCCTGCGGAGAGGAGCAGACGCGAGGCGGCTTCGGCGCCGGTGAGGCCTGAGAGGGCGGCCGTGCGGGAGTAGCGTTCGAAGGTGAGTTTCGTTTTGGCCTGTGCCCACATGGCCAGCAGCAGTCCCGGCAGGGCGAAGATCAGATAGACCGGATCGAAAAACAACATGGCAGCACCTCATGTATGGACATTCTGCTTTAAGATACCACTCCTGCGGATTAAAACAAGGGCGAGACTTGAAAAAATCGTGAAAACATGGTACATTTTAGAGATGTTCTGTACAGATTCAAGGAGAGGATCTCTTTTTCGCGATGGCAAATCCCGTGTACGATGAAAACTCGATCAAGACGCTGGAGTCCCTGGAGCATATCCGGAGACGTCCGGGCATGTACATCGGGCGCATGGGCGACGGATCGCATCCCGATGACGGCATTTACGTGCTGCTCAAGGAGATCGTCGACAACAGCATCGACGAATTCATCATGGGGTGCGGCAAACGCATCGAGATCACCGTGACGGACGGCCGGGTCACGGTCCGGGACTACGGGCGGGGCATCCCGCTGCAGAAACTGGTGGAGTGCGTGTCGGTCATCAACACCGGAGGCAAGTACAACGACGACGCGTTTCAGTTCTCCATCGGCATGAACGGGGTGGGCTCCAAGGCGGTGAACGCGCTTTCGCGGGTCTTCAACGTGCGTTCGGTCCGCGACGGCAGGTACCGGGAGGCGCATTTCGAGAAGGGCGTGCTCAAAGAGACCACCGAGGGGAGCACCGGGGACCGCAACGGCACGTTCACGGAGTTCGAGCCCGATCCGGAGCTCTTTCCCGGCTTCTCCTTCCGTCAGGAATACGTCGAGAAGCGCATCTGGATGTACGCCTACCTCAACAGCGGACTGTCGCTTTACTACAACAATCAGCGCTACTACTCCTCGGCGGGACTGCGGGATCTGCTGGAGGCCGAGACCGGCGACGAGAAACTTTACGACGTCATCGCCTTCCGGTCCAGGGAAGTGGAGTTCGCCCTGACCCACAGCGACCGTTACGGCGAGATCAGTTTTTCGTTCGTGAACGGCCAGTTCACCCACGACGGCGGGACCCATCTGTCGGCCTTCAAGGAGGGCGTGCTCAAGGGCATCAACGAGTTTTCGGGCAAGAACTACAAGGCCGACGACGTGCGCGACGGGCTCATCGGCGCCGTCGCGGTCAAGGTGCGCGAGCCCATGTTCGAGTCGCAGACCAAGAACCGTCTCAGCAACACCGATATCCGCGGTCCGGTGGTCAACGCCGTGCGGGACGCGCTGGTGGACTACCTCTACAAGAACAGCGCCACCGCCGAGATCATCATGGAGAAGGTGGCCCGCAACGAGCACCTGCACCGCGAGATCCAGGAGGTGAAGAAGAAGTCCCGCGAGAGTTCCCAGAAGACGCGTCTGCGCATCCCCAAGCTCAAGGACTGCAAATTCCACGTGGGCGACAAGTGGCCGCGCAAGGTGGAACCCAAGGAGACGATGATCTTCCTCACCGAGGGCAACTCCGCCGCGGGCAGTCTCGAGGTGTGCCGCGACGTGGATTGTCAGGCGATCTTCGCGCTGCGGGGCAAGCCCCTCAACTGCTACGGACTCAAGCGCGACAAGATCTACTCCAACGAGGAGCTGATGTTTCTCACCCAGGCCCTCGGCATCGAGGAGGACACCGAGAGCCTGCGCTACGACAAAGTCGTCATCGCCACCGATGCCGATGTGGAAGGCATGCACATCCGCAACCTTCTCATAACCTACTTTCTGACCTTTTTCGAC
>JAFTDL010000005.1 GCA_017454215.1 Lentisphaeria bacterium | reverse complement strand
AGGACCTGCTCCAAAGCACGGAACAATTCATCGCACCTGAATCCCCACGGACCGAAACCGTGGGGCTGAAAGACGGCAAACACCCGCCCCGGAGCCAGTTCGCGCATGGTCTCAAGGCAGGAGACGATCTTTTCGGGATTGTGGGCGTAATCGTCGTACACGAGAGCTCCCGAGGCCGTCTTTCCGGCAAAGTCCGTGCGGCGGAAGAGCCCGTCGAAGCGCCCCAGCGCCCGAAGCGCAGAATCGCGGTCGAACCCCAGCATGTCCAGCATGGCGTACACGGCCAGCGCGTTGAGGGCCGAGTGTTCCCCCGGCGCGGGCAGCGCCACCGCCCCGTTTCCGGAAAAGACCGCCCGGGCGCGGCCGTTTTGCGAAGAGTATTCCTCAAGGGCGAAAGTTCTCCCCTCCCCCGGCTCAGGATGGAATACCGCGATCTTCAGTCTGGAAGGGATGAAGTCTTTCACCGCCTCGTGGACGCCCTCCGAAAGCACCGCGCCCCGGCGCGTGTTCTTCAGGAACGCGCCGAACACCCGGGCCAGTTCCTCCTTGCCGTAATGATCGGTGCCGATATTGAGGATGATGCAGTAATCGACCTGATAATTGAGCAGACTCTTGTCGCTTTCGTCGGCCTCGAATACGAAATACCGCCCCTTCCCCGGCCGGAAATTTCCCGCGAACGAGGCGCTCCGGAAACGTTTCGAGAGCGCGCCGTTGAGGCACACGGGATCCGCGCCGAGATTGAAGAGCGCTTCGGCCGTGTACGCGGTCACCGTGCTTTTGCCGCAGCTGCCGGTGACGGCGACGGTGATCTTGTCCTCCATGGAGGTCATGAGTTTTTCGAGCACGACGGAGCGGTGGAGCCGCGGGACCCCCTCCCCTGCCGCAAAATCGGGATTGTCCTCCTCGATGGCGGTGGAGTAGACGATATGATCGGGCAGTCCGTCGCGGGCGAAGGAACCGTCCTGCGGATAGATGCGGATGCCCTGATTTTCCAGCGCGGCAAAGATCCTCCGGTTCTCCGGACGCCCGGAACCGCGGTCGCTGCCGGTGACGTCGTATCCCAAAGTTTTGGCCATGGCGGCAAGGCCGCTCATGCCGATGCCGCCGATGCCGACGAAATGCAGTTTCTCCATGGTCAATTCCTGTTTTTGGCCGCAAGTTTCAAGGTCAGCTGTTCGAGAATGATCCGTTTGTCGCCGCCGCCGGAAACCAGCGCCCGCGAGGCGTCGCGGATGGCGGTGAGCTTCTCAGCAAGTTCCGCGTCGGTGAAACGGGCGGCCCCTTCGCACACCTTGTAGGCGCGGAAGGGATGCAGTTTGAGCAGCGGATTGTCGGGATATTTTTCCCGGACCTCCTCGGGAAGTGCGGCAAAGGTGTTGGGTCCGGGGCGCTTCACGCCCAGTTCCTGCATGGCCAGCCGGGTCTGGGCCATCTTCTGAAATTCACCGGACAGTCCGGCCAGCATCCTGATCTCGGGTTCGCCGGAGTCCAGCAGGATCCCCGCGAGGCGCAGAGCGCGACGGACGTCGCCGGAAGTCACCGCCCCGGTATATTCCCAGCTGATGGTCTCGGGCGTGCGGCTGACGATCTCGCGGCAGTCGGCCAGCGTGATCTCGGGATTCATGCCGACATAGCAGCGCAGTTTTTCAAGTTCATTGGCGAGGATCCCCGCGTCGCCCCCCACAGCCTCGCAGAGAAACTGCATGGCGTCGCGGTCGATGCGCTTGCCGGAACTGCGCATGAAGTCGTCGATGGCCATCCGGCGGCTGTCGGCGTAGTTTCTGTCGGTCATTCTGGCCGCGGCCTTGCTTTCGAGGACGGCCCCCGCGCTTTTGAGGGACCGGGCGAAAGTCTTGCGCTGATCCAGACCGGGACCGTCGATCACCACCGAAAGCTCATCCGGCAGAGGCGAACTCAAAAACTCGATGATGCCGTCGTAGGGATCCTGCGGCTTCGCTTCGCAGAAGGGAGCCAGATCCGAAAAGTGGCGGAGCCAGACGATCTTGCTGTCGCTCAGAAAGGGAGGCGTGCGCAGGGCGTCGAGAAAACGCCCGGCGATGACGGCGTCTTTGGCGTCGCCGCCGTCTCCGGAAATGATCTCCAGCGCGGGGTTGTCCTCGGGCTGGTCTCCGGCCAGTTCGCCGACGATCTCCCTGGCCCGCTGTTTGCGGGCGAAATCGTCGTCGCCGGATATGACAAAAAGTTTACCCATGATCCTCCTGCTCGTTTTCCGGCGGCAGGACCGCCGTGTTCAGCATCTTTTCGGTGGCCTGAACGGCGGCGGCCAGCTGGTCGGAGTCGATCCCCGTGGTGACCAGCGTCCTGCCGCTTCCCAAATGCCAGGTGATGGTCGTTTCGACCAGAGCATCCGTGCGGCCGCCGGGCGGAATGCGCACCTCGTAATCGGAGAGGCGCGGACACTTGAGACAAAATCTGCGCAGTCCCTTGCGCAGAGCCTTGACGAAGGCGTCGTAGCCGCCGTCGCCCTCGGAAACGGTTTCGACGATCTCGTTGTCGACCCGGAGTTTCAGCGTGACCCGCGGAGCGGCCGAGCGGCCGCTCACCGAAGTGAAATCCATCACCTGTATGCGCATGCGGCTGGGCGTGTGGAGCACGCCCGCGATGATGAAGGGCAGATCCGCCGCCGTGACCGATTTTTTGCGGTCCCCGAGCCGGACGACCTCGCGCAGGACCTTTTCGCGCATCTCGGAATCCAGCCCGGCTCCGCCGGGAACGGCGTCGAGGTTCTGGTCGATGGAGGCCTTGCCCGACAGTTTGCCCAGCGCATAGTCCCGCT
>JAFTDL010000047.1 GCA_017454215.1 Lentisphaeria bacterium | reverse complement strand
CGACATCCTCACGCCCGAAGTCATGCGCATCCTTTTCGGTCTGCGGAGCAACGAGGCAACGGTCACCATGAGCTGTCAGATCGTCCGCACCATGCAGATGTACAGTCCGCAGCTTTACAGGAAGCTGGATGCGGTTTCCCGCAGCATCATGGAGAAGGAACACCGGCACTTCTATGCCTACTCCGGAACGCACAACATCTCAAACCCCATCTTTTCCACCCGGAACGATGTTCTGGGACCGATCCTCGGCGACGTGTACGAGTCCCTCGGGCAGGACCGCCGCTTCCACCCGTACTGGGACCGCTCCGGCGGTATTTCGCCTTTCGTCGGGCATGAACGCTTCATCTTCGGGGCCCACTCCGGTTCCGGACGACTGTTCGTGATCGTTCTCAACGACACCGACCGGGAGATGAGCAACGGGGTCGTGATCGATCCCGCCGTCATCCCCGTTCCGGGCGTCGAAGGGAAAGACATCTTTTCCGGCGAAAAATTCCGGATGGAGAACAATAAACTGGCGTTCCGGCTCCCGCCCCGGGAGTCGAGATTTATCCTTTTCAAAGGCAAATGATTTCAGAGCAAAGGTGTTGAATTTTTTTCCGAAATGAAACAGGTGTGAAAAGATGAAACCAGTCTACGGCAACTTTCAGAACTTCTCCTTTTTGTATGAGCCGGAAACATTCCGCTTCGAACTGTATTACCACCGTTTCGAGGATGAAACGGAGAAATTGTTCCTGTCGGGCCGCGTTCTGCAGGCCTGCGGCATGGCCCTGCCGGAGGACGCGGCGTTTTCCAGCTGCGGCGATTACCGCACGACCTGCCGGTTCACGACCTTTTCGTATGAGAAGGACGGCCGTCCGCTCGGCAGCGTCACTTTCGAGATCGACAGAAGTGAAGTCCGCCTGCGCTGTTCGGGAAACGTTTCCGCCGAGGGGCTGATCTTCTGGAGCGAAGACGTTTCCGACACCCTGCCGGGGGTCTTTGCTTCCGACAGTCCCGTGCTTCAGGCTTCTTCGGGTCCCGCCGTGCGGGTCGGAGACGACATGCTTTTCGACCGCAGGGAAGACCGGATACTGCGCTTCGTTCCCGAGGGGACGTTCAAACTCGGTTTCGACTGGGGACAAAAGGCTTACTCTTTCCGGGCCGGTCACGCACAAGGTGTTTCGTCCTTCACTTTGCACATCCGCGTACAGGAGCATTATGCGGCCGAAACCATGCACATGCGCTACACGCCGATCAACAAGAATGGCTGGTTTTCCACTGCTCCCGTGGGCTGGATGACCTGGTATTCCGTCCGTTTCGACGCCTGCGAAGCGGAAGTGCTGGAGAACACCCGCAAAATGAAGGAACTTCTCGGCGCCTACACAGACAACCTCGTTTCGTGGGTGGACTGGGAGTGGTATCACCCGAAGCACAACGCCAAGGACGATGCCGGATGCGATATCTTCTCTCCCCGCAAGGACGCCTATCCTCACGGCATGGCCTACGTGGCGGAAAAGATCAAAGAGGCCGGGTGCATCCCCGCCATCTGGATCGCCCCCACCAATGAACCCCGCAAGAACAAGTGGTTCAAGGCCCATCCCGAATGCGTGCGCGGACCGTGGCCGAACTGGAGCGGCCAGTGGTGGATCGATCCCTCGTATCCCGAGATATACAGCGAATATATCCCCATGGTCATCCGCCGGATGCTCGACTGGGGATACCGCGCCATCAAGTGGGACTGTCTGAGCAGCAATCCGGCCATGTGGAGCAATCACCGCGACGAACTGGCCGATCCCTCGGTTTCTCCCGAACAGTACGCCCACCGCGTCGTGGCCGCCGGACGCAAGGCCGCGGGAGACGATATTTTCATGCTCTTCTGCAATCCCGTCACCGACAGCGACATGGCCGCCGGAGCCGACGTTTTCGATGCCGCGCGCATCGGCGGAGACGTCTTCGGCTGGTACGAATTCTGCGAACGGGCCATCGACCGCCTCTTCCATTTCTTCCCCTTACACAATACGATCTTTTACGCCGACGGCGACAATATCGTGCTGCGCAACGAGTTCAATACCGTCACTCAGGCCCGGAGCCGGGTCTCCTTCTACGGTTTGACCGGCCTGCCGGTGACGGTCGGCGACCGCTTCAGCGAATATGACGACGCACGCATCGACATGCTGCGCCGGATCGTTCCCGTGGTCGATGTTTCCCCGGTGGAGTTTCGTTCGAAATTCCCCATCGGCGGATCCCGCAAGATCATCACGGCTTTCAGCCGTTCCTTCGGCGACTGGCAGGTGGCCGCGCTGGTCAATACGCGGGAGGATCCCCTGGAACTCACTCTCGATTTCGCCGCCGACTGCCGCCTCGAGACGGGCGACGGCCGCCGTTACGCCGTCTACGACTACTGGAAAGGGGAATTCCTCGGCCTGTATACGACGGGCGTGTCCGTGCGGAACGCCCCCTTCGAAACGGCCGTTCTGCGCATCACCCCCATTGCCGACGACATGCTGCCCACACTCATTTCCAGTTCGCGGCACATCACGCAGGGGGGGTACGAGCTGGTCGACATGAAGCGCGACGCTGCGGGCGGCACGGTCAGGGGAACCGTGAAATGCGTGGCGGGCGAACCCTGCCGTCTGAGTTTCTTCATCCCCGAAGGCATGGAGATCGCCGCACGGGGAGGCGTCTGGGAGCGGAACGGTTCCTGCGGCGTGCTGACGATCCTCTCTTCCGACGGCGGCGAGGCTCCGTGGCAATTGCGCATAAAAAAGTAAAACCGTGTTCTTTTCGACACAGTCAAAAATAAGGGGAAAATCATGAAAAATGTTTTGTCCGTAGTTGCTCTGTCTGTTTCGCTCTGCGCGGCGGCTGCCGCGGGACCGGAGATCGTGTTTTCATTCGAAAAAGGCATCGGTCCCGACGGGCCCGTGCCGTCCATCTCGGGGAAGGGGAGCGCCGTGCCGAGACCGCATCTTGATAAAGGCGGCAGCGATATCAAAGACATGACCGTTCCCGGACTCGCCGGTCAGGCCCTCCGTGTGGGCAGTCTGCCGGGAAAAACGGGGCATGACGCCGTGACCTTTTACCTCAAAGAGGGTATCATGGCTTCAGCGGAAGGCAGTTTTTCCTTCTGGATGAAGGCGGTGGACTGGAGTCAGGACAACCGCAAAAGTCACGCTTTCGTGCGCCTGGAGAGCCCCGATCAGGAGAGTCTTGTCGCCGTCGCTCAGAATCTGCGGGGCAGTTACCGGGTGCGTCTGCTGGGCGGCGTTCTCAAGAACGGCGTCCGCAATCCCAGCGTCGAGGGTGTGAAAAAAGAGTGGAAAATGGGCGAATGGCATCATATCGCCGTCACCTGGGGCAAGGGCAGAATGTCCCTTTACCTCGACGGGGAGTTTATCGGCGCCCGTGATTACAGCACGGCGAAAAACAATTACCGTCTGCTTTATCTGGGCCAACGGTGGGACAAGGATCCCGGCACGACCCTCATCGACGAACTTCGTTTCTTCCGCCGGACTCTGACCGATGCCGAGGTCCGCGCCGAGTTTCAGCGTCTTGACGACGCCGCCTCGGGCGGTCACCGGGCGTTCGAGGTGACGCTGTCGGAGAGAACGCCGGAACTGGACGGCGCCGTTGACGCCTTCGAATATGCCGCTGGGTTTTCTCTCATGCACGAAACGCGGAACAAACAGAACGGACTTTACGCCGAATACCAGCCCCGCTGCTATCTTTCTTTCGACCGGGAAAACCTCTACTTCGCCATGGTATCCAGCGGCGATCTGCGGCGGATGATCAAGGAGCACGACGGCAATGTCTGGGAGGATGACTGCATCGAGTTCTACGTTTCCAAGTCGGGGACCCATGCGGATGTCTTTCACTTCATCATCAACGCCGACTGCGCCGTGTACGATTCGCAGGTCCGCGCCGGACAGGAGATCAAGTCCTTCGATGCCGCGGGCGTCAAGCTCAAATCCCGCGTCTCCGACGGCAAGTGGGTGCTCGAGGCCGCCCTGCCGTGGAGCAATTTCGGATTTTCGCCCGAAAACACGAAAGACTTTTACTTCAATCTCTGCCGTTCCTACCGGGGGGCCCACAAAGGCGATTTCGCCGGCGACCTCAACAGACATGCCGCTGAGGGCAGAAACGACATCCGGCGCTGTTCCGTTTCCGTGAGCCGCGGCGGTTTTGCCGCCGCCTCCGAGTTCGGGCGGATCATTCTCTCTTCGGGTACCCCCGCCTTCGATCTGGCCCCGCTGGGACAGCTGACGAAAAAACGCGCGGACTTTTCCCTGCAGGTCCTGTCCGCCAAAAAAGATACCGTGACGGCCGACGTCTCCACGGGCAGCGGTCCGGGGGCGTTTCAGTTCAAACAGGCTCTCGAATGCACTCCCGGCAAGATCGCGTCTCTGAAAAAGGAGGGCAAATGCGCCGACAACGGTCTGCTTGCCGTATCGCTGGCTTCCGCCTCCGCCGGGGAACTTCTGCGGGCGAAGCTCGCCTATGAAAAGCCGACCCTGCTCAAGATGAAGTCCTTCATCGCCGATCCGCCCAAAATGGAACTGGTCTTCACCACCGAGGGCGGGGATGATTCCGGCGAAGAGTGCCGCGTCCGCATCCGGATGAAAGACTGGAAATCGGGAAAGATCGTTTACGACAGGACCCAGCCGCTGAAACTGCGCCGGGGCATCATCACCCAGCGGTTCGACTTGACCGAACTGCCGCCGGGACTTTTCGATCTCCTCTACACCTTTACCGACAAGGCGGGAAAAGTCCTCGTCGATGACTACGGCTATTTTGCCAAGCCCGACGGCAAGGCCCCCTGGGAGGGCACGACCGCCGGAGCCGGCGACATCGTTCCCCCGCCGTGGACCGCGCCCGAAGCCGACGATTCCGGCTTCTCCTGCTGGGGCAGAAAATACGTGCTGGGCGGCAAGGGGCTGGTCAGCTCCGTCACCAGTCAGGGCAGGGAACTGCTGGCCCGTCCCGTGACGCTGGTCCTTGACGGCAAAGCGCTTGAATTCACCTCGAAGCTGGTCAAAAAGGGAAAATCCTTCGCCGACTATCTGCTGACGGCCAGGAACGGCGTTCCCGTGACTGTGGACATTCACGCCGAATTCGACGGCTTTCTCTGGTTCACGGCCCATGTGGGAAGGCCCGGGTTCAAGGCCGGTTCCCTCCGGCTCGTCTACCCGGTGAGCCGCAGATATGCTCACGCCTTCGACGACTGCTCCAGCATCTACGTCAAACAGGATTTTGCCAATTGGACGGGCAAGACGATCTGGAACGATCCCACCCGGAAGCCCTTCTTCTGGATCGGCGGTCCCGACGTCGGTCTCATGGGCGGCATCGACAGCTGCCGCGGCTGGTACTGCAAGGACAAGAAGAAGGCCGCAAGTCTCGCCGTCACGCCCGAAGAAGCCGTCGTGGCGCTTGAATTCATCGATACGCCGATCGAAATGAAGGAGGCGCGCAAAATCGAATTCTATCTTCAGGCGACCCCCGCCAAGAAAAAGGCGGAGCGCATCCAAAACCTGAATCCGCTTACCGCCCGGATAACGTGGCATCCCACCCGGTTCTTCGAATGGAAAGCGCCGGGGCAGGTCAATGACGGTCACATGGCACAGTTTCTCACCATGGAAAAGACCGAAGGCATCCACTGGTGGCACTATTTCGGCACCAAGGGCAGTTCGCCCCGCTTCCCGTGGTGGGGCTGGTACGGTCCCGAATGGAACATGCTCGGCGATCCCGCATGGTTCCAGCAGGAAAGCCCCCACGCGAACAAGGCCTCCATGGACAGAGGCATCTGGACATGGACGTGCATGAACAGCAAAAACTTTTTCGACCACAAGATCGAAAACGTGAGATACTATCTGGACGTCGACAAGTATAAAGTGCGCGACCTCTACTTCGATCTGGCCTGGCCCTATCCCTGCCGCAACACGGTGCACGGCTGTCTGTGGAAAGACGAGTTCGGCTACACCCATTCCGACTACGACATGAGAGCTCTGCGCGAGTTTCACAAGCGCGCCTATATCATGATGAAGCAGAAGACTCCGGATGCCGTGATGATGGGCCATGTCCGCTACAGCCGCTGCCCCTCGGACACCTTTTTCGACATCCTCACCGTGGGCGAATCCTACGAGCGCCAGATCGCCGAAAAGCACAACTACTACGATGTGTTCGTACCCGAAATAATGCGCATCCTCTACGGATACCGGACCAATGAATTCACCATTCAGCTGGGACCGCAGATATACCGCACGATCCAGGTGTACAACAGGAACAAACTCAAGGATTTCAACCCCGACGATCCCGCCGTCGACAAGGCCCAGCGCCACTATCTGGCCTATGTCGAAAGTTTCGGATTCGCCCGCCGTATCTACATGCGGCGGACCAATGATGAAAAGCAGCTTTCTCATCTGGCCAAAGCCAAGAACAGACTGGGCGAATTTCCGAAATTCTACAGCTTCTGGGATAAGTCCTGCGGCATCAGATCTGAAAAGGAGCATTCCCGTTTCATCTACGGCGCCTATGCCGGAAACGGGAAAGTCCTCGTCATCGCCCTCAACGACACCGACAGCCCCATGCGCAACGCCGTGGTCATCGACGGCGCGAAACTGCCCATGCCGTCGGCGGAGGGCAAAGATGTCTTCAACGGAAGAAAATACGCATTCAGCGACGGAAAGATCGTCTTCGATCTTCCGCCCCGGGAATCGGCTTTCGTCATGTTCGAAAAATAAAGGCACATTCAAAACAGGATAAGTTTCTCAATGAAAACCGTGTACGGAAATTTTCAGAATTTTTCTTTCCGGTACGATCCGGAGACGTTCCGGTTCCAGTGTTTTTATCACGGCTTCGATGCAGACCGGGAACAGCTCTTCATGGACGGCCGGATCATTCACGGCAGCGGCGAAGAGATCCCGCCCCGTCCGGAGCCGTATTACGAATTGCTCCCCACCAGCGGCGAACGCCTGCCCATGTTCAGGGAAGGACGCAAATACACCTTTCTGTACCGGGGCGAAGACACGAAATACCATTTCGATATCTTTTTCGAGATGCACAAAGGCGAACTGCAGATCCGTTTCTTCGGCAACCTCGTCTTTCTGGGGACCCTGCATTGGAGCGAGGACGTTTCCGACACCTTTGCCTGCCGGTACGAAGCGGCGGGCGCCGCGCTTCAGGGGGCATCGGGCCCCGTGACGCGCAAGGGCGACGACATGCTCTTCGACCGCAAACGCGACCGGGCTCTGCGTTTCTCGGTCCGGGGAAATTTCGAGCTGGGGTACGACTGGGACAAGGCGTGCTACACGTTCCGTTACAGTCACAAGAATGAAGTCCCCGTGAACATGCTGCGGATCCGGGGCATCGAGAACTTCGTCGCCCGGTCCATGAACATGCGCTACACCCCCATCGACAAGAGCCGGTGGTTCTCAACGCCGCCCGTGGGCTGGATGACGTGGTATGCCACGCGCTTCGACGCCTGCGAAAAGGAAGTGCTGGAAAACACAAAAAAAATGAAGGAACTGCTCGGAGCCTACACCGACAAACTCGTCTCGTGGGTGGACTGGGAGTGGTATCACAAAAACATCAAAGGCGACGGGGAGGGGGGAGGCAATGTGTTTTCTCCCTGTGCCGACACCTATCCTCACGGCCTTGCTCCCGTTGCGAAAAAGATCCGCAGGATGGGGTGCATCCCGGCGATCTGGGTGGGACTCTCCTGCGAGGGAAACAAAAACAGGTGGTTCGAGGCGCATCCAGACTGCGTGTTCGGTCCCGTTCCCCGCTGGTGCGGGCAGTGGTGGATAGATCCGACGCGCCCCGCGATCTACGACGAGTACATCCCCATGGTCATGAAACAGCTGCTTTCCTGGGGGTACGAGGCCGTCAAATGGGATTGTCTTACCATAACTGGCTACGTGTGGGAGGAGTTCCGCGACCGGATCGGTTCGCCCCGTGTCTCCACCGAGCAGTTCCAGAAGAAGATCGTCTCCTGCGGACGCAGGGCGCTGGGCGACGACATCTATCTTCTGCTCTGCAATCCCGTTTCGGACAGCGACATTTCCACGGGCAGCGAGGTCTGCGACGCCGCTCGCATCGGCGGAGATATTTTCAAGTGGGACGAATTCGTGCATCAGGCCGTCGACACCCTGCATCACTTTTATCCGATCCACAACACCATTCTGTACGCAGACTGCGACAATCTGGTCATCCGTCCGGAGTACAACACGGCAGCACAGGCCCGCTCCCGGGTGTCGTTCTACGGGCTTTCCGGCGTTCCTCTCACCATCGGAGACAGGTTCCGCGAGTATGATGCCGAGCGCATCGACATGCTGCGGCGGATCGTTCCCGTCGTGGACATGCACCCAGTCGAACTGAGCTCCAGGACGCCGGATGGCAGTGAACGCCGGTTCCTCGCCGCCTTCAGCCGCCCCTTCGGTACGTGGAGCGTTTTGGCCCTTACCAATCTTGACGAAAAAAATCCCGCCGGCATGGCGGTTGATTTTGCCGGCGAGTGCCGTCTCGAGACCGGAAACGGCCGTCGTTACGCCGTGTACGACTTCTGGCGCAAAAAGTTTCTCGGACTGTTCGAGGACGGCCTGACGGTCGATGTGCCGCCCTGCGACACGG